>NZ_CP014596.1:0-300000 GCF_001687105.1 Salipiger sp. CCB-MM3
CGTGGCCGAGGCGGACCGGCTGCCCTCGCTGACCCTCAGCGGCGATCTTGGCGTACCATCCGGCACCAGCAGCTGGAACTTTTGGCCCCGCCCTGTCGCTGCGCTGCTCAATCAGGGGTTGCTCTCGGCCAAGCGCGACGCGGCCATCTCGGAGGCGCGGCAGGCCGAGATCGACTGCGCTCTTCGGTGCGCGGCGCGGTCGAGGACGTGCAGGTGGCGCAGTCCAACCTCAGCCTCTATCGGCAAAAGTCCAATGCGCTGCAGACCTCCGCCGCCTCCTACGAGCGGGCGCTGGGGCTGGCGCGGGACAATTATCGTGGCGGGGCGACACCCTGCTCGATCTTCTCGATACCGACCGGTCCGCCGCCTCGGCACGGATCAGCGCCGCTCGGCCCGCAATGACGCGGCCAAGGAATGGGCGACGCTGCAAATCGCCATCGGCGCAGGCGCGGGTGTGAGCGCGACCGGCAGCAGCTAACAGGTGGGCGTCCGGAAGACATAACTTTGGGCGCCAAGGGAAAAAACTCAATCGGAGGCGACGGAAAGCCAGGGACTGTCCGTAGAACCTCCAACCCATGAAGAGAAAGACATATGTTGCGCAACTTCACCCTCGGCCTCATCGGCGCGGCCATGATCGCGCTGCCCGCAGGTATCGCCAGCGCACAAGGCAAGGACTGCAACGCCGGTGGTTCCAAAGCCACCTGCAGCGCCCCGGCAAACGGCCATGGCGCTCAGGCCCAAAAGGTCAGCAGCAGGGCAAGCAGCAGCAGCCAAAGCCCCCGCCCAGCAGGCCAGCCCAACCGCCAAACAGGCGAGCGCGAAATCCTCCGCCCGCAATCTTCTGCGCCCGATGGCGCGCGGCGCGCATTTCGACGGGGGCGAGAAGATCTCGGATCCCAAGGCGCATGGTCTCAGCCAAGAGGCGCGGCGTCAGCTACTACAAGAAGGACGGCCAGCTTTACCGCGTCGATGACGACACGCGCGAAATCCTCGCCGTGGTTGGCGCGGTGGCAGAGCTGCTGAACTGATCGCGCAGACACACATCGGTGCGGCCCCAAACGGGCCGCGCCGGATCAGAGAATCTCGCCGCCGTCGATCACCAGCGCCAGCCCGGTGACGAAGGCCGACCGGTCGGAGGCGAGGTAGAGAATGCCCTCGGCGATCTCCTCGGTGCTGGCCCAGCGGCCCATGGGAATGGTGTCGGCGACATAGCTCTCCAGCGCCGCGCGCCCCGCCCATCTGCTTTTTCGAACCCCCAAGTTGAAGGGCGTGTCGACAAAGCCGGGACAAAAGCGCGTTGAAGCGGATCTTCTCGCGCGCGTAATCCACCGCCATCTGCTTCACCATCGCCACGGCCGCATGTTTGGTGGTGGCGTAGGAGACCATGCCGCGATCGTATTGGCAGCCCGAGTTCGACGCGGTGATGATCACCGACCCGCCGCCCTGCGCGCGCATATGCGGGATCACCGCGCGCGAAGCGACGAAATGTGCCCGCACGTTCAGCGCCCATGCCGCATCCATCTGCGACGGGCTGACGTCTTCGACCTTGCCCTCGATCTGAATGCCCGCGTGGCTGTGCAGCACGTCGAGCCTTCCGTGGTCCTTCGCCACCCGGTCAATCAGCCCTCGACCGCCGCATCGTCGCGCACATCGAGCTCCAGCGCCTCGCCGCGCCCACCAATGCGTTCGATCTCGACCAGCGTCTCGGCGGCCAAGGCGCCCCGCAGGTCGGTCACCACCACATAGGCGCCCTCGTGGGCCATGGCCACGGCACCAGCGCGCCCGATCCCCGATCCGGCGGCGGTCACCAGTGCGACACGATCTTTCAGCATGGGTATCTCCTGAAGTTCTGAATTAGGGGCGGGCTTGCGCCTGCGAGCGCCGCAGCAGCACCTGCGCGACGATCAGCATGAGCAGCGAGGCCGCCATGACCATCGTGCCGATCGCGTTGATCTCGGGGGTCACGCCGCGGCGGATCGACGAGAAGACGTAGATCGGCAGCGTGGTCTTGGCGCCCGCGACGAAGAAGGCGATGATGAAATCGTCGAAGCTGAAGGTGAAGGCGAGCAGGAAGCCGGCGAGGATCGCGGGCAGGATCTGCGGGAAGGTCACCTGCCAGAAGGTGCCCATCGGCGTCGCGCCAAGATCGCCAGAGGCCTCGATCAGCGCGCCGTCCAGCGTCTCCATCCGCCCGCGCACCAGCAGCACCACAAGCGACATGGTGAAAAGCCCATGCGCACCGATCAGCGAGCCCGTGCCCAGCGACAGTTTCCAGCCGGTCAGGGCCTCGAGCCACGGATTCACCAGATCGAACACCGAGACCAGCGCGATCAGTGTTGCGATGCCGATGACGATGCCGGGGATCATCACCGCGATCTGCACCAAGAGGTCAAAAACCTTGCGCATGCGTCCGCGCATCCCGGTCAGCGCCAGCGCCGCCATCGTGCCCACCACCGTCGCCAGCAGCGCCGACAGAAACGCGACGCGCACCGAGGTCCAGAGCGCCTCCATCACGAAGGGGTTGTTCAGCGCCCGCCCGTACCATTGCAGCGAGAAGCCCTGCATCTGCGAGGCCGAGCGCCCCGCCGAGAAGGAGAACAGCGCGATGATGCCGATCGGCAGGTAGAGAAAGGCGTAGACCGCCAAAGCGTAGAGTCTCATCAGGGTCTCCGGGGGCTCACATCAGGCCGACGTCGTCGCGGCTGGCGCCGAAACGCTTCACGAGGCGGGTGTAGATGCCGACGGTGATCAGCATGATAACCACCAGCGCCACCGCCACCGCCGAGCCAAAGGCCCAGTTGCGCGACTGCAGGAAGAGATCGACCAGCGCGTTGCCGACAAAGAACACTTTGCCGCCGCCAAGGATCGCCGGGATCAGGAACTCGCCCATGAGCAGGATGAACACCAGCATCGAGCCGGTCAAAACGCCGGGCATCGACAGCGGCAGGGTGATCTGCAGAAAGGCGCGCCACGGCGGCGTCCCCAGATCGGCGGCGGCCTCCAGCAGCCGCTGGTCGAGCTTCTCCAGCGCCACGTAGATCGGGAAGACCATCAGCGGCAGATAGCCGTAGACGATGCCCACCAGCACCGCGAAGGGGGTGTTGAGCAGCCGCACATCGTCAAAGCCGATGGCCTCGAGCAGCGCCGGGATGCCCTTGCCGCCGAGCAGGAAGATCCACGCGTAAGAGCGGATGAGGATTGAAGTCCAGAACGGCACGATCACCAGCACCAGCAGCATGGTCTTCCATTTCGGGCTCACCTTAACCGCAAGGAAATAGGCCAGCGGATAGGCGATGAGCAAAGCCGCGATGGTTCCCACCGGCGCGAGGGTGAGGGTGTTGCGGAAGGCCGCGAAACGCGCCGGCAGGTTGGCGTATTGCTCGAAGGTGAAGCCGGGAGCGTAGCCGCCGATAGCGCTGCGCTCGCCGAAAGAGAAGATCAAGACGACAGCCAGCGGCAGCAGCAGCATCGCCGCATACCACAGCCCTGCCGGTGTCAGCAGCAGCGCTCGCGCCCTCGATTGGGTCATGGCCATCGTCCGTCTCCGTCTTTGGTTTTACGCCGACTTGAAGCGCGCCATCAGTTCGGCACGGTTCGGATCGGTCAGGGTCACCGCCGCGCCGAATTCCAGCGGGCTCAGCGCCTCTGCGGCCGGGTAGATGATCGGATCGTTCAGCAGATCCTCGGGCAGCAGCGCATTGGTGCGGCTGTCGGCGACCGGATAGCCATGGGCGAGCGCTTCGCGGGCGTTCACTTCCGGATCGAGCAGGAAGTTGATCAGCGCATAGGCCGCTTCCTTGTGGGGCGCGTCCTTGGGGATGGCGTAATAATCCGACCAGATCTCGCCGCCTTCCTTGGCGAGCGCAAAACCAATCTCGGGCATGTCGGTGTTCATCTGCTTGCCGTCGCCGGTCCAGCACATGGTCAGCCACGCATCGCCGTTGCGCATCGCGGGCTGGTAGTCCGAGGAAATGGCATAGAGATGCGGCTTCACGTCGATCAGCAGCTTCTCGGCCTGCGCCAGTTCCTCGGGGTCCACCGAGTTGAACGAGAACCCGTGGTAGCACAGGGCGTTGCCGATGGTGGTGAGCTGGTAGTCATGCACCATCACCCGGCCATCCCACGCGTCGCGGGCACCGTCGAAGAAGGCTTTCCAGCTGTCGACCACGCCGCCGGTCTTGTCCGAGTTGAAGGCGATGCCGGTGGTGCCCCGGTTCTTCGGCACACCGTAGACGACGCCGTCGATGGTGCCCGCATCCGAGAAGCGCTTGTCGAAGGCCGCCGCGTCGTAATTGGGGATCTTCGACAGATCGAGCGGCTCGATGAGATCGGCTTCGACATAGGTCGGGATGGCATAGTTGGTGGGAACGAACACGTCCCAGCCCGAACCGCCCGCCTGAATCTTCGCCAGCATCTCCTCGTTCGAGCCGAAAACGTTGACCTGCGTATAGGCACCGGTCTTATCGGTAAACATGTCGAAATCAGCGGGGTCGTGGTAGTTCGGCCAAGTCGCCAGCACCACCCGGTCGCCGATGTCCTGCGCGCGGGCGCGGCTCGGCAGAAGCCCCGGCATGGCGCCGCCCATGACCGCTGCGGCGGCGCCGAGACCGGTCACCCCAAGGAAGTGCCGGCGCGTGACCGAGCCCTTCTGATAGCGCCGCAGCTCTTCCATGAACGCCTTGCGCGAGATCGGCGTATTATCGTCTTTCATCTCGATTTTCCCTTGTTGGACTTTGACTTATCTAAATGTCTTCAGTCGTCGGCGGCGAGAACGAGTCCCGTTCCCTCCGGCCAGAGGACATGGACGGAGGCGCCCACGTCATGCCCGCCCAGAACTCTTTCGGCCTGTCGCGGGATATTGACCTGAAGCGGGCCGATACGATCGGCGCTCAGCAGGTATTCGGTGTGATCGCCCAGAAATGTGCGATGGGTGACGCGGCCGGGGACAGCGGCTGTCCCCGCGGGGACAGCGGCGTCCCGCGGGGCGAGCGAGAGCGCCTCGGGGCGCACGGCGACCTCTGCCGTCTGGCGCGTGTCGCCCGGCTCGTCGCGCAGCACGACCTTCACGCCATTGCCCAGAACCGCCTGCGCCATACCGCCCTGCCGCCCGGTGATCTGCGCCGAGACGATGTTCGCCTTGCCGACGAAATCGGCGACATAGCGGCTGCGGGGACGGTCGTAGAGCTCTTGCGGGCTGCCCACCTGCGCGATGCGCCCCTTGCCCATGATGCAGATGCGGTCGGACATGGCGAGCGCCTCTTCCTGATCGTGGGTGACCAGAACGAAGGTGATCCCAAGGCTGCGCTGAAGCTCCAGAAGCTCACGCTGCATCTCGCCGCGCAGCTTGGCGTCGAGCGCCGCCATCGGCTCGTCGAGCAGCAGGATCTTCGGCTCGTTGACGATGGCCCGTGCGAGCGCGACGCGCTGTTGCTGGCCGCCCGACATTTCCCAGATACGGCGCGGTCCGAAATCGGCCAGCCGCACCGTGGCCAGCGCCTTGGCGACCTTCAGCTCGATCTCGCGCTTGGCCAGACGCGGGCGGCGCTGGCGCAGCCCGTAGCCGACGTTCTGCGCCACGGTCATATGCGGAAACAGCGCGTAATGCTGGAACACCATATTCACCGGGCGCTTGTAGGCGGGGACCGAAGACACGTCGCGCCCGTCGATCAGCACCTCGCCCTCGGTCGGGCTTTCGAAACCCGCCAGCATGCGCAGCGCCGTCGTCTTGCCGCAGCCCGATGGCCCGAGGAAGGACAGAAACTCGCCGCGCCGGATCCGCAGATCGATGCGGTCGGCGGCAACGACCTCGCCGAAGCGCTTGGTCGCGCCGACAAATTCCGCCACGGCCTCTGCTGTGCGTATGTGAGTGGTGGAGGCTTCGGCCATCGTCGGTTCCTGAATCATCTTTCTCCCCGTCGGCTTATCCTTTGCCTGCCTGCGGGTCGGATTTACCTTGCGCCAAGCGGCATATGCCGTACTTTCCAAAAACGCTACGAAAAGAGCGGATGGCTGTATATACCTCAAAGGGCATAGGTCGCGATGAAACCACAGATGGAAGAATGGGTGATCGCCAGCGCCAAGGTCCTCGAGACGCTTGGCACGGCAGGATTTGCCAAGGCGCTGACCGATGCGATGCGCTGCATCGTGCCGTTCGAGTTCACCGTCACTTTCGCCTATTATCGCGACAGCCGACCCCTTGATTTATATGACGATTTTCCTGCTGCGAAGCGCCGGGTGATGGTCGACGACTATCAGGAGGGCCCCTATCTTCTGGACCCGTTCTACCTGCATTCGGCGGCCCCCACGACGTCGCGGCTGGTGCGTCTGCGCGATCTGGCGCCGGACCGGTTCTATCAGGCCGAATATTTTCGCAACTACTATGTGCAGACCGGACTTGCCGAAGAAATAGGCTTCATCGTCGACGTCGGCCAAGATGTGAGCGTGGTGATCTCGGCGATGCGCGAGCACAAGGCGTTCTCGGCGCGGGAATTTCGCGATCTGCAGACCATCTTCCCCTTTGTCGAATCCGCCGCGCGGCGGCACTGGTCGGGGCTGATCGAGGAGTTCTCGGAGCGTCCCGCCTCGGCACCGCCGCGCCTGCCGCAACTGATCGACGACGCCTTCCAGCGCTTCGGGCGCAACCTGCTGACCCCGCGCGAGGCGGAAGTGGTGGAATATATGCTCAAGGGCTATTCCGCCGACGCCAGTGGCCGCGCGCTCGGCATCGCCTCGGGCACGGTGCGCATCCACCGGCGCAACATTTACGGCAAGCTTGGCGTCAGCTCGCAAGGAGAGCTTTTCTCCAAGTTCATGTCCTCGCTCGAAGACCTCTGAGCCCGCGCGCAAAACGGTTGCGCGGATGGATCAAGTCAATTCTTTACAATTTGCTGCCTTTTTATCGCCTTAAAGGCGAGCAAGATCGCGGGCATGACAGATTATGCCCCACACGCCCCGCGCGGCACCAAAGCGCCACACCCGCTGCTCATCGCGGCGGCCGCGCTGGTTTTCGTGGCGCTCTGCGCGCTCTATTGGCCGTTCGCGGCGGATGACGCCTTCATCGTCGGGCGCTATGCGCGCAATGCTGCCGCCGGGCATGGGCTGGTCTACAATATCGGCGAGCAGGTCTCGGCTCTGACCTCGCCGCTGCATGCGCTGATCGAGGCGGCGCTGGCGAGCTTTGGGCTGGCCCCGGTGGAAAGCTACCGCCTGCTGGCACCGCTGCTGGTGCTTGCAGGCTGGGCCGTGGCGCTGCGCGAGACCGGGATCCGCGGCAGCGCCTTCGTGATCTTCACCGCCGCCTCGCTGCTGTCGCCCTTTGTGGCGCTCTGGACGGTGGGCGGGCTGGAAACCCCGCTGCTGTGCTGCCTTGCCACGCTGTTTACCGCGCGACTGGTGGTGATCAGCGGGACCGGCGGCGCGCGCCCGCGCGATCTGATTTGGCTGGGACTGCTGGCCGGACTGATGTTCCTGACGCGCTATGACAGCGTTCTGGTGACCGCGCCGATCCTGCTGGCGGTGCTGACCGTGGAATACCGCCGCCCGGCGCTGTGGCTCGGTGCGGCGCTCTGCCTTGCGCTGGCGGGCGGCTGGCTGGTTTTAGCAGCTGGCTATTATGGCGATATTTTTCCGACGTCTTACTACCTCAAATTCGCCAACGGCGGGCGGCCGGGCATCGACAGCCTGTCGGCGCTGCTCAACTTCGTGCTGCTGTCGGGTCTGTGGCTCATCGCCCTGCGGCTGCGCCCCGCGTCGATCTCTGCAAAACCGCTGCTGGCGCGGGCGATCCTGCGCGGGGCCGCCTTCAGCCTTGCGCTGTTTGCGGTCTATGCCAGCCGCAGTTCGGGGCAGCACATGATGTTCGGCTACCGTCTGTTCGTGCCCTATCTGATGGCCGCCAGCCTCATGCTGGCGCTCGCGCTGCCCGAGGCCCGGCGGTGGCTGGCCGCTGCAGTGCTGGCAGCGCAGGCGGGGATGATCGCGGTGGTTGGCTTTGTCGGGATCAACCCGGCGCCGCTGACGCGGATACCGGGGCTGGACCGCGCCTATGCCGAGTATGAGTTCATCACCCCCGCCACCTATGGGGACTTCCTGCAGATGTTGCGCGAGGACGCGCGCGAGATCGCCGCGCATTGGCAAGCACAGGGGCGCGAGGACCAGCCGCGCATCTACCTGCGCACCGGCGGCACCGGCTATTGGCTGCCCGAGTTCTACGTCTACGAGACGCTTGTCTCCTATCGCCACGACTGCGGCGTTCCGATGGCAGCAATGGTCGACGCGGCGCATTACATGCAGCAGCTTGGGTTCAGCCAAGTGGGCACGGTGGTCGAAGACCGGGGCCGCGCCCGCGGAGATGTCGCCGATGATGCCGCGCTGCTCTTCGCCACCGAGATGGACTGGATGGGGCGCCACACCACCGGCTATCTCTACGGTCCCGATCCGATCCCGCTGGACCTTGGCCCGACGCTGGCCTCGCCCTGCCGCTAGCCACTCCTACTCTTCGCTAGCCTGCCCTTCACCAGTCTGCGCCACGAGGTGCCCGCCGCCCACGTCGATAAGCGGCAGGCGCGCCGGAGCGTCGCCCAGCGGACGGATCGGGGACGGCATCTCTCCGGCGGGGCGCACATGCGCGCGGCCCTTGCGCGACGGATCGGGGATGGGCACCGCGTCGAGCAGGCGCTGCGTGTAGGGATGGCGCGGATCGCCAAAGACCTGATCGCGCGTGCCCATCTCGACGATCTGCCCCAGATACATCACCGCCAGCCGGTCCACGACGTTCTCGACCACCGCCATGTCGTGGCTGATGAAGAGGTATGACACGCCCATCTCTTCCTGCAGCTCTTCGAGCAGAGCCAGAACCCGCGCCTGTACCGACACATCCAGCGCCGAGACGCTCTCGTCGCAGATGATCAGCCGGGGCTTCAGCGCCAAGGCGCGGGCGACGCAGATGCGCTGGCGCTGACCGCCGGAAAACTCATGCGGATAGCGGGTCATCTGCTCGGGCGTCAGGCCGACGCGCTGGAACAGGTCGGCGGCACGGGCGCGGCGCTCTTCGGCGCTGCCGACGCCGTGGATCAGCAGTGGCTCGGCCACCGCCTCGCCCACGGTCATGCGCGGATCGAGCGCGGCCATCGGGTCTTGGAACACCATCTGCACGTCGCGGCAGATCTCCTTGCGACCCTGCGCGGTCAGTTCTGAGAGCTTCTTGCCCGCGACCTCGATCAGCCCCTGATGCGGCACGAGGCCTGCCAGCGCCTTGGCGATGGTGGATTTGCCGCAGCCGGACTCGCCGACGAGGCCGAAGGTCTCGCCGGGGCGGATGTCAAAGCTCACCCCCTCGACCGCATGCACACGGTGGGTCGGGCGTCCGAAGAAATTGGCGCCAATGTCGAAATGCACCTGCGCGTCGATCAGCCGGGCGACGGGCACCGGCGCTTCGGGCGGCAGCGGGGCGGCGCGCGCGGCCCCTGCCCCAAGCCGCGGCACGGCGGCAAGCAGATCGCGGGTGTAGGGCTGCGCGGGCGCGTCGAAGATCTGCGCCACTGGGCCGGATTCCACCATGCGCCCGGCTTTCATGACCACCACGCGGTCGGCGCTTTCGGCCACCACGCCCATGTCATGGGTGATGAGGATGATGGCGGTGCCGGTCTCGGCCTGCAGATCGCGCAGCAGATCCAGCACCTCGCGCTGCACGGTGACGTCGAGCGCGGTGGTCGGCTCGTCGGCGATCAGCAGCGCCGGGCGCATGGCCAGCGCCATGGCGATCATCACGCGCTGCCGCATCCCGCCCGACAGCTCGTGCGGATATTGGCCCATGCGGCGCTCTGGCTCGGAGATGCGCACCCGGCGCAGTGCTTCGACGGCGGCGGCGCGGGCCTCGCGCTGCGGCAGCGGATCATGCGCGCGGATCGCCTCGATCAGCTGCGTGCCGATGCGGTGCACCGGGTTGAGCGAGGTCATCGGCTCCTGAAAGATCATCGCCACCTTCGCCCCGCGCAGGCCACGCATCTCGGCCTCGGGCAGCGCGGGAAGATCGGTGCCCTCGAGCAGCGCCTGCCCGGAGGTGACCGAGACGTTGTTGGGCAAAAGCCCCATCAGCGCCAGCGAGGTGATCGATTTGCCCGAACCCGACTCCCCGGCGACGGCCAGCGTCTCGCCCGCTGCCAGATCAAAGCTCAGCCCCTCGACGATGGGCCGCAGCGTGCCGCGGTCGCGCACCGAGACGGTCAGCCCTTGAACCGACAGCAGCGGGGTGGCAGCCGCCCCCTGAACGGGGGCAGCCATGGTTTGCGCCAGATGCGTCATTCGAAGACCGCGCGCGGGAAGTAGAAAGAGACCACCCAATTCGGCGCGTCGACGATCTCGGAGATCCGCAGATCGCCGCAGGTCGAGACCAGCATATAGGCGTCGACCGCCGACATGCCGTGCTGCGCGCAGAGCAGATCGACCATGCCCGCCACCGCGTCGCGCGCACCGCTCATCAGGTCGGGCCCGACGCCGGTGGTGACCTCATAGCCTTTGGCGTCGAGATGGTTGGTCACCGGTCCCGCCGTGGTGAAGCGCGGCATCTTGAGGTTCGCGCCCTTCACCAGATCGAGCGTCAGCGTCACATCCATCGGGCTTTCGATGGCGGTGCCGCAGACCTCGCCGTCGCCCTGCGCCGCGTGGGTGTCGCCCACCGAGAAGAGCGCCCCCGCCACCTCGACCGGCAGGTAGAGCACCGTGCCCGCCGAGATGTCGCGGATGTCGAGGTTGCCGCCCGTGCGCCGCGGCGGCACGATCGAATGCAGGCCGGGCTCGGCCAGCGCGACGCCGATGGTGCCGGTGAACGGCTTCAGCGGCACCTTGCCGGTGCTGCCCCAAAGCGCCGGGGCGAGCGTTTCGGCGTCATATTTCCACAGGGTCAGCGCCGGGTCGGTGAACTGATCGGCCAAAAGGCCAAAGCCCGGAATATTCGCCGTCCAGCCCCATGCCGAGCCTTCCTGCACCCGCGGGGCAAAGCCTTCGAGGGTGATTTTCAGCGCGTCACCGGGTTCGGCTCCGTCGATGTAGATCGGGCCGGAGACCGGGTTGATCTTGCCGAAATCGAGCGCCGCCACGTCGTCGACGGTGCTCGACGGGCCAAGCTGGCCCGCCGAAGAATCCATGCAGTTGAACAGGATCGTACTGCCCGGCGCGACCGTCTCGACCGGGGCAATGGAATTGTCCCAGCCGAAATGATGCTGCGCGCCGTGGATGGTGTAATCGCAGTGTTTGCACATGGGATCACTCGGTCACATAGACGTAGTCATAGTTCACCGGGATCGAGACCGGATCGACGTAGAGCGCGTCATCGCCGCCCATGCGCTCGGACTTCATGGTGTAGCGCTGCTCGTTGAACACCGGCACCCAAGGCGCTTCTTCCATCACCTTCATGTAGACGTCCGACCACATCTCGAGCCGCTCGGGCGCCGAAGGATCGGTGAAGCTGTCGGCTTCGGTGGCCATGGCGTCGATGCTTTCGTCGCAGAACTTCGACCAGTTCCAGCCGCCCTCGCCCGCACCGGCGCAGCCGAGGATCGGGCCGTAGAAGTTCGAGGGATCGGGGAAGTCGGCGATCCACGCCATGCCGCCCGACCAGATCATCGGCGCCTCACCGGCACCGCCGGCCTCGATCACATTGGCCTGCGCCAGCGAGCGGATTTCCACATCCACGCCGATCGCCTTCAGGTCCTGCTGGATCGCCTGCGCGATGCGCGGGTTGGGGTCGGTGTTCATCACGTAAAGCTCGGTCGAGAAGCCGTCTTCCAGACCCGCTTCGGCGAGCTTGGCCTTGGCAGCCTCGGCGTCGAAGGCATAACCCTCGTAGCCTTCGGTGTAGCCAGGCATCGACGGCGGCAACGGCTGGGTCGCGGGCACCGCGCGGCCGTTGATGATCTGGGTGATGCGCTCTTTGTTGATCGCCATGTTGATGGCTTCGCGCACCTCAAGCTTGTCGAGCGGCTCCATGCCGACGTTGAGGGTGATATAGCCGGTGTGCAGCTGGCCGCCCTCGACCACGCGCTCGGCCTGCGCCGGATCGCCCATGACCTCTTGGAATTTCGCCGGCGGGATGCCGTCGCCGGGCACATCCACCTCGCCCTGTTGCAGGCGCAGCAGCGCGACGATCGGCTCTTGGCCCACTTCGAAGGTCACGCCGTCGAGATAGGGCACGCCGTCGCGCCAGTAGTCGGCGTTCTTTTCGAACACGAGGCGCTGACCGATGGTCCATTCGCCAAGGCTGAACGCGCCGGTGCCGACCGGGTGCTTGCCGAAGTCGGTGCCGTATTCGTCCACCGCTTCCTTGGGCACGACCGAGGCGAAGTTCAGCGCCATCACGTGCAGGAAGGTGGCATCGGGGCGCGAGAGGGTGATCTTCACCGTCAGCGGGTCGACCACTTCGACGCCCGAGAGCGTGTCGGCTTCGCCGCTGGAGATCTCGTCAAAGCCCGCGATGGAGGCGAAGAAGCCCGCGCCGGGCGACTGTGTTTCGGGGGTGGTGACGCGGTCGAGCGAGTATTTCACGTCTTCGGCGGTCATCTCGCGACCGTTGTGGAATTTCACCCCTTCGCGCAGCTTGAAGGTGAAGACGGTGCCGTCCTCGCTGACCTCATAGCTTTCGGCAAGGCCGGGGCGCAGTTCGGTGGTGCCGGGCACATAGTCCATCAGACCGTCGAACAGCGATTTGATCATCGACCAGTTCTGCCAGTCGTAGCCGATCGCCGGGTCGAGCGTGGCGACATCGTCCTTATAGGTGACGGTGATCATCCCGCCGGGGGTGGCGTTGGGATCGGGCGTGTAGTCCTGCGCGAGCGCCGGGATCGCCGAGGCGAGCAGGATCGCGGTGGAGGTGAGCAGTGCTTTCATTTTGTCGTTTTCCCTGTTGCTTGTGGTGACCGTTGTCCGTGAGTGGTGGTGTCCGGTCTTGTCGTGCGTGGTCTTTGGGTCGTTTTGGGTCGTGAGTGGTGGTGGATGTGGTCCCTAAAAAATAGGCGGGACCGGGGGTAATGAGGGTCAGCGCAGCTTGATGCGCGGGTCGATGAACGGGGTGATCAGGTCGGCCAGCAGATTGCCGAGCACGATGGCTGTGGCCGAGACCATGGTGACGCCCATGATGATCGGGATGTCGACGCGCTGGATCGCCTGCCACGCCAGCTGTCCAATGCCGGGCCAGCCGAAGACGCTCTCGACGACGACGATGCCGCCCATGAAGATACCGATGTCGATGCCGATCATCGCGATGATCGGAAGGATGGCGTTGGGCAGCGCGTGGCGCAGCAGCACCCGGCCCCGCGTTAGCCCCTTGGCACGGGCGGTGCGGATGTAGTCCTGCCGCAGCACGTCGACCATCGACGAGCGCATCATCCGGCTGTACCAGCCCGAGCCCATGATCCCCAGCGTCACCGCGGGCAGCACGAGGTGGGCAAAGGTGCCGTAGCCGCCGATGGGGAACCACCCCAGCTGCACCGCAAAGAGATAGAGCAGCAGCAGGCCGACCACGAATTGCGGCGCCGAGACCGCGACGAAGCTGGTCACCATCAGGCCCTGATCGAGCGGGCGGCCCCGGAACACGGCGGCGACGATGCCCAGCGTCAGCCCGATCAGCAGCTCGCAGACGATCCCGCCTGCCATGAGCAGCAGCGAGGCCGGGAGCCGCGCGGCGATCAGCGTCGAGACCTCGGTCTTTTGCAGGTAGCTGCGGCCCATGTCGCCCTGCACCAGCCCGGTGAGATAGCGCCAGTATTGCACCATCAGCGGCTGATCGAGGCCCAGCTGATGGCGGATGTTCTCGACCGTCTGCGCCGTGGCCGAGCGCCCGGCGATCTGGCGCACCGGGTCGGCGGGCAGCACGTAGAGCAGCAGGAAGGTGATGAAGCTCACGCCCAGCAGGATCAGCGCAGATTGGATCAGGCGGCGGGTCAGGTAACCGAGCATCAGTCGTTGCCCCTCTGCGTCGGGTCGAGCACGTCGCGCAGCGCGTCGCCCACGAGGTTGAAGGCCAGCGCCAGCAGCAGGATCGCCGCGCCGGGGATGAACACCAGCCAGGGGGCTGCCTGGAAGTAGGTCTGGTTCTCGAAGATGATGTTGCCCCAGCTGGGGGTCGGCGGCTGCACGCCCACGCCCAGAAAGCTCAGCGTCGCCTCCAGCAGCACGGTGACCGAGATGCCCAGCGTGCCCCAGACGATCAGCGTCGGAATGAGGTGCGGCAGGATGTGGCGGAAAAGGATGCGGGCCTGCGAGGCGCCGAGGGTCTTCTCGGCGGCGATGAACTCGCGCTCGGCAAGGCTGGTGGTCTCGGTATAGACCACGCGGGCGGTCTGCACCCAGTTGACCAGGGCGATGACCATGGCGACGATCCACAGCGAGGGCTGGAAAATCGCCGCAAGGCAGATCGCCAGCAAGAGCGCCGGGAAGGCCATCATCAGATCGGTGAAGCGCATCAGCAGCGCGCCGAACCAGCCGCGCACGAAGCCCGCCAGAACGCCCACGAGCGTGCCGATGATCAGCGCCACGCCGTTCGCCACCACGCCGATGATCAGCGAGGTCCGCGCGCCGTAAAGGATGCGGGTGAAGAGATCGCGCCCAAGAAGGTCCGTCCCCATGAGGAAATCCCCGCCCGGCGGCAGCGGCTCGCCATAGAGCGACAGCCCCTCGAAAAGCTGCTCATCCGGCGCGAACGGGGCGATCCACGGCGCGAAAACCGCGCCGCCGACCACCAGAACGATGATCGCCAGCCCGAAAAGCGCCAGCTTGCGGCGCAGCAGGCGGCGCAGGGCGCCCGCCGGAGCGGTGCCGGCAAGGGATGCGGTGGTGTCAGCCATGATCGCTGCCTTCCTCTGGCTCGGGATTGTGTGCCGCGACGATCCGGTCCGCCGCCTCTTCGAAGCTCACCCGCCATGCCATCGCCATGGCGCGCAGCTGCTCGTAGGCCTGATCCTCGGTCTTGCCGCGCGCCGCGAGCAGCGCGACGGCGCGCACCACGGTCTGGCGCTGGCCGAGGCGGCGGCGCAGCGCGTCGATCTCGCCCGACTTCTCGACGCGCGCATCAAAGGTGGCGCGGGCGATCAGCAGCGCCGAATAGACGCCGCCATCGCCGACCGGCTTCAGGATCTGCGCGTCGGCGCCGAAGTTCATCAGCCATTCGATGCGCCCCGGTGCCTCGGACCCGATCAGCGCGATGGTCGGCAGCGGCGCCTCGCCCGGCTCCCATGGGAACTGGTCGTCATAGGCGGTGTCGACGTCGATAAAGAGGTAGTCCGCGCCGCGCGCCGAGGCGGGCAGATCGGGCCAATGGCAATCGACCTCAAGCCCGATGGCCTGCAACTGGCGCACCAGCGCGGTGACTGTGGCGTGCGGACGGTGGAGGATCGCGGCCTTTGCGCCGCCCAGATCGGGAATGCGCAGCCGCCGTCTCATTTCACCACCCGCAGCTTGGTCGGCGCGGTCTCGCGCTCGCGGGTGAGATAGGGATCGCCCTCGACCGGCGCTTCGGTGCGCAGCGGCACGAAGGCCCCGTCGCGCACCTGCGCGATGGCCACCGGCAGGCGGGTGTGATGGGTGCGGGCACAAAGGCCCATGGCCGCCGCGCGCGGCTGCGCCAGCAGATCCGACAGCGGCAGGTTTTCGGCACCCGGCGCATCCGCCAGAAGCCGCGCCAGCATCATCACCGAGGCGTGCCCCGCCGCTTCCAGCGACGAGCCAAAGTCTTCGCGCCCGAAGTTGCCCGGCAGCGCCGGGTGCTGGCCGCGGAACCAAGGCCCCGCCGAGATCAGCCCCTCGGCCGCCGCCCCCATTGCAGGCAGCTCGCACTCGGTGACATTGCACGACAGCACCGGGCAGCGCCCCGAGGCGAAGAAGGGATCGCGCTGCCGCAGTTCGGCCATCGCCGACAGGAAGGCGTATTGCGACGGGCCAATCAGCTGGTTGAGCACGAAGTCGGGCTTGAGATCAGCGATCTCCTCGACGATCCGGGTGATCTCGGTGGAGCCGAGCGGCAGGTAGCGCTCACCCAGAACCTCACCGCCAGCGCGCATGCCGATCTCGCGCGCCAGTCGGTTCATCTCCCAGCCCCAGATGTAGTTGGAGCCGGTCAGATAGCTGCGCGTGCCGAACTCGGCAAACACGTAATCGAGCAGCGGCAGCAGGTGCTGATTGGGGCTGGCGTGGGTGTAGACGATGCGGTCAGAGGCCTCGAACCCCTCGTAGGGGGCGGGATACCACAGCGCGCCATCCATCCGCTCCAGCGCCGGGATCACCTCCTTGCGGCTCCACGAGGTGGTGCAGCCGATGACATGGCGCGCGCCGCTGCCCTGCAGGATTTCCTCGCAGAGCGGCGCATAGGCATCCACATTGCCCTGCGGATCGCGCTCGACCGGGCGGAAGGTGACATCGAGGGAGGCGTCCGCGTTGACCTCTGCGATCGCCTTCAGCGCCCCGGTGCGGCTTGCCTCGCTGATGAGGCTGTAGGTTCCAGAGCGGGAAAACAGGATCCCAAGGTCTATCTCGCGCGTCACGGCGCCCTCCTAAAACGAAAAAAGCCCCGCTGATCCCAACCGCCCAAGAGGACGGAATGCGGGATCGCGAGGCGCTTTTGCCGACTATGTTGCGTTGAGCATCGGCGCGGAGAGGACGCGCTGTCAACGCTCTTGCCGGGCGGTGCCAAGGGTGCCGCTAAGGAAATCGCGGCGTTTGCTGATAATTTGTGCCGCCATGACACCCTTGGGCGACCATCCCGACGCAGTTTTCTACCCTAAGGCGGCGCTCGCCCCCGGTTTGGCGCGGCTACCCCGCGAGCCACGCCTTGGCCTGCGCCATCTCATCGGCGCGGAAGTGCCGCGCGTCGAGGCCGAAGGCACGCTTGCCGATCTGCACTGCCATCTCCTGCCAGCCCGCATCGCCGACCACCGCTGCACGGTGCACGCGCTTGGCGTGGCCGCGCACCAGAAAGAAGTGGTCGCGCAGCGCGTCCAGCCCCTGCCAGCCGTCGAAATCACGCAGGTCGATGAGCAGCCGGATCGTCTCATGCTCGGCGAAATAGCTGTCGAGATCGCCGATCGCCTCTTCATAGGCCGCGCCATCGACTTTGCCGCGCAGCCGCACTTGCAGCAGCCCGTCGCCAAGGTCTTCCTGCTGGATCGTGCCGAGACTTTCGCGCAGCCAGCGCCGCGCCGCGTCGGCGTCCTTCATCTCGAAGGTGGCGACCGGACAGGGCATGAAGACGGAAAAGCCGCCAACCGTCCGGCGCAGCATCTTGTCGTCCGAGACGAGGGCAATGCGGTCGAAGCCGCGCCAGTGCTTGAGCCCGGTCCGCGCATCCTGAAACAGCGCGCCGAGGGTGAAATCCGACGGGCGCGCCTCGACGGTCGCCAGCAGCCGTAGCCGATTGCCCGCCGTAAGCGCCTTGTCGAGCGCGGGCATCAGCGTGTCGCGATAGTCGGCATCGGTGATCGGCGCTGTCATGCGCATCTCAAGGATGCCGTGTTCTCCGGTGTCGTGAACTTCGATCATGGCCGTATCCTCCCGCCGCAATTATGCGCCAATGGCGCGCATCGGCAAAGTCCCGGCAGAGACTGTCACGCAGTCCTGAACCCGGCGGATCGCGGCGTGCGCGTGCCTGAGCTTTTGTCTGTGCCTGCCCGTTAGCTGGGCATGCGCACCGGGAGTGGTCAGACAAGCGGCTGTCAGCGCAGGGAATTTGATGCGGCGCAAAGTGCGCCCCTGCGAATCTGCTTACCCTGCGGCAGGATTGTCCGAGCGAGGACCCGCATGACAGCAGAAATGATCGGCCCGGCAGGAGAGGTTGTCGCCATTCGCGGCGCGGTGGTGGACGTGCGCTTTCAGGGTGGCCCCCTGCCAAAGATCAACGACGCGCTGCTGGTGCAACGGCCGGGCGGAGAGGATGTGACCATCGAGGTGCAGGCGCATCTCGACGCCGCCACCCTGCGCGGCATCGCGCTGCAGGCAACCGGCGGCTTGCGGCGCGGCGCTCGGGTGCGGCCCATTGGCGGGCCGCTCGAAGTGCCGGTCGGCGAGGCGGTGCTGGGACGGCTGCTGGATGTCACCGGGGGCATCGGCGACGCCAAAGCGCCGCTGCCCGCCGACGTGCCGCGCCGCCCCATCCACCGCGCCCCGCCGCCCTTTCGCACTGGCGCGGGCCATCCCGAGCTGTTTCACACCGGTATCAAGGTCTTTGATCTGCTCACCCCGCTGGCGCAGGGCAGCAAGGCGGCGATGTTCGGCGGCGCGGGCGTCGGCAAGACGGTTCTGGTGATGGAACTGATCCACGCCATGGTCGCCAGCTACGAGGGCATCTCGGTCTTTTCCGGCGTGGGCGAGCGCTCGCGCGAGGGGCATGAGTTGCTGGTCGAGATGACCCATGCGGGCGTGCTGGACCGCACCGTGCTGGTCTATGGCCAGATGAACGAGCCGCCGGGCGCCCGCTGGCGGGTGCCGCTGACCGCGCTGACCATCGCCGAGCACTTCCGCGACGAGGCACAGCGCAACGTTCTGCTGCTGATGGACAACGTCTTTCGCTTCGTTCAGGCGGGGGCCGAGGTCTCGGGGCTGTTGGGCCGCCTGCCCTCGCGCGTGGGCTATCAGCCGACGCTGGGCACGGAAGTGGCCGAACTGCAGGAGCGCATCGCCTCTTCGGGCAGCGCGTCGGTCACGGCAGTCGAGGCGGTCTATGTGCCCGCCGACGATTTCACCGATCCGGCGGTGACCACGATCGCCTCGCATGTGGACAGCATGGTGGTGCTCTCCCGCGCCATGGCCGCCGACGGCATGTATCCTGCCATTGATCCGGTGGCGTCTTCGTCGATCCTGCTCGATCCGCTGATCCTTGGCGAAGAGCATGTGCGAGTGGCCAACGAAGTGCGCCGCGCCATCGAGCATTACCGCGGGCTGCAGGATGTGATCTCTCTGCTGGGGATGGAGGAGCTCGGCCGCGAAGACCGGCAGATCGTCGAGCGCGCCCGGCGGCTCCAGCGGTTCCTCACCCAGCCCTTCACCGTGACCGAGGCGTTCACCGGCATACCCGGTCGCTCGGTGCCGGTGGAAGAGACCATCGCGGGATGCCGGGCGATCCTCGCAGGCGAATGCGACGCATGGGACGAGCGCGCGCTTTACATGGTCGGCACGCTCGAGGAGGCGCGCGAGAAGCAGGGCGCCGGAAAGGACGCGGCATGAGCGGGCTGCATCTGACCGTCACCACACCGATGAGCGTTCTGGTTGACGAGACCGGCGTGACATCCCTGCGCGCCGAGGACCGCAGCGGTGCCTTTGGCATTCTGCCCGGCCATACCGCGTTCCTGACGGTGCTGCCCGCCTCGGTGCTGCGCTGGCGCTCCGCCGACGGGGCGCTGCACTTCTGCGCGCTGCGCAGCGGGCTGCTGACGGTGGAGCGTGGCGAAGCGGTGGCCGTCGCCTGCCGGGAGGGGGTGCTGGGCGATGATCTTCATGCGCTGGAGACAGAGGTCGAGAGCCTGCGCGCCGCCGATGCCGATGCCGACCGCCGCGAGCGGGTCGAGCAGATGCGGCTCCATGCCAGCGCGGTCCGGCAGCTGATGCAATATCTGCGTCCGGGGCGCCCGGCGGGTCCATCGGCCCCGCCCTTCGCCTCCGGTGGAGAGGGCTGATGACCGACGAGCAGAAGAACCATATCGCCGAGGCCGCCCGACGTTCGGCGGACCGCGACCGGCTTGGCAAAGAGACGCCCGAACCCTCGCTTGGGGCGCGCCTTGGGCAGATCGGCATTCTTGGCTGGGCCGTGGTGGTGCCAACCCTGCTGGGCGTGGTGCTGGGCCGCGCCGCCGACCGCGCCTTCGGCACCGGCGTCTTCTTCACTGCCCCGGCGATCATGATCGGCGCCGCGATCGGCTTTCATGCCGCATGGAAATGGATGCACAAGCAATGACCCTGCCCGACACGCCCTACGCTCTCGCCGCCCTCGCGCTCTGCCTCGGCTTCGCGCTGGGGTGGGCGCATTTCGCCAGCCTGCGGCGGGTGACCGACCTCTATCTCGGGTCCGGCCCGGCATGGCGGGCGCTGGTCTTGCAACTTGGCCGTCTCGCCATTCTGGCCGGGGTCTTGGTCGGGCTGGCCCTGCTGGGCGCGCTGCCACTGCTGGCGGGCACGCTGGGGCTGCTTCTGGCGCGGCAGATGGTGCTGCGCCGGTCGCGGAAGGGCGCGTGATGGACAGCCCGCTTTCCCTCGATCCGCTGTTCTATCTGGGGCCGGTGCCGATCACCGAGCCGGTGCTGGTGACATGGGCGATCCTCGCGTTGCTGATACTCGGCTGCTGGCTTGCCACCCGCCACCTGTCGCTGACACCGGGGCGGCTGCAGACCTTGCTGGAGCTGTTCGTCGGTACCGTCGACGCCCAGATCAGCGACACGATGCAGCGCGACCCACGCCGCTATCGCGCGCTCATCGGCACGATCTTCCTCTTTGTGCTGGTGGCCAATTGGTCGTCGCTGCTGCCCGGCATCGAGCCCCCGACCGCGCGGCTAGAGACCGATGCCGCGCTGGCGCTGATCGTGTTCGCCGCCACCATCTGGTACGGCGTCGCCGCGCAGGGGCTGCGGGGCTATCTCGCCACTTTCGCCGAGCCGTCCTGGGTGATGATCCCGCTCAACGTCGTCGAGCAGATCACCCGCACCTTCTCGCTGATCGTGCGCCTCTTCGGCAATGTGATGAGCGGCGTCTTCGTCATCGGCATCATCCTTACGCTCGCCGGGCTGCTGGTGCCAATCCCGCTGATGGCGCTCGATCTGCTGACCGGCGCCGTACAGGCCTATATCTTCGCCGTGCTCGCCACCGTCTTCATCGGCGCCGCCGTGGGCGAGCAGGCACCCTCCCCCACATCGCCATCCACTTCCGCAAAGGAGACCCGCCCATGACCGCAAACCTTGTCGAGATCGTCAGCATCCTTGCCGCCGCGCTTGCTGTGTCTTTCGGCGCCATCGGCCCGGCGCTGGCCGAAGGGCGCGCCGTGGCTGCCGCCATGGACGCCATCGCCCGCCAGCCCGAGGCCGCAGGCACGCTGAGCCGCACGCTCTTTGTCGGGCTCGCGATGATCGAGACCATGGCGATCTACACGCTGGTGATCGCGCTGCTGCTGCTCTTCGCCAACCCTTTCGTCTGAGGCAGGCATTGCCATGAGTTTCGACTGGTGGACATTGGCGCTGCAGACGATCAACCTTTTGGTGCTGCTGTGGATCCTGTCGCATTTCCTGTTCAAGCCGGTGTCGGAGATCCTCGAAAAGCGGCAGGCGGCGGCAACCGATGCGCTGGACCATGCGCGCAGCGCAAAGGCCGAGGCAGAGGCCGCTCTGGCCGAGGTTCGATCCGGCGATACCGCCGTGGCGGAGCGCCGCGCAAAGCTTCTGGCGACGGCGCAGGCCGAGGCCGCGCGCGCCCGGCGCGACTTGCTGGACGCGGCACGCGAGGATGCCGCCAAATTGCGCGCAGAGGCGCAGGCGGAGATCCAGCGCAGCCGGAGCGATGCCGAGCGCGCGATGCAGGACGAGGCGGCGGATCTGGCGGTGGACATCTCGCGGCGGCTGCTCGACCGGCTGCCCGCGCAGATGCGCAGCGCGGGGTTCATCGACGGGCTGGCGGAGGCGGTGGCGCGGCTGCCGGAGCAGACGCGGGAAGGTCTCGGCGTCTCGGGTCCAGTGGTGGTCCGCGCGGCCAGCGCCCTCAGCGAGGCGGAGATGACCCTGCTGCAGGGCCGGCTCGCCGAGGTGCTGGGCCATGAGATCGCGCTTTCCATGACCACCGATCCCTCGCTGCTCGCCGGGCTGGAACTGGACGCGCCGCATGCGGTGGTGCGCAACCACTTCCGCGCCGATCTTGACCACATCCGGCAGGAGTTGCTGCGGCATGACTGAAGAGACCCCCTCTGCCGACTGGCTGCGCCGTGGCCGCGCGACGCTCGCCCGCACCGAGCTTGCCCCCGAGGCGGAGCCCATCGGCCGGGTGATCGCGGTGGCGGACGGGATCGCGCGGGTCTCGGGCCTGCCGGATGCGCCGCTTGGCGCGCTCCTGCACTTCGAAGGCGGACAGGCGGGATTTGCCCAGACGCTGGATGCGCGCGAGATCGACGCGGTGCTTTTTGACGATGTGACCGGGATCGAGGCCGGGAGCAAAGTCACTGACACCGGCGATGTGGTCCGCGTGCCGGTGGGGGACGCGCTGCTCGGGCGGATCGTCGATCCGCTGGGCCGTCCTATCGATGGCGGCGCCGCGCTCGAGACACAAGAGGCTCTGCCTATCGAGCGCCCTGCCCCCGGCATCATCGAGCGCGCCTTGGTTTCGGAGCCGCTGATGACCGGCGTGCTGGTGGTCGACAGTCTTTTCGCCATCGGGCGCGGCCAGCGTGAGTTGATCGTCGGCGACCGGGCGACGGGAAAGACCGCGTTGGCGGTCGAGGCAATCATCAACCAAAAGCACAGCGACGTCATCTGCATCTATGTCGCCGTCGGCCAGCGTGTCACGGCGGTGGAACGGGTGATCGCGGCGGTGCGCGACCATGGCGCACCAGACCGCTGCGTCTTTGTCGTCGGCAATGCCGGAAGTGCGCCGGGGCTGCAGTGGATCGCGCCTTTCGCGGGCATGACCATGGCCGAATATTTCCGCGACGCGGGCCATGACGTTCTGATCGTGATCGACGATCTGACCCGCCACGCCGCCACCCACCGCGAGCTTGCGCTTCTCACCCGGGAGCCGCCGGGGCGCGAGGCCTATCCGGGCGATATCTTCTACCTGCACGCGCGGCTTTTGGAGCGCGCCGCCAAACTGCCGCGCGAGAGCGGCGGTTCGATCACCGCGCTGCCCATCGCCGAGACCGACGCGGGCAATCTGTCGGCCTATATCCCGACCAACCTGATCTCGATCACCGACGGGCAGATCGTGCTCGACTCCCATCTCTTTGCCGCGAACCAGCGGCCTGCGGTGGATGTGGGGCTGTCGGTCAGCCGGGTCGGCGGCAAGGCGCAGGCCCCGGCACTGCGCGCGGTCTCGGGGCGGCTCCGGCTCGATTACGCGCAGTTTCAGGAGCTTGAGATGTTCACCCGTTTCGGCGGCATCTCGAGCACGCGGGTGAAGACGCAGATCGCGCGCGGCGAATGCATCCGGGCGCTGCTGGGCCAGCCGCGCTATGCCGGGCTGCGGCTCGTGGATCAGGTCGCGCTGCTGGCGGCGCTGGCCGAGGGGGCGCTTGATGGCATCCCGGCAGAACGCCTGAGCACGTTGCGACAGGAGTTGCCGGGGCGGCTCGACACGCAGGGGCACGAGCTTGTCGCGGCGCTGCAGGAGAGCGGCACGCTCGACGATGCGCAGCGCACGGCGCTCGTGGCGCTGGTAGCCGAACTGGTGGGTGAACTGGCTGGGGGGGATGGGCCGGAATGAGCGGCACGCTTTCCGACGTCGAGGAACGCATCGGCACGGTCCACAAACTGTCGGCGGTGATCACCGCGATGCGCGGCATCGCCGCCTCGCGCCTGCAGGACGCCAATGCCCATGTGGGTGCGATCCGCCTCTACGCCGACACCATCGGCGAGGCCATCGGTCAGGCGCTTGGCCTTTCCGAGGCCGAGCGCGCCGCCCCAAAGAGTGCAGCCGCGGGCGGCGCGCTGCACATCGTTCTCTGCGCCGAACAGGGCTTCGCCGGGAATTTCTCTGCACGGGTGCTCGAAGCCGCCCAGCATGCGCTTGTCGAGGCGGACCGCACGCATGAGGTCTTGCTCATCGGCGACCGCGGGCTGCTCATCGCGCATGACTATGGCATCATGCCGAGTTGGAGCGCCCCGATGATCGCCCATCCGGCGCGCACGGCGCATCTGGCCGGGCGCATTGCCGAGGCAGTGTTTCAGCGCATCGCGGGCGGGCGCGCCAGTTCGGTGACCATCCTGCATGCCACGCCGGGCGGGACCGAGGGATATGACGTTGTGCACAAGCGGCTCGTGCCTTTCGACTACGGGCGCTTCCCTGCCCCCAAGACGATGCTGGAGCCGCGGATCACCCTGCCCCCCGAGGACCTGCTTGCCCGGTTGGTCGAAGAATATGTCTTTGCCGAGATCAGCGAAGCGCTGATGCTGTCCTTCGCCGCCGAGAACGAGGCGCGCATGCGCGCGATGATCGCGGCCCATGACAATGTCACCGCATCGCTCGAGGCGCTGGTCGGACAGGCGCGGCGGCTGCGGCAGGATGCGATCACCGAAGAGATCATGGAGCTTGCCACCGGCAGCCTGCCGGCGCGCTAACCGCAGGAGGACGGACCATGGCTGACATTGACCCGCAAAAGCCCCACCCCGCGCCAGACCCGGAGCGCCGCGTCGAGTTGCCGGGATGCGCTCCGAAACCCGCCTCCGACGACCGGCGCGCCCCTGATCTGGTCAGCACGATCATGGACAGCCCCAGTTATCGCGAGGGCGACCGCGATGTCGAGTTTCTCGACCGTGAGGATATGCGGGGGGTGCGGCTGTTGCTCGACTACCAAAAGCCCGAAACGCTGCTGCAGGCGCATGGCATCGCCCATGCCATCGTCGTCTTTGGCGCCACCCGCATCCCCGAACCGGCGCGCGCGCAGGCGCAGGTGGCGGACCGGCAGGCGGCGCTCGACGCGGCGCCCGGCGATCCGGCGCTGACCCGCGCGCTCGGCATCGCGCGGCGGGTGGCCGACAAGAGCCGCTATTACGATGTGGCGCGCGCCTTCGGGCGGATCGTCGGCGAGCAGGAGGGACGCCATGGCAACCGGCTGGTGGTGGTCACCGGCGGCGGGCCGGGCATCATGGAAGCGGCCAATCGCGGCAGCCATGACGCGCAGGCGCGCACCGTGGGGCTGAACATCACGCTGCCGCACGAGCAGTATCCCAACCCCTATCTGACGCCGGATCTGTGCTTTCGCTTTCACTATTTCGCCTTGCGCAAACTGCACTTCCTCAAGCGCGCGCGGGCGCTGGTTGTCTTTCCCGGCGGCTATGGCACGCTGGACGAGCTTTTCGAGACGCTGACCCTGATCCAGACGCGGAAGATCCCACCGGTGCCGGTGGTGCTGGTCGGCGAGGCCTATTGGCGGCGGGCGTTCGATGCGGATTTCCTCGTCGACGAGGGCGTGATCGACCCCGAGGACCGAGACCTTTTCTGGTACGCCGAAGAAGCCGAAGAGATCTGGGAGGACATTCAGCGCTGGTATCGGCGCGCGGGGCGCGAGATCACCTCTGCCGTGCCCGAACAGCCCTGCGACCGCTGAAACCAACGGTCGCGCTGCCGCAGTCTGCCGAGATGAAAGCCCGGCCTTACGCCTGCGGCAGACCGGTGCGGGCGCTTGCCGCAAAGCCTGCGCGGTGCTTGGACGTGCTGCCGTGCGCGCGCGGCGTCACGCCCCCCTGATGCCTGCCCTCATCCGCAGAGCGGCGGGCGGGCGCGGCGCGTCCCACGCGCTTGTCGCCCGCCCAAGCGTCTTGGGCCTGAAAATCCAATTCGTCGAGCGGGCACAGCCTGCAAAGAAGCTCCAGATCGCATTTGCCGCAGGTTCTGAGCTGATGCATTTGCCCAAAGAGGAAGATGGCGCGCTTCCCGGCGGCCACCGCCAGCACCAGCGCACCGGACGCAATGGCCAGTTCCAATGCGGCGAAGGTCTTGTCCGTGGCGTAGATGGCAGAGCAGATGAGTATCCCGGCAATCGCGCCCGCGCCAAGCGAGAGGATCACGCTCAGTCGCAGCAAAAGTGGCAGGGTCCGGGCAAAGAAATCCTGAGTCACGGCGGGCCTTGAAATTGAGTTACCTAGAAAACGAGCGCACTCCCCGCCGCTCAGACTTTCGCAGTTCTTACGCTCGGTCAAGGCGGCAGGGCAAGGGATCGCCTGCGGCAGAGCTCGGTCGCCGCAGCTGTGCTCAATCCAGCCGCTTTCGGAAGCGCAGCGAGGCGACGATCAGCCCAAGCACGGCAAAGCCCAGCAGCCAGCCCGCGTCGGGCAGCAGATCGCCCAGTCCGGCATCGCGCAGCACCACGCCGCGGATGATCCGCATGAAATGCGTGGCGGGCAGCAGGTCGGCGAGCATCTGCGCGCCCTTGGGCATGCCCTCATAAGGGAACATGAAGCCCGACAGCAGGATCGACGGCAGCAGCACGAAGACGGTCATCTGCATCGCCTGCAACTGGTTGCGCGCCAGCGTCGAGAGCACCAGCCCCAGCGAGAGGCTGGCGAGGATGAACAGCAGCGTCACAAGCAGCAGCACCCAAAGCGCGCCTGCCACCGTCACCGAAAACAGCAGCGCGCCGAGCCCGAGGATGATCCCGACCTGTATGAGCCCGATGCCGACATAGGGAATGATCTTGCCGATCATGATCTCGACCGGGCGGATCGGCGTGGTGATCAGCATCTCCATATTGCCGCGTTCGCTTTCGCGCACGATCGCGGCAGAGGTGAACATGATCATGGTCATCGTCAGGATGATGCCGACCAGTCCCGGCACGATGTTCACCACGGTGCGCTGCTCGGGGTTGTAAAATAGCGCCACCTCGAAGGTCGGCACCGCGGCATTGGCGGGCTCGCGGAACATCTCGCCCAGAGGCATCGAGCGCAGCGCCCGGATCGCCCCGGCGACCAGCGTGTCCGAGCCGTCGGCGATCCACTGCGCGATGGGCCGGGCGGTCGGGTCGTCGACCCCCGAGGCGAACCGGCTGCCGATGGCGGGGCTGCGCACCAGCCGCTGCGCCACATCGCGCGGGATGATGAAGGCAGCGCGGGCCTCGGCCCGGACGATGGCGCGTTCGGCCTCGGCGACACTGGCGAGATGTTTTTCGAACCGCACCACCTGCGTCGCCTCGACCATCTGGATCAGGCTGCGGCTGAGGTTGGTGTCGCTCTGATCCACCACCACCGCCGGGATGTGCCGGATCTCGGTGTTGATCGCATAGCCGAAGAGCACCAGTTGGATGAGCGGGATCATCACGATCATCCCGAAGGTCAGCCGGTCGCGCCGCAACTGCAACAGCTCCTTGCGCAGGATCGCCATGATGCGCCGCCCCGAGATCATCGCCCGGCCCCAGGGGTTTCGGCGGTTTCGGTGGGTTTGGCGGCCTTGACTGGCCGCTGCGTTGCCAGCACGAAGACATCCTCGAGGTTCGGCGCAATGGCCCGCACCTGCGCTCCCGGATGCGCGCTCAGAGCCTGCCGCACCAGCCCGACCGGATCGCCCGTACCTTCGGCCACCAGCACCCGCAGCCGTGCACCGATCTGCGCGACCGAGATGATCCCCGTCTGTCCGCTCAATGCCCGGCCAATATGGCGCGGATCGTCTGCGGCCACCTCCACCGCGCGTCCCTCGATCCGCGCCATAAGCTCATGCGGCGTGCCGTCGGCGCATTTGCGGCCCCGGTCGAGGATGGCGATGCGGTGGCACCGCTCGGCTTCATCCATCAGGTGGGTCGAGACAATCATCGTGGTGCCCTTATCCACCAGATCGAACAGCCGCTCCCAAAAGGCGCGGCGGGTCTCGGGATCGACCGCCGCCGTGGGCTCATCGAGAAACAGCAGCTCGGGCTCATGCATGACCGTCGCCGCCAGTGCGAGGCGCTGCCGCTGCCCGCCGCTGAGCGATCCGGCCAGAACATGGGCCTGTTCGGTGAGCGTGTAGGTCTCCAGCAGTTCGGCGATGCGCCGGCGTTTGGCTTTGGCTGGCAGATCGTGGATGTCGGCGATGAACCGCAGGTTCTCGAGCACGGTGAGGTCGCGGTAATGGGTAAAGCCCTGCGTCATATAGCCGATGCGCCGCTTCACCGCCTCGGCGTCGCCCGGCAGCCGCGCGCCCAGCACCTCGGCGTGGCCCTCTGTGGGCGTCAGCAGTCCGGTGAGCATCCGCATGGCGGTGGTCTTGCCAGAACCATTGGGACCGAGCAGGCCATAGACCACACCCTTCGGGATCGCGAGATCGAGCCCGTCGACGGCGGTCTTCTCGCCGAAGCGTCGGCTCAGGCCGAAGGTCTGGGCCACATTTGCGGTCATGGCAGCGCCGCCGAAACCGGCAGCCCCGCCGGCAGATCCGCCGCCGCCTCGGGCAGCGCGACCTCGGCCGGATAGACCAGACGGCTGCGCTGCTCTTGGTTGAGCGCGTAATAGGGCGTGAAGGCGGGCTCGTTGCTGATCCACCGCAGGGTGCCCTCATAGGCCTGCTCGGCGCCGTCGAGCCGGATACTGACGGGATCGCCGATCGAAAGCCCTGCCCGCCGCGTCTCGGGCACATAGACGCGGGCATAGGGCCGGTCGTCGGTGAGCAGCACCGCCACCGGGCTGCCCAGCGGAACGCGCTCGCCCCGGTTCCACGGCAGGCTGTCGAGCAGACCGTCGCGCGAGGCACGGATGGTCAGATCCGAAAGCCGTGTGCGTTCCGCCGCCACCTGCGCCTCGGCGGCGGTCACCTTGGCCTCGGCGATGCGGATATCTTCGGGCCGCGCGCCGGTCCGGAGTTCCTGCAGCGTCTGCTCGGCGCTGGTCAGTTCGGCCAGCGCAGAGTTGCGCCGCGCCACGTCCTGATCGAGCCGCGCGGCGGTGACGGTGCCGGTCTCCAGCAGGCGGGCGTTGCGGTCGTAGCTGGCCTGCGCCTCCTGATAGACTGCCCGCGCGCCCTCGATCCGCGCCTCGGCGATGGCGATCTCTTCGGACCGTGCGCCGGTCTGCATGCGTTCAAGGTCGGCCTGCGCCTCGGCAAGCTGCGCTTGCGCCACCGCCAGTTCGGCCTGCTGCAGCGTATCGTCGAGTTGGACCAGAACGTCCCCGGCGGCGACCGCGCTGCCCTCGGCGACGGGCAGTCCGGTGATGATCTCGTTGGCGGTGGCCGTCAGCACGACCCGCTCGCGCATCAGCTGGCCGAGCGCCACATCCGGCCCCCGGCTCTCGCAGGACGGCAGGGCGAGCGGCAGCAGCAGCGCCGGTGCCGCCAGTAGCCTCAGCAATGCGATCATGACCGTCCCCTCCTCACGCGCCCGCAGGCCAAGCCTCGCGCGCCCGGTCCTGCAAGTCCATGACTTTGATCAAAGCCTTGCCTCGGGAGCCTTGCACGGATCGGCACAGCAAAAGGGCCGCTGCAAAGCGGCCCTTTGAGAGGTTTCGACAGATGCGCTGCGGCTCAGTTCGCCGTGCCGCGCCATGCGTCGCGGTCGATGTCGAGGTCGGCGTAGTCGTCCGGGTTCAGCACCGGGCGGTCGACGCCCGCCTTGAGCTGTGCCCGGAAGTCGCGCAGCAGGCGCAGCGCCACCGGGAAGAGCATCATGATCGCCAGAAGGTTCACCACCGCCAGCACGCCCATCATCGGATCGGAGAAGAAGAACACCGCCGTCGCGCCGGGCGCCACCGCGCCGACAAAGACGATGCCCATGATCGCCAGACGGAAGAGCACCAGCGACACCGGGTGCTTGGACAGCACGCTCAGGGCGTTCTCGCCGAGGTAGTAGTTGTAGATGATCGACGAGAAGGCGAAGAGCAGGATCGCCCCGGTCAGGAAGTACTGCGCCCATGCCCCGAGGTGCGACACCAGCGATTGCTGGGTCAGCGCCACGCCGTCGATGCCTTCGGCTCCGGGCACGTAGACGTCGCCCAGCAGGATGATGAAGGCGGTGCACGAGCAGATCAGGATGGTGTCGATGAACACCGAGAAGGACTGCGTGATGCCTTGGCTGATCGGGTGGCGCACTTCGGCGGTGGCCGCCACGTTGGGCGCCGAGCCGAGGCCGGCTTCATTGGAGAAGAGGCCGCGCCGCAGACCCTGCGCCAGAGCCGCGCCCATGCCGCCGCCAACCGCCTGCTCGAAGCCGAAAGCGTTGCTGACGATCGACGAGATCACGCCGGGGATCTCGGTGATGTTGAGCACGATGACGATCAGCGCCAGCGCCAGATAGCCCACCGCCATGATCGGCACGATCACGTCCGAGGCCTTGGCGATGCGGTGGATGCCGCCGAAGATGATTGCGCCCGCGATCAGCGACAGCGCGATGCCGGTCCACAGCCGGTCGATGCCGAGGCTGTCCTGAACGGCGCCCGCCACGGTGTTGCCCTGAAAGGCGTTGAAGCCAAAGCCGAAGGCCGCGATCAGGCAGATCGCATAAACCACCGCCAGCCAGCGGAACTCTTTGCCCAGACCGTGGATGATCGACAGCGCCGGGCCGCCGCGGAAGGTGGTCTCGTCCACGCGGCGCTTGAAAAGCTGCGCGAGCGAGCATTCGACGAGGCTGGTGGCCATGCCGACCAGCGCCACCGCCCACATCCAGAAGACAGCGCCGGGCCCGCCAAGGGTGATCGCCACGGCGACGCCCGCGATGTTGCCGCCGCCGACGCGGCCGCCGACCGAAACCAGCAGCGCCTCACGCGCCGAGATACGGCTCGGGTCATCCGAGTTGTTGGCGCTGCTCAGCACGCGGAACATGCGCCCGAAGAAGCGGAACTGGACGAAGCCGGTCGCCAGTGTGATGAAGCAGCCAAAGATCACGAGGATCGGGATCAGCGACCAGCCCCAAGTGAGATCCCCGATCTTGCCGAAGATCATTTCCAGAAATTCCATGCACTCCTCCTAGGTCTATGCGGTCAGTTTCACGCGGATTGGCGCGCACACTAGGCAGGCAAAAGCGGAATAGCATTTCACTAGCTTGCGCCCCCCTGACGCGGGTTGATACGGGGGCGCATCAACTAGCGAAGGATGTGCGTATGTCGCGCGATCTGCCCCGGAACCTCAGGCTGCTTTGCAGTTACCATAAGTCGATTGCCGAGGTCTGCAGACAGCTTGGAGTGAATCGCTCGCAGTTCAACCGCTACCTTTCGGGCGAGACCTTTCCCTCGCTGCGTTTGATGCAGCGTATGTGCGATTTCTTTGGCGTGGACGAGAGCGAGCTGCTGCTGCCGCACGCCCAGTTCGCAGAGATGGTGCGCCTGCGCCCCGGCCATATCGCCGCCACGGTCGAGCGCAATGTGGTGGCCACAACGGCCAATGACATCAGGCTCGACTCGCAGCGCGCGCTGCAGGCCTACACGGGCACCTACCGGGTCTATTACAACTCGATGTCGCATCCGGGGCAGATCCTGCTCTCGGTCGGGCGCATCTACGCGACGCCCTTCGGGATGAACGTGAAGACCATCGAGAACGTCGGCAAGCCGGGGCGGTCGAAATTCACCTGCAAGTACCAAGGCGCCTGCTTTGTATTGGGCGACCGGATCTTCATGACGGTGATGGAGACGCTGACCCGCAACGAGGTGATGCAGATCATCCTCTATCCCAGCTACAACAACCGCATCCGCTATCTGACCGGCGTGGTCTCGGGCGTGGCGGCGCGGGCGCCGCGGCCTCCGGCGGCGACGCAGATCGTCTTTGAATACCTCGGCGACAAGGCCGACCTGCGGCGCGAGATCCGGCGCAGCGCGCTTTACGCGCCCGACAGCGCCGACATCCCCGAAGAGGTGCGCGACATGCTGGGCTCGTGGGAGCAGAGCCGCGGCCCGCTGATCGAGGCGCCGCTGGCCTAAGGCTTAAGCGCCCTGGGGTTTAAGCCCTGCGCATCTCGCCGCAGACCGGGGTTTCGAGGAAGGCGCGGCACTGGTCGAAACTGGCGTGCAGCGACAGCGCGTAGTGCAGCTTGGCATAGGCCATCTCGGGCGTCATGTCGCGCCCGTCAATCACGCCGCTCTCGCGCAGCACCCCGCCCGCCGCATAGGTGCCGAGGTTGATGCCGCCCTCCGGGCTCTGGCTGACCGCCACCACGGGCACCTGCCGCTGAGCCGCCAGCGCCAGCGCGGCGCGCAACTGCGGCGTGTCCGGCGCGGTGCCGGCGCCGTAGCAGCGCAGCACGATGCCATCGCATTGCTCTGCCGCAAAGCGCAGCACATCGGTGCAAGCGCCTGGGGCGATGGACAGCACGGCGACACGGTGTGGCAGCACCTCAACCGCCATGGGTTCCGCCGCCGGGGACAGCGGCGGTGCGGCACTCTCTGCGGCGGCAAAGGCATCCAGCGCAGAAGAATGCGCCTTGCGCACACGCGCGCCATGCAAAAGCCGTCCGGCGAATTGCACCCAGACACCCGGGGCCGCGCGCGTCGCGGCATTGAGCGCATCGGCAAGGTTGTCCCACCCGTCGCTGCCCTCCACCGTCAGCGGCAGCATCGACCCGGTCACGATCACCTGCTTTGTGAGCCCGCGCAGCGCGAGACACAGCGCAGCGGCACTGAAGGCCAGCGTGTCGGTGCCATGGGTCACGACGACGCCGTCGAACTCGGCCTGCGCGTCGGCCAAGAGGCGGCTGAGGCGGTTCCATTCGCGCGGCGTTGCCTCGGCGCTGTCGATCAGCCGGTCGAGCTGGCGCAGCGTGATCTCCTGCGGGATGCGCCCCTCGGCTTGGAGCCGCTGCAGCGCGTCCTCGATCACCCCGGCCTGCGGCGCGAAGCCCTGCGGCGTTGCCGCCATGCCGATGGTGCCCCCGGTGTGAATCAGCAGAAGTCGCACGTGTCCCCTTTCGCGTTGCGCGGCGCGGCGGCCGCGGGCCTGTCTCTCGAATTTTCCGGCGCCGGGCCAGATGCCCCGGCAGAGCCGCCTGACGCGGACCATGCCCGGGGTCGCGTCAACCAGCGTCACCTTCGCCGCTACCATAGAGATTGCACGTTGCCACCGCATCCCGGCGCGGTAAACGCCGCCGCGAAGTCACCGGGAGGAAAGACCATGCGAACCGAATTCGATTCACTGGGCCACTATGAGGTGCCCGACGATGCGCTCTACGGCATTCACACCATGCGCGCCTATGACAACTTCCGGATCTCGGATGTGCCGGTTTCGGAGTTCCCCGAGCTTGTGCGCAGCCTTGCCATGGTCAAGAAAGCGGCGGCGGCGGCGAACCACCGTCTGGGCGTGCTGAGCGCCGAGAAGACCCATGCCATCGACGTCGCCTGCGACGCGCTTCTGGCGGGCGAGCACCACGCGCATTTCATCGTCGACATGATGCAGGGCGGCGCGGGCACGTCGACCAACATGAACGCCAATGAGGTGATCGCCAACCTCGGCCTGCGCCACATGGGCCATCCGCCGGGCAGCTACGCGCAGCTGCACCCCAATGACGACGTGAACAAGTCGCAGTCCACCAATGACGCCTACCCCACCGCGCTGCGCCTTGCGGTGCTGCAGCGGCTCGAGGGGCTCTCGGTCGAGCACCAGCGGCTGTGCGACGCCTTCGCCGCCAAGGCCGAAGAGTTCGACGCCATCCCCAAGCTCGGGCGCACGCAGTTGCAGGACGCGGTGCCGATGACGCTCGGGCAGGAATTCCGCTCTTTCGCCAACACCATCGAGGAAGATATCGAGCGGCTGCGCGACGTGTCGGACCTGCTGATGGAAGTGAACCTCGGCGGCACCGCCATCGGCACCGGGGTCAACGCGCCCTTGGGCTATGCCGCCGTGGCAGTCGAAGAGTTGCGCCGGGTCTCGGGTCTGCCGCTGCGGCAGGCGCGCGATCTGGTCGAAGCCTCGTCGGACCTCGGCGGCTTCGTGGCCTTCTCTGGCATCCTCAAGCGGGTGGCGGTGAAACTCTCGAAAATCTGCAACGACCTGCGTCTGCTCAGTTCGGGCCCGCGCTCGGGGTTTGGCGAGATCCGCCTGCCCGCGGTGCAGGCGGGCTCGTCGATCATGCCGGGCAAGGTGAACCCGGTGATCCCCGAGGTGGTCAATCAGGTGGCTTATCAGGTGATCGGCAACGATCTGACCGTGACCATGGCTGCCGAGGCGGGACAGCTGCAGCTCAACGCGATGGAGCCGGTGGCGATCCTCAACATTCTGCAGTCGATCCGTATCCTCAAGCGTGCGATGGCCTGCCTGACCGACCGCTGCGTGGTGGGCATCGAAGCCGACGAAGCGCGCTGCCGCGGCCTGCTGGAGAACAGCCTCGCCGTCGCGACCTCGCTGGTGCCGCAGATCGGCTATGAGAGCGCGGCGCGCGTCGCCAAACACGCGCTGAACAGCGGAATATCGGTGCATGAGGCGTTGAGGGATCTGGGCATCGAGGCCGAACCGCTGGCCTCCTGAGCCGACCATCCACCGACATCAAAACGGGCGACCCGTGGGCCGCCCGTTGCAAAAGTCAGGTCAGCCCGGCGCGTACCAGATCGGCGAGGTATAGGCGCGCTCGGTGGTGATCATCGGCACTTCTTCGGGCATCTCGACGCCAAAGCGTTTCGCCTCATAGGCGGTCCAGCGCGGCGTCGGGATCTCGATCACCCGCGCGTAGTAGAAGGCTGGCAACGCCGCATCGAACTGGGGGTCCTGCCAGACGCCGATCAACTCGGGCGCGCCGATGGTGTTGGTCCAGCTTGCGTTGGCCACATCGACCGTATTGCCCACATCCGGCAACTTGCCGTTTTCATCCGGCGCCCGGTCACCCGACCAGATCACGTCGAAAACCTTTTCATGGGTCTCGCCTTCGGCGTCGATCCAGCCTTTCACCACCTGAATGCGGTCAAGGTTGCCGGACAGCGGATCCTTCAGCGCCGCCATCAGAAAACTAGGCGCGGCCCCATCCGGAGCAGCCCCGAGATCGCCGCCCATCGGCACGCCCTTGGCATAGCCCGCGTCCGCCGGAAGGCGGCTGATCGTGTCGGCCTCGGAAAAGTCGTAGCCGCCGAAGAAGCGCACCGTCATGCGCGAGCCAGTGGTCGCATAGGTCTCTTTGCGCATCATCGCATCGAAGATCGCCGCGCGGGTGTTCTCGGAGGCCCAGACCGCGCCGAGGCCGCCCGCAGCCTGTTTCCAGCCGTAGATGGTCAGCGAGGGGTCGGGCGCTTCGATCACCACATGCTCCCAGCGATGCGGCTCGGGCTCGACGCCCGAATGCTTGCCAAAGAAGTTATCCTCCTGCGCCGTGGCCATGCCGGTGTGCGAGTCCGTGGCGCCGACCATGCCGAACTTGAAGGGGTTCACCCCTAGGTCGCGCTCGATGGCAAGCCCGCGCTTGAGCGCCTCGCGGGCGTATTCCCCGGCGAGCATGTCGGGCGTCTTCACCTCGGTGCCATTGAGGTTCGAGGCGTCCCAAGTATCGTGATCGGCGAACTCGTCATCGGGGCTGAGGAAAGGATGCGCCTCGCCGTCGCCCTTGATCTGCGTCGGCTCGTAAAGCGGCTCGAACCGCGCGCGCATCTGCGCGATCTCTTCGGTCAGCGCCGAGCCGTCATAGGCATTCATCGAGAACATCCGCCCGTTCGACAGGTTGCCATTGTGCGGGATGGCCAGCACCTCGGCGCCGCTGCGTGCCTCATAGTCGGCGAGATAGTTCCAGAGGTCCTCGGGGTTCTTGCTGTCATATTGCGAGAAGGGCCGGGTCTGGTTCGCCCGCGCCGCATCGTCGCGGAACAGCACGTTGCGGTGCAGGTTGTTGGCGCCCTCGGTGGTGTATTCATAGCCGATGATCGCCGAGAAGACGCCCGGCTCGTTGTAGCGGTCAGCGAGCGCGGTGTAATTCTCCCACGCGTGCTTGATGGCCTTGGGATTGTCGATCGGCGGCGTCTCTCCCGAGAGCGAGGCGACGATCTCCATCGCGGTGTCAAAGGCCCGCTGCGGATCCCCGGCGGTCAGCGCCTCGTACCAAAGCCGCCCCTGCTCGGTGGCAAGCACCTGCGCATCGCCCGACAATAGCTGCGGCATCAGCCCGTACATCTCGGCGTGGTCCGAAATCACCAGCCAGTCAAGCGGACGCGACAGCTTGGCGCGCAGCCCGTGGGTGGTGGTCACTTCCTCACCGCGTGCGAAGCGATAGGCGTCCTCCTGCGACAGCCGCGTCATCGTGCCCGCATCGACCGAGACCATCGTGTGCAGATGCGAGTCCCCCCAGAGCGGCATCTGCGGGAAGTTGCGCCCGGCGTATGGCGAGAAGGCATCGGGCGCGAGCACCACCTCGGTGTCCGCCTGCTCGGTGGAATATTCCTGCGCGGCGGTGCCCAAGGCCCCCAAACCGAGCGCGGCCGCGCTGAGCGTGAGCGCGGCGCGACTGGTTAAGGTGTATATTTGATTAAAGAATATTGGCATTGAATATTTCCTCCCCAAGACAATTTCTCAAAGGAAGCACCAAGAACCCCACGCCGGGGTTTGTATCACATTTTCCCATGCCGCGGGATGAATATGAGCGCGGGCGCGCCCGAGTTGGGGCCGAGACTGCCCGTCCCGGCCCCGATCAACCTTCGTCCGCTCTCAGGCCCTAAGGGACCGTCGTGCCTAGGGCGGGCCGCTTGGCTTGTGCGTGGAAACCGTCAGTCGCAGCGCACCGACATGCCGCCGTCTACGACGATTTCGGTGCCGGTGACAAAGCGCGCCTCGTCGGAGGCGAGGAAGAGCGCCGCATTCGCCGTGTCACGCCCATCGCCCATCCAGCCCATCGGGATGCGTGCCAGCCGCTGCGCCAACAGCGCGTCCACATCGCCGCCGGCGCGCTGGCCCGCCAGCCGCGCCTCGACCATCGGCGTGTGCAACTGCCCCGGCACCACCGTGTTCACCCGCACGCCCTTGGGCGCGTATTCCACCGCCGTGACCTTGCCGAACTGGATCACCGCCGCCTTCGACGAGGCATAGGCCACCTGCGCCGCGCCGGTCCAACGGGTGCCCGAGGTGGAAGAGGTGTTGACGATCGCACCCGAGCCCTGCGCCTCCATATGCGGCAGCACCGATTTGCAGGTCAGGAAGACGGACTTCAGGTTGAAATCCATCTGCCGATCCCAGTCTTCCTCGGAAAGCTGCGCCGCGCCGCCCTTGAACGAGCCACCGACGTTGTTGACCAGAATATCGACCCTGCCAAAGCGGGCGATGCAGGCCGCCACCATGGCCTCGACGCTGGCGCGGTCGGTGACATCGCAGAGATAGGGCTCCACCTCGCCGCCTGCGGCTCGGGTGCGGCTCAGGGTCTCTTCCATCGTGTCGGCGCGCAGATCGACCGCGAAGATCTTTGCGCCCTCTTCGGCGAAGCGCACGCAGGCGGCGCGGCCATTGCCCCAGCCCGGCCCGACGCAGCCCGCGCCGGTGATGATGGCGACCCTGCCTTCAAGCCGCCGGGTCATGCGAGGTCTCCGAAATCGTAAAGGCGCGCGGGGTTGTCCACGAGCAGGCGCTGGAGCGCGTCCGCCGTCGGCGCGATCACCTTCAGCGTATCGACCAGCACGCCATCGTCCGGCGGTGCCGCGCGGAAGTTCGGATGCGGCCAGTCGGTGCCCCAGATGGTGCGCTCGGGGTATAGCGCGACCAGTTTGGCGGCAAAGGGCGTGGCGTCGGCATAGGGCGGCTCTTGCACCGAGCAGCGTTCGGAGCCCGAGACCTTGAGCCAGATATGCTCGTTCTCGCCCAGCCGGATCAGCTCCTGAAACGGTGCCTGATCCATCCCGAAGCTGGCATCGATCCGACCCATGTGGTCGATCACCACCGGGCACGGCAGGTCAGCCAGCACCGGCGCAAGCTCGGCGATCAGCTTTGCCTCCATATGGATCAGCAGCTGCCAGCCGTGCTGCGCCAGCCGCGGAGCCAGTGCGCGCAATTGGTCGTGGGTGGCGCCGGGCGCGAGATGCGACATGTAGTTGAAGCGCACGCCGCGAAAGCCCTGCGCGTGCATCTCGGTGATCTGCGCATCGGTGATCTCGGGCGAGGCCAGCGCGATGCCGAGATAACGCCCCGGACGCGCCGCCATGGCGTCGGCCACCACCGAATTGTCATGGCCGTGACAGCCGGACTGGACGATCACGCAACGGTCGATCCCCAGCATGTCGTGCAGCGCGAAAAGCTCTTCCTTAGGCGCGTCGCCGGGCTTGAAGCCGCTCTCGGGCGCATAGGGGAAACGGGAGGTCGGACCGAAGACATGCACATGGCAGTCGGTGGCGCCCTTCGGCAGGGTCAGCGTCGGGGCGCTGCGGTCCGGGTTCCAAGTGATCGGGGCGTCGTTCATGTCAGCTCCTTCGGCGCGTCTTGGGGCGGGGAGATGCGGAACACGTTGAGCGTGGCAGAGATCAGCGTGTAATAGCCGATGACCCCCACCAGATCGACGAGCCGCTGCGTGCCGAGCACCGCTTCGGCTTCGGCGTAAAGCGCATCGGGCACATTGTTGGTCGTCAGCACAGAGAGCGCAACGAGGTGGGTCACGCGCTCTTCGTCGTCCGCGTAGGGCGGCTCGGCGCCGGTACGTAGCGCCTCGACCAGATCGGGCGAAAGACCAGCCTTAAGCGCCGGGGGCTTATGCGCGAACCACTCGTATTCGGCGCTCCAGTGACGGGCCATGGTGAGGATCGCCAGCTCGCTCAGCCGTGGCTCCAGCGCGCTGTCATAGCGGCAGTACCGCCCAAGCTCCTGCGCCTTGGCGGCCAGCTCGGGGCGGTGCAGCCAGACCGCGAGCGGCCCGCGCACGCCGCCGCGCGGGCCCGAGGCGATGGCTTCGTGGATCTCGCGCTGGCGGTTGGTGTAGGTTTCGGGATCGGGCGCTGCGAGGCGCTGTTTCGGCCAGTCGGTCATTGCGGGGCCTCCGTTGCCTTGAATGCGGGTTCAGCGGCGGCGAAGCGCTCGAGCCAAGACGCCAGTTCAGGCCAGCGGTCGCGCCAGATGACGGGCGCGCGCCAGTCGAGGTAGCCAAGCGCGCAGGCCAGCGAGATCGCCGCCGCGTCGGTACGGGCCGGGTCCGGCGGCAGGGCGGCGAGCGACGAAAGCCCACGCTCGACCTTGCCACGCTGATGCGCCAGCCAGTCATCCGAGATTTTCTCGGCGCTGCGGAAGCGCCCTTCGTAGACCATCAGCAGCGCCGCATCGGTCACGCCGTCGGCAAGGCACGCGCGGGTCAGGCAATGAAAGCGCGCGCGCCCCTCACGCGGGATCAGGCCGCGTCCCTCGGCGAGCGTGTCGAAGAACTCGAGGATCACCCGGCTGTCGTAGAGCGTCTCGCCATCGGTCATCAGGCAGGGCATCTTGCCCAGCGGGTTCTGCTGGCGCAGGTCGTCGGCGGGATCGCGGGTGTCGGCGGCGACCAGTTCGATCCGCTCCGAAAGCCCCAGAACCTGCGCCGCCATCCGCACTTTGCGCCCATAAGGAGAGGTCAGCGTGGTGCGCAGGATCGCCCGGCCGCCCTCCCCCGCGCCGCAAAGCGCGAGGGGTTTGTCGAGGGTCATGCTCATAGCATCGTCTCCGGCAGGAAGAGCGCGATTTGCGGCACAAGGCACAGCAGCACCAGCATCGCAAAGCCAGCCAGCACGAAAGGCAGCAGCCCTTTGAACACCTGCTCCAGCGACACCCGCCCGTTCGAGGCCGATTGCACCACGAAGCAATTGATCCCCACCGGCGGCGTCACCGCGCCAATTTCGACCAGCAGCACCACGAAGATGCCGAACCAGATCGGATCGAAACCGAGGTTCATCATCACCGGGTGGGTGATCGGCAGGGTGATGGCCAGCAGCGCGGGCGCGTCCATCATCATCCCCAGCGCGAGGTAGATCAGCGAGACCAGCAGCACGATCACCCAGCGGTTCACGTCGAGCCCGGTCAGATAGCCGCCCACCGCATTCGCCACGCCCGAGAGCGCAAGGAACTTCGAGAAGACCAGTGCGCAGATCAGGATGCCGAAGATCATCGCCGAGGTCTGGATCGTTTCCAGGAGCGTCTTGCGCAGCTCCACGCCCTTAATCCCCCGGTGCCGGATGATCGCCAGCAGGAAGGTGGCGAAGGCGCCGATGCCGCCCGCCTCGGTCGGGGTGAAGATGCCGACGTAAAGGCCCACGACGATCAACAGGATGATCAGCACCAGCGGACCGGCCAGCTTCAGCGAGGCGAACTTTTCGCGCAGGGTGAAGCTGTAGCTCTCTTGCGGTGCCAGCGACGGGTTGCGCAGCACGGTCAGCCAGATTGCGAGGCAGAGCACGATGGCGAAGACGATGCCGGGGATGAAGCCCGCGATCAGCAGCGCGCCGATCGAACTGTCGGTGAGGATGCCATAGACCACCACCAGCGCCGAGGGTGGGATCATCACCGCCAATGTGCCCGCGATGGCGATCGAGGCCGAGGCGAGACTCTTGTCGTAGCCCCGGTCAAGCATCTGCGGCAGCGCCAGCTTGGTGAAGACGGTCGCCGTGCCCACCGAGGAGCCCGAGGCCGCGCCGAAGGCCGCAGCGCCAAGCGTCGTCGAGATCGCCAGACCGCCGCGCAGGTTGCCGAGCCATTTGGTGGTGGCCTCGAAAAGGTCTTCGCCGAGGCCCGCGCGCATGGCGAAGAAGCCCATGAGCAGGAACAGCGGGATGACCGAGAAGTGGAAGCTGTGGGTGGTGTCGAAGAAGACGGTGCCAAGGATCGCCGTCGCGGCCTTGAAGCCGACGAGCGAGGCAAGGCCGAAGGCGCCCACAAGGCCCAGCACCACCATCACGTTGATGCCCAGCAGGATGCCGCCGAACAGTCCGGCCACGCCAATCCCACCAATCAGGAGCGAGCTCATTCCATCACCTCATCAGAGTCGTCGTCGAGAGTTCCGCCAAGCGCCACCCAGATCCCGTCGAGGAGGTACTGGATCGCCAGCAGGCCAAGGCCAAAGCAGATCGCGAATTTGATCGGCCAGATCGGGAAGCGGATCGAGCCGCGTTCAAGCTCGCCGATGGCGAAGCTCTTGGCCGCCATCAGCCAGCCCGCGTAGGCGGCCCATGCGAAAAGCACGAAGCCCGCCAGCATCGCCAGCACCTTTGCGGCGCGCGCGAGCCCGTGCGGCAGGCGCTGGGTCAGCAGCACCACCTTGATGTGGCCGCCATGCATCTGGGTCAGCGCCAGCGACAGGAAAATGATCAGTGGCAGCGCGCTTTCGGTCAGCTCCAGCGTGCCGGTGACCGGCTGGTTGAAGACGTAGCGCATCACCACATTGGCCACGACGAGCAGCATGACCGCGAAGATCAGCACGCCCGAGGCGAGGCCGCATAGCGACAGGAATGCGCCGTAGCGACGGCGCAGGGTTTCTAGCGTTTGCATCTTTCGGGACTCTTTCGAGGGAGAGGTCCCGCGCCGGGGGTACGCTTTGGCGCGGGACCGGTCACGTCCGGATCAGGACGGTGTGTCGAAGTCGAAGCTCTTGGCGATTTCGTCAGCCGGAACGCCAAGCGCGTTTGCCTTGTCGATCCATTCCTGACGCACGTCCTGCACGCCAGCGTCGTCCAGAACGCCCAGCAGTTCTTCTTGCGGGAAGGGGATCACCTCGACGCCCAACTCACCTTTCCAAAGCTCGCGCACGCGCGCTGCGTCTTCGTCGAGCACGCGGGCGTATTCCACGAGGTAGTCCTTGCCGAGCTGATCGATGACAGCCTTGGTTTCGTCATCCATCCCGTTGTAGCTGTCGAGGTTCATCGCCAGCAGGTGGCCAAAGGAGGCGCCCAGTGGGATCTCGATGTAGTATTTGGCAACCTCGTCGTACTTCCAGCCGCGCGCTAGCGCCGGGCCGATCGGGGTGCAATCGATGATCGAGCGCTGCAGAGCCTCATAGGCCTCGGAGGTGGCGATCGACACCGGCGACGCGCCGAGCGCCTCGATCAGCTTGGGATAGGCAAAGCCATAAGAGCGGATACGCAGGCCCTTCATGTCCGCCGCGCTCTTCACCGGCTTGGTGCAGAGCAGGCCGTAATCCTCGAGCGGACGGAAGCCGAAGGCGTGCAGGTTCTGGCTTTCCAGCTCTTCGCTGAACTGCGGATAGGTGGCGTGCATCTCTTCCATGAACTGCCCCACTTCGAGGGTGTTCATCGGCTGCGGGATGAAGAAGCCGACCGCGTTGTTGAGCGGCATGAGATCGGGGAAATAGGGGGTGATGATGTCGCCGAAATCACCGACGCCCGCGGCCAGCGCCTCGGGGATCTCGCGGGTCTTGGCGACCGAGCCGCCCCAGAACACCTCGATGCTGTGCGTGCCGCCGGTGCGCTCGGCGAACTGGTCAACGAGCCACTGCGTGGTGATCGCCTGCGCGTCGCCCGCGCCCTGCGGCTTGAAGGTGATCCATTTGTAGGTGTCCGCCTGTGCCATGCTGGCAAGGCCGGTTGCCGTCGCGAGCGCAAGCGCCGACGACCGCAGGAATGCGTTCAGAGACATGTGTCCTCCCAAGGTTGCGGACCCTCCTCCGGGCCCGTCTGAGGCGATAGTCGTGGATCGCCAGACATGATTCAAATACTGTTATATGATCGACGCGATACCTTTTAGGTATTGCTCAGCGCCAGATGCCGGACGCCACGAGGTCGCCGACGATGTCACGCACCAGAGCCTCGACCACTTGAATCGCCTTCTTGCCGCGCTGGTCGGCCTTGGTGGCGGTGCACAGCGTCCATGCCATCTGCGGCTTTACGATGGGCCGCGCCTCGAGCGTGCCGTTCTGCACCTCCGAGAGCACCCCGCCATAGGTCAGGATGGTGAACCCATGGCCGTGCCGGACCAAGGATTTCAGGTGCCACACCCCATCCACCCGCTGCACGATGTTCAATTCGGCGCCGATCTCGTCGGCGTGCTTGTCGACGAGGATGCGCAGAAAGTTGGGGCGGCTCGGCATGATCAGCGGCATCGCCGCGGCCTCGGCGAGCGTGTAGCTGTCCTTGTCGAGCGCGCCGCAGGGGCCGACGACATTGAGGTGCTCGACCAGAAGCTCTGTGGTGACGATGTCGTCCTGCAGCGGCGCGTCATGCATCACCGCCAGTCCGATCTCGCCTTGCGAGAGTTTGTGTTCGAGCGCGTTCGAAAACCCCTCGACGAAGCGCAGCTCGATCTCGGGGTACTCGGCTTTGACCCGAGACAGCAGCGGCGGGGTGATGAACTCGCCCGGCGTCGGCGGCATCCCGACCACGACCACCCCCTGCGGGCGATCGGCATGGGCGGTGACATCGTGATGCGCCTGCGCGATCTGCGCCATGATCGCATAGGCGCGGCGCTGCAGGATCTCACCCGCCTCGGTCAGTTCCATCCCCCGCGCCGTGCGGTTGAAGACCTTGAGCCCCAGATCGCTCTCGAGCCGGGCGATCTGGCGGCTGAGCGCGGGCTGGGCGATGCGCAACCGCTCGGAAGCGCGCGTCATGTTCTTTTCCTCCGCAACGCAGAGGAAATAGCGCAGGGTGCGCAGCTCTGGCTGCCAATCGCGCAGCGTGCTTCCGGTTTCGACCATCTCCCCCCTCCCCGGCTCAGTCGTCGGGCCGGATAAGCTCCCACGCCTCGGTAACGGTGGCATAGTCGCGATAGCCCATGCGCGAGATCGGCCGCGCCTTTACCGTGTCGAAGCGTCCGCCGGTGATGTATTCGTCGCGAATGTGGGTCTGCACCACTTGCCCGATGACCATGAAACGGTCGATCGGCGCGCCGGTCCGGTCGGTGAGTTCGCTCACCGAAAGCGTCAGGCATTCCAGCGCCGCCGGGCTTTCGGCGACGAAGGGCGCATTGGTCTCGACGCTGGTCCCGAGGGTCAGCCCCGCCTTCTCAAACTCATTGGCGCCGTCGGGCATCGCTTCGGACGAGATGTTCATCTCCTGCGCCAGCGCCTCGGTCGCCAGCGAGAAAGTGAACTCGCCCTGATCGCGCGCATTGACCACCGAGTGCTTCAGCCCGTCCGAGGTGAAGCAGATCATATGCGGGCTGTTGCCGATGGCGTTGAAGAAGGAATAGGGCCCGAGGTTCGGCACGCCCTCGGCATTGCGCGTGCCGATCCAGCCGATGGGGCGCGGCGCGATGATCGCCTTGAACGGATCGAACGTCAGGATGTCGGGGCGGGTATCGCCGTAATGCATGGGGCCTCCTCGGGAATTCACACGCTTTTCTAAGGCGAAGGCGGCCCGGAACACCATCGCTTTCGCGACGTCGCTGCCGGTGCGGGCGGTGTCTGGGTGAGCTCAAGGGCTGGTGTTTGGCGGCGCTGACCGCTTTGCGGGTGCCATAAACGTCGCGGCCTTCCCCGCTAGAACGGACGCAGGCAGCGCTGATTTGCCCGCCAAAGTACAATCGGGCGGCGCCAGCAGGGCGCCGCCCGAATAGACCACAACCGGTCAGCCCGCTCAGGCGAAGAGCGCGTCGCTCGGCGTGAAGGCGAGCGTGTCGATACGCATCGGCTCGTTGCCGCGATCACCGACGCCATAAAAGATGATCTCGTCGCCCGCTTCGATGTCGACGTCTTCGATCACGTGGTGCGTCAGGGTCTGCTTGTTGGCAAAGGCGCTGCCGAGGTTCTGATCCCAGTACCATGCGTCGAGCACTTCGTCATTGAGCCGCACCTCAAGGTAGGACACCCCGTCGTTCTCGTCGAAGTAATCGATGCGCATGTCATAGGTGCCCGACTCGCCATCGAACGTGGTGGTCGCCGTCCCTTCATGCTGCGATTTGATGACCTTGCGGCCCGAAGCATCCCCCAAGCTGGCGGTCCGAAAGTCCCCTGAAAGATCAAAGTCCTCCGCCTCGATGCTAAACCCCTCCGCCGAAGTCCCGTTGTCGCCGCCCGCGGTGACCGTCTGCTCATCAAAACTGGTGTCCTCTTCGTCGACGCTATCGTCTGGCGTGTAACTCAAATCGACAGAGACGGTCGGAGCGGAGCCGAACCCATCGAGCAGCCCATTGATGTAATCCTCGATGTTGGCGATCCCGTTTCCATCCGCATCGCCCTGTGCATCCGCCTTGTTGGCGTTCGAGCCAAGCAGCACCTCATGGACGTCGGGAATGCCGTCGTCGTCGCTGTCTTTCAGCGCCGAGGAACTGCCACGGTCAAGGTAGCCGCCCACCTCCTTTGGCGCATCAATAAGCTCACCAGTGTCGTTCAGCACTGTCTTGATGATGCGCTCGTCGATCTCGCTCCGTTCGCCATCAATCATGACGCCCGCATGGGAAAGCACCCAGCCGAGAACCTTGCTCGTCGGGAGAATTTCCTCGGTCGCCGGATCGAAAACGAGGCCGCTCTTGATCCTGTTGGTCGCATCGCCGCCGATTTCCGAGACATTGTCCGAAATGTAAAATGCATTGTCGCCCGAGCCGGAATTGACCCGGATTGCCGCACGTCCATCGGAATCGTCGCCGGAAATCATCACGTTGCCGATGGCATGAAGGCTCCCGCCATGGACTTCGAGGCCCTGCCGACCGTAGTTGTAGACGACGTTATTCACGAACTCGATGCTCTCGGAGGCATCCTTGACGATCGCGTTGCGCTGGTCGTTGCTGGCGAAAAGATTGCCGATGATGCTGATGTTGGAACTGCCATCGCCGATCAGCATGCCCATGCTGTGATCGCCCTTCGAGTGCGATGAATTCACCAGGCCTTCGGCGATGATGTTGTCCGACCAGGTGACATTGCTGGGGCCACCCCAGGTCGATGCGTTCTCGTCGATCGCCCAGGACAGCGAATTGCTGTCGATGATGACATTCTTGACCACACGTCCGTCCTTGCCGACCGAAATGCCATCTCGGTTGTCCGGATCATGGCCATCTTTCGAGTCGCCCGGGCGCACATTCATGCCACGGATGATCACATTGCTTTCGACGACACGCAGCCGCGCGCCAGTCACGGTGATGCCACCCGGTGCCGTTTGCCCAGCCAAGGTGACATCGCCGTTAATTTGAATTTGGTCCGTGAGGTCGATTTGTCCGCCGACCTCAAACACGACAATGCGGGGCCCATCGAGGTCCTCGAGCGCCCACCGCAGCGAGCCTTTGCCGGAGTCGTTCAAATTGGTAACCTTAACAACCTCACCACCACGCCCCCCGGTCGTGTCCGCACCAAATCCTTGCGCTCCCTCGAACGCCAACGTCTTATTGTTTTCTACGCCCATCTGAAAATTAATCCCGAAATTCATCCTAAGGTTGTAAGCTCTTGGTCTGACATAGAAAATGCTCAGACGCCCCATCCGCCCAGAGACATCTTTCGATGGGAAGCTTTGCCAGAGGATCTGGGAGATTTACCGCCGACAGGGCGCGAGCGATTCTGTGCTCAGCCCAGACATTCCGGGCGGTGTTCCGAGAAGATTCTTGCCAACTCCGCCCTGAATGCCGCCGTGCAGCGCCCGAGTTGATCTACAATTTTTTCGAAACAATTGAGTTTTAATGGGTTCTGTACGGAAACGTTAAGTGGGTGCCCAACATTTGTTCGGCGAACAATTGCCGGACCGTCACTGGCGAAATTCCGCACTTTTGCTGCCCGAAAAACAGGCTTAGGCTCAATTTTCAGCACTTTTCGCTGTGTTTTGGGGCCAGCCGCCCCAAAATGAACGCAGTTCACCCGGCGCGTTCGTCCAATTGCGCTCAAGCAACCCTGCCCCCGGCGGAAGTGGTCGGCAGTGCGCGTGAGAGACGCTCGAGGACCGACGGACGAGACAAGACTAACCGGAGACGTCCCAAACATTCCAGCGCATTAGCCCGAAACCATACGTCGCCACGCGGTCGAAATGAGCCCGCAACACCCGCAGATCGCAGATCGCAGATCGCAGATCGCAGATGACGTGGCCTAAACGCCGCGCCGATCTACCTCCGGGGACAAGGGCCCACGCGGCCAGTGACCAGCAAGACCGAAGGACACCCCCCATGAAACAGATCGCGATCAAGGCACCCGGCGGGCTCGACAATCTTATCCTGTCTGACGCCCCGGACGCAGAGGCTCCCAATCCCGGCGAAATCACCGTCCGGCTTCATGCCAACTCTCTGAACTTTCACGACTACATGGTCGCGAAGCGCGAAAATGGTGCGGCAGACGGGCGCATTCCAATGGCCGATGGAGCCGGTATGGTGACGGCGACGGGGGACGGCGTTACGGAGTTTTCGGTCGGGGATCACGTCGTATCGTGCTTCTTTCCCGACTGGCAGGACGGCGACGACCGCCCTTCTGATTTCGCCCGTGTCCCCGGCGACGGCATCGACGGCTACGCCCGCGCAACGGTGACCCTGCCCGCGACTTGGTTTACCCGCGCGCCGATGGGCTGGAGCCACGCCGAAGCCGCGACCATCACCACCGCCGGGCTGACCGCCTGGCGTGCGCTGGTAGTCGACGGCGGTCTGAAGCCCGGCGATACCGTCGCGGTTCTGGGCACTGGCGGGGTGTCGATCTACGCGCTGCAGCTGGCCAAGGCGATGGGCGCGAAGGTTATCGCCACCTCCTCTTCGAACGCGAAGCTCGAGAAGCTCCGGGCACTCGGGGCCGATCACGTCATCAACTATCGCGAGACCCCCGAGTGGGGTGCCGAGATGCAGCGGCTCACCGGCGGGCGCGGTGTCGATCTGATCGTTGAGGTCGGCGGCCCGGCCACGCTGGCGCAGTCGATCGCCGCTGGCCGCCCCGGTGCGCATATCGCGCTGATCGGGATCCTGACCGGCGTCGCCGGAGATATCCCCACGGCCACGCTCATGCGCAAACAGCAGCGGCTGCAGGGTCTGATCGTGGGCTCGCGCAAACATCAGCAAGATTTCGTGGCCGCGCTCGATACCCTCGAAATCCGCCCGGTCATCGACCGAAGCTTCGAACTGGCCGATCTGGCCGAGGCCTTCCGCTATCAGGAAGGTGGCGCGCATTTCGGGAAGATCTGCGTGAACATGTGAAGCTGGAAGGCCCCGGACCCGGAGGGAAACCGGTCCGGGGCCTTCTCGCTGTCCGCATCGCTGTGGCAGGCGTGCCTGCCCTGCCTTGGCGACGGGTCTCAGAACGTCATTGCGGGCGCCTTTCTCAAGGCGTGCGCAGCGGCGTTACGGGACAGATACCGCCGATACTCCCGGTTGAAGCGCTTCTCCAGCCCCAATCGTCGTTCCGTCCCGACTTAGTCAGTTTTACTTGGCCTCGCGCTCGCCTTCAAGTTGCAAGTACCCTCCTCACGCGGGAACGCCGCACGTTCCGAGGGCCTAGAGGCAGAGCGCCCGGCTCAGCGCCGGCGGAAGGTCATATAGTGGGGCGTGCGGCCTTCGCGCAGGGCCTTCTGCTCGTAGCGGGTCGAGATCCAGTCACCCCAAGGCTCGCGCCAGTCGGCGGGGCCTTCGGCGAGCCATTCGAACCCGGCTTTCGGCACTTCGACCATGGTCTGGCGCACGTAGTCGGGGATGTCGGTGGCAACGCGGAAGATCGCGCCCGGCTTCATCGCATTCGCCAGCGGCTCAAGGTGCTCTTGCGTGACGAAGCGGCGTCGGTGGTGCTTCTTCTTCGGCCAAGGGTCGGGATAGAGAAGGAATGCCCGGTCGAGGCACCCATCCGGCAGCACGTCGAAGAGGTTGCGCGCATCGCCCGGATAGACCTTGAGGTTGTCCACCTTCGCGTCGCGGATCTTGCCCAGCAGCATGGCGACGCCATTGATGTAGGGCTCGCAACCGATGATCCCCACGTCGCGATTGCTGGCCGCCTGATGCACCAGATGCTCGCCGCCGCCAAAGCCGACCTCGAGCCACACCGGCTTGCCGCCGAACATGGCGTCCATGTCGAGGGCGTCGCGCTCGGGGTTCACCTCCCAATCCACCGGCCCCGGCGACAGCGCCGCCAGATCCTCTTCGAGGTAGGTCTCTTGGCTCGGACGCAGGGTCTTGCCCTTCACACGGCCATAGAAATTGCGCCACGGGGCGCCGGGATGTTTGTTCGAGGTGGTCATGCGCCGCGATTTAACGGCGAAGCGGGCGCGGAGCAATCCTCTCCGCGCCCTTTTATCATAGAGCATGCGCGTCCCGCTGCCGCGATGGCTTTGGTTGGCCCGCGCGATGCCGCCCCTCAGTAGGGGAACGGATGCGCCTTATGGGTGGCGTCGATACGTTCGAGCAGTTCGTCGGACAGTGTGACCTCCGCCGCGCCGAGCAGATGCTCGAGCTGGCCGATGGTGGTCGCACCGAAGATCGACGAGGCCACGAAGGGCCGCCGCGCCGACCACGCCAGCGCCATATGCACCGGGTCGATGTCGAACTCGCGGGCAAGGTCAAGATAGGCCGCCACCGCCGGGAAGACACGCTCGGAGGCGCGCCCGCCCAGATCGCCGTTGATCGACATGCGCGAGGCTTCGGGCACCGCGCCATCCTGATATTTGCCGGTCAGCAGCCCGGCCCCGAGCGGCGAATAGGGCAGCAGGCCCACGTCTTCGTTGACCATCAGTTCGCCAAGATCGGTGTCGGCCATCCGGTAGAGCAGCGAATATTCGTTCTGCACCGAGGCGACACGCGGTCCGCCCACCTCATCGGCCATGCGCAGCCATTCCGCGGTGCCCCATGCGCTGTCGTTCGACAGGCCGAAGGCGCGGATCGTGCCACGTTCCACCTCGCGCTGCAGCGCACCGAGAGCGTCGGCCATATGCTGGCGCGTCGCCTCGCGATCCTGTTTCCACGGCGCGAAGGTCCAGTTCTGGCGGAAGGCATAGCTGCCGCGGTTCGGCCAGTGGAACTGATAAAGGTCGATATAGTCGGTCTTCAGCCGCTTCAGCGAGGATTCGACCGCCACGGGGATCGTCTCGGAACTGATCGGAGCCTCGTCGCGGACCAGTTTCGACGGCCCGGTGTGCTTGCTGGCGAGGATCCAGTCGCCGCGGCGACCGCTCTTCTCGAACCAGTCGCCGAGGATTTCCTCGGTCCGGCCCACGGTCTCGGCACGCACCGGGTTCACCGGGTACATCTCGGCGGTGTCCATGAAATTGATGCCGGCATCGAGCGCGCGCTCGATCTGCGCAAAGGCGTCCTCGGGCGGCGTCTGGTTGCCATAGGTCATCGTCCCGAGGCAGAGCTCGGTCACCGACATGCCGGTACGGCCCAGCAGATTTTTCTTCATTGGGAGTCTCCTGTTAGCGCAGGGGCGGACACTAGTGGCCTTTGCCGCGTTGCCAAGCCCCCGAGGCGCACAGTGACTCTGCGGCAGCGCGCTTTGCACAGCATGCAGGCAATGCATAGGTCTTGAACAAGTCCGGACAAGCCCGGCACTTCAAGGAGAATTCCCATGCCTTCCCTGCCTTCCCAGCGTTTTGACCATCAGACCGCCATCGTCACCGGCGCGGCCTCCGGCATCGGTGCCGCCATCGCCGAACGTCTGGCCGCCGAAGGGGCCACCGTCATCATCGCCGATCTCAAGCTGGACGCAGCCGAAGCCATGGCCAAGACCCTGCCCCGCGCCATTGGCATTGCCGTGGATGTCTCGGATGAGGCATCGGTGGCCGCGCTGGTCGAGAAGACGGTGAAACGCACCGGGCGGCTCGACCTGCTGGTCAACAACGCCGGGATCGGCGGCCCCGCCGCCACCGTCGGCGACTACCCCACTGACGCTTGGCGCAAGGTGATCGACGTGAACCTCAGCGGTGTCTTCTACGGCATGCATTTCGCCATCCCCGAGATGAAAAAGACCGGCGGCGGCGCGATCGTCAACATTGCCTCGATCCTCGGCTCGGTTGGCATCCCCATGTCGCCCGCATATGTCGCCGCGAAACACGGCGTGGTGGGGCTGACCAAAAGCGCGGCGCTGGAGCACGCGAGCGACAAGATCCGCGTCAATTCCATCGGGCCGGGCTTCATCCACACGCCACTGCTGGACCAGACGCTGGACGCGGCGACGCAGGATCACCTCGCCGGGCTGCACGCGATGAAACGCATGGGCACCCCCGAGGAAGTGGCCGCGCTGGCCGCCTTCCTGCTCTCGGACGAGGCGAGCTTCGTCACCGGCTCTTACCATCTGGCCGACGGCGGCTACACGGCGCAGTAACCGCGCCCACCGCAGAGCCATTTTCCCCGAGGCACAAAAACGACGCCGCCCTGTCGCCTTCGGTCGCGACAGGGCGGCGCGCGCATGGCCCTAAGCCCCCATGCGCCTGCCACTTTCCTTCGCCGCCCTCTTCCTCTCCGTCATCCTGCAGCAGCTCTCGTCCGGCGGCGTCGGTCCGCTGGATGCGCTCTCGGGGTTCGCGCTGAATTTCACCACCGCGCAGATCGGCTTTCTCGGCTCGGCGCATTTCATCGGCTTCTTCATCGGCTGCTGGTGGGCCCCGCGGTTGATGGGCTCGGTGGGCCATTCGCGCGCCTATGCCGCCTTCACCGCTGCCGGGGTGATCGGTCTCGTGGCGCACCCGCTGCTGACCACCGCCGAGGCATGGGCCGTCTTCCGCATCGCCACGGGCCTGTCGGTGGCCGGAGCCTATACGGTGATCGAAGCCTGGCTGCAGGCCGAGGTCACCAACCAGACCCGCGGCCGCGCCATGGCCGCCTACCGCATGGCCGACATGGGCGCGGCGCTGGTGGCGCAGATGCTGATCGGCGTGCTCGAGCCCGCGCATTACGTCAGCTACAACCTGCTGGCGCTGCTGTGCTGCACCGCCATGCTGCCGATCACCCTGACCCGCCGCGCGCAGCCCGCCACGCCCTCGGCCCCCCGACTGCGGCCCGGCCTTGCTGGCGCGCGCTCGCCGCTCGCGGTGGCGGGTGTCATCGTCTCGGCGCTTTCGGGCGCGAGCTTTCGGATGGTCGGCCCGATCTACGGCGCTGGCGTCGGGCTGCGGGCCGATCAGATCGGTCTTTTCCTTGCCGCCTACATCGCGGGCGGCGCGGCGGCGCAATACCCGGTGGGCTGGCTCGCCGACCGTGTGGATCGCCGTACGGTGCTGATCTGGCTGTCGGTCGCCTCGATCCTCGTGGCGCTGGCGACGGCGAGCCTGCCCGCCCTGCCCGCGCCTGCAGTGATGGCCATGGCCGCGCTCTTTGGCGTCGTCACCTACCCGATCTATTCGGTCTCTGCCGCCCACGCCCATGACTTCGCCGACAGCTCCGAGCGGGTCGAGCTCTCGGCGGCGCTGATGTTCTGGTACGCGGTGGGCGCCATTGCCGCCCCCTATGGCGCCGCGCTGCTGATGGCCGCACACGGCCCGTCGTCGCTGTTTCTGCTGATCGCCGCCGGGCACCTCGTGCTGGTGATCTTCGGCCTGATCCGCATGCGCGCCCGCCCTGCCGAGCGCCGCACCCCATATGTCTACGCGCCGCGCACCAGCTTCCTCATCGGTCGCCTGCTGTCGCGTCAGCGCGACGACAGAGAATAGAACCTCCGCTTCGTCTAGAGGCAAATATCCTAGGGGTAGCGCGAGGGGGCAGAGAGCCCCCTCGCTCCTGCACTGGCAAGCCTGCGCAACATCCGCTAAGGACGCGACAACTCCAGATTCATTCGCGGGACGAACATGGCACGTCATCTGATCACCTCGGCGATCCCCTATATCAACGGGATCAAGCATCTCGGAAACCTCGTGGGCAGCCAGCTGCCGGCCGATCTCTTCGCCCGCTACCAGCGCGCGCGCGGCAACGAGGTGCTGTTCCTCTGCGCCACCGACGAGCACGGCACCCCCGCCGAGCTCGCCGCCGCCAAGGCCGGCAAGCCGGTGGCCGAATATTGCGCCGAGATGCACGAGGTGCAGTCGAAGATCGCCGAGGGCTTCCGCCTCAGCTTCGATCACTTTGGCCGCTCGTCGAGCCCGCAGAACCACAAGCTGACCCAGCATTTCGCCGGGGTGCTGGCCGAGCGAGGACTGATCCGCGAAGTGTCGGAGACACAGATGTATTCGCCCACTGACGGGCGCTACCTGCCGGACCGCTACATCGAGGGCACCTGCCCGAACTGCGGCTTCGAGGATGCGCGCGGCGATCAATGCGACAATTGCACCAAGCAGCTCGATCCGGTGGACCTGATCAACCCGCGCTCGGTGATCTCGGGCGCCACCGACCTGCAGATGCGCGAGACCAAGCACCTCTACCTCTGCCAGAGCCAGATGAAGGACGAGCTGGAGGCGTGGATCGACAGCAAGACCGACTGGCCGGTGCTGACCACCTCGATCGCCAAGAAATGGCTGAACGACGGCGATGGCCTGCAGGACCGCGGCATCACCCGCGACCTCGACTGGGGCATCCCGGTCAAGAAGGGCGACGAAGACTGGCCCGGCATGGAAGGCAAGGTCTTCTACGTCTGGTTCGACGCGCCCATCGAATATATCGCCTGCTCGCAGGAGTGGGTCGACGCGGGCAAAGGCGACGATTGGGAGCGCTGGTGGCGCACCGACAAGGGCGCGGAAGACGTGACCTACACGCAGTTCATGGGCAAGGACAACGTGCCCTTTCACACCCTCTCGTTCCCGGCCACGATCCTCGGCAGCGGCGAGCCGTGGAAGCTGGTCGACTACATCAAGTCGTTCAACTACCTCAACTACGACGGCGGTCAGTTCAGCACCTCGCGCGGGCGCGGCGTGTTCATGGATCAGGCGCTGGAGATCCTCCCGGCGGACTATTGGCGCTGGTGGCTGCTCAGCCACGCCCCGGAAAGCTCGGATAGCGAGTTCACCTGGGAGAACTTCCAGTCCTCGGTGAACAAGGACCTCGCCGACGTGCTCGGCAACTTCGCCTCGCGCGTGACCAAGTTCTGCCGCTCGAAGTTCGGCGAAGTGGTGCCCGAAGGCGGCGCCATGGGCGATCTGGAGGCCAAGCTGATCGCAGATCTGGCGGAGAAGATCCGCGAGTATGAGACGCAGATGGAAGCGCATGAGGTCCGCAAGGCCGCTGGCGCGCTGCGCGCCGCCTGGGTTCTGGGCAACGAATACCTGCAGGAAGCCGCGCCGTGGTCGACCTTCAAGACCGATCCCGAGGCCGCGGCGATGCAGATCCGCCTCGCGCTCAACATGATCCGTCTCTACGCGGTGATCTCCTCGCCCTTCATCCCCGACGCCTCGGCACAGCTTCTGGCGGCGCTGAAGACCGAGGACGACAGCTGGCCGGGCGATCTGGCTGCGGCGCTCGACGTGCTGCCCGCGGGCCACACCTTCGAGGTTCCCGATGTGACCTTCCGCAAGATCACCGATGCCGAGCGCGACGACTGGCAGGAGCGCTTTGCCGGCACGCGCTGAGACGCCTCCGACGGGCGTATTTTGGGAACAATGAAAGCGCGCGGTCCAAACAGGGCCGCGCGCTTTTCTTTGACCGGGCGAGGCCGAGCCTAAGGCATTTGTGGCCGCGGGCTTTGGCCCCCAGTGGTGCGTCGGTTTTCGCCAGTCCGAGTGAATAGCACAGGCACCTACTCGCGCAGGATGCTCGCGCTTCAGTGCGGGTAGCCGACGCGCCGACCCGGCGTGGTCGCTTTTCGTTTTCGAGATGCTTGCGGGCAGACAGCACACCGATCAACGCAACAACAAAGCAGTGATGGCGGTTCGGGGGGCCACTGGAGATAGGGAAGCCGGAAACCCTTATACTTCTGTAACTTTGAGGCATTATTTCACTTACCCCGTCATCACGTCAGCCGGGTTTATGGCGGAGGGTGAGTCCGCGCCTAATTATCGTAATATACTGTTTCACCAGTACTTGTTATATGCATTGACTCACTATGCCGCATCATAATCTTTGGCTGCAAAGCCCACTGGCGGGTACTCAACCAACTCACTTAACCTCGGGCGAGATGCTCAAATCTTTGATTCTCAGCCATAACTGACCCAACTTGAATTTTTTAACGGGTCATTCTTGGGTCAAGACATGGCTTCCCTCCAACGTTTCCGCATTGCAGCAGACCCGCCGTCCTTGAAGCGGAAGCTGTCGTTTCCGGCCTTGAGGATGCGACAGCGAAGGGTCGTCGATCGAGGAGCGCGGTGGTCATCTTGGCTTTCCCGAGCGCGGGGCCTACGCACTGAAGCTGAGGTTCGTAGTGATGATCACGCTGGTGCGCTCGTAGAGCTTGATCAGCGGATCGAAGAGCAAGTCGCCCGCTGAGGCGCTGAGCGCCAGGTATCCGAGCTCGTCAACGATTACCAGGTCGAGGCGGGCTGAGGCTCTCCGCGATGTGTCCGACTTTTCCCTTGCCCTTTTCCCGCTCCAGAGCGTTGACCAGTTCGATGAGCGAGAAGAAGGAGCAGCGCCGCTTCAGCCACGCGTTAAGCGAAGCAGCAAGGTGGAAAATGCTCGGCATGGGCTGTCACAAGTGCAGCCGGGCGTCTGAGACGTTCTTTTGGACCTAACCCTGTGCCAACGGGCGCGAACCGGCGGCGCCTCGCTTGCGCAGCGCCGACCCACCGCCTGATTGCAAAACTCCGGTGTGAACATGCGTGGAATACTGGCTCTGACTCACTTTTGATGCAGGTCTTCTGGCTGCTGTCTAAGAATATAAGACGATACGGGCTTTCGGTGTCTAGATGCCCGCGCGGCCATGCATCTGCCTTTTGAGAGTCTTCAGTCGATTGATCTGGCCCTCGGTCTGTCCGTTCGACCAGGGCTCGCGGAGCGCTGCCGCAACAGCAGCTTGATCCTTGCGAAGCTGGCAATAATGCTCGTCTCGGCATCGTCGAGCCAAGTGCCAAGCTCAGTTGGCGTTCCGTTTCGAACCGTCGAATTGAATTTGCCGACCAGCAGGCGCGTTGCGAACTGCGACGGAAGCGCGGCTTCAATTCGAGCGACCACCACAGCGTCTGCATTGCTCAAGTGGTCCCGCGCGATGGGGAGGAGGCGCGCGATCCGCCGGGCGGGCGGTGACTTGGTAGCGCCGTCCGGGATTGCTCGGCTCGGCTCGGCGCTGGCGCATAGCCCACTCGCTTACGACCCTAAGACTTTCCTGGAAACCATCGGCTCGCAATCGTCGCCAGAGCTCGGCGCCGTTCCGGTAGCCGTTGGACCAGTCGCGCTTCAGACGGCGCCACCAGGGTGTCAGGCTGCTTTGGCGGATACCGAAGATAACTTCCAGCTCACCGCGCACGATCTGTCGTACGAGGGCTCGGCTCAAGCCAGTTTGATGGACGATTTTCTTGATCGGCATGCCCTCTAGGGCCAGCTTGTGGACCAATCGGTTCGTCTGGCGCCGGCGCTGAAATCCCCCATATTGCAGGCATTCAGCCGCTTTCAGGAGTTTTGGATCGAGTGTCTTCACCCCGATCGCCTTTCGGATGGCAGGCATGCGCTTCTGAACCGCAGAAAGGAAGGCAGCACTCGCGTTCTCCAGCAAATGCCAGCAGTCAGCGACCTGAACCGCTTCTGGAAGAGCGCGAGCAACGGCGCTGCCATATCCGCCATTGCGATCTCGGGCGACGCATTCAACGCCGGTGTGGTCACGAAGCCAAGGTTCAACGGTGGCAGGCGTGCGATCGGGAGACAGGTCGATCACGCAACGCCGCTCGAGATCGCAGATCAGCGTGCCGTACCGTTGCCCTTTGCGCCAAGGCCAATCATCGAGGCCGATGATCCGCGGCGCAGCCTTGGCGTGATTATCGGCCGTCCTGAGACTGCGCAAGAAGGTATCTTTGCTCACGGGCAGCAAGAGGCGGCTTGCGAGAGATTGAGCCGGCCGGCCACCAAGCGCTACCGCGAGGTGCCGGACCAGCTTTTGCATCCGCACCGTGCGACGTGCCCAAGGTCTGGCCACCTCAGACCTCAGGCGCTCGCTAAATATCGACTGGTGGCACCGGGGAGAGCGGCACCAGAAACGACGCACATCGGTCACTAGGCGGACGCTGAAACCGTGCGCAGGCAAATCCGCAACGCGGCGGCGGTAATGGCTATGGACGTACCGAGATCGCGATCCGCAGCAGCGGCAAAACGCAGAAGTGCCGCTCGAGCGAGCCAAAACCTGTATCGTGCCATCGTCGGTCCTGATGTCATCAACGACAAGGCCAGCCGGGAGCAAACCTCTTAAGTCCAAATGCCGCATTCTGCACATCCTTCTGATATTACATCAGAAGAGGTGGGTGCCTCCGTGATCGGCGCGCATCACAAGTGAGACAGAGCCAAAGTTCCCAGCCAATTGATACCGAGTCTGAGTCGAGGGGACCCCGTTCCTCGACTATCCGCCCGAGGTCCGCAGAATTATCTACACGGCGAATGCCATAGAGGCGCTGAACTCGAAGACCCGCCGGGCCGTCCGTACAAGGTGGCACCTCCCTGGGCTCTGGACCCATTGATTTCAGCTGCGTGAGATGATTCACCGCGCTAAAACAGAGCGGTGACATGTCTGATCTCTTTTGGCTGAGCGATGTGCAGATGGCGCGCCTCGCGCCCTACTTCCCGAAGTCCCACGGCAAGCCTCGTGTCGATGATCGCCGCGTGTTGAGCGGGATTATCTTCATCAACCGCAATGGGTTACGCTGGCGGGATGCGCCCAAAGAGTATGGTCCCCACAAGACACTCTACAACCGCTGGAAGCGGTGGAGTGATAAGGGCATCTTCGCACAGATGATGGCCGGGCTGGCCGCCGAACACGGTGAGAAGAAGACCGTGATGATCGACGCAACCTACCTCAAGGCACATCGCACCGCGTCCAGCCTGGGCGTGAAAAAAGGGGGCGTGGCCGACTGATTGGCCGCACCAAGGGCGGCATGAACACCAAGTTGCATGCCATCTGCGACAGCAAAGGCCGGCCGCTCAACTTCTTCGTGTCTGCCGGGCAGGTGAGCGATTACATCGGGGCGCGGGCCCTGTTGCGCGGTCTGCCAGATGTAGACTGGCTGCTCGGGGACCGGGGCTATGACGCCGATTGGTTCCGGGAAGCCCTGCAAGACAAGGGTATACGCGCCTGCATACCTGGCCGAAAACAGCGTAAGGCGACTGTCAGATACGACAAGCGGCGCTACAAACGGCGCAACCGGATCGAGATCATGTTCGGCAGGCTCAAGGACTGGCGGCGTGTCGCAACCAGATACGACAGATTGAGCCAGCCCCTTTGAAGTGGTCCACCCACGAAGCCTGAAATCCGATAGGATTTCGGCGAACAGGAGGACTACGGAATGGCTGGAAAGCGTGAGAAGCCGGAAGACATTGTCACCAAGCTGCGTCAGGTCGAGGTGTTGCATGGCCAGGGCCTGTCGATGGCCGATGCGGTGCGGCAGATCGGGATATCGCAGCATACCTTTTACCGGTGGCGGAAGCAGTATGGTGGGATGAACCGGGCACAGTTGTCGCGGCTGAAGGAACTCGAGAAGGAGAACCTGAGGCTGCGGCGGGCGGTATCTGACCTGACGCTCGAGAAGCTGATCCTGACCGAGGCTGCCCAGGGAAACTTCTAAGCCCTTCGCGCCGCCGCGAATGCGTGGAGCATGTGTGCGAGACACTCGGCATCTCCGAACGCCGGGCCTGCCGGGTGCTCGGCCAACACCGCTCCACGCAGCGCAAGCCACCACAGGGCCGGGAAGACGAGGCGCGGCTGACCGCCGACGTCATCGATCTGGCCCGGGAGTATGGCCGCTACGGCTACCGCCGGGTCGCCGTGCTGCTGCGGCGTGCCGGCTGGCAGGTGAACCACAAGCGGGTGGCGCGCATTTGGCGGCGCGAAGGGCTCAAGGTCCCACACAAGCAGAAGAAGCGCGGCAGGCTCTGGCTGAACGATGGCTCTTGCGTGCGGCTGAAGCCCGAGCACCCCAACCACGTCTGGTCCTACGACTTCGTGCAGGACCGGACCAGTGACGGCCGGACCTACCGGACGCTCAACATCCTCGATGAATATACGCGGGAGGCGTTAATGATCCGTGTCGACAGGCGACTGAACTCCACCGATGTCCTGGACGCCCTGACCGATCTCTTCATCCAGCGCGGCCCGCCGCGGTTCATCCGGTCCGACAACGGCCCGGAGTTCATCGCGCAGAAGGTCCGCGACTGGATCGAGTTGGTGGGGGCGAAGACCGCCTACATCGAGCCGGGGTCACCCTGGGAGAACGGTTATTGCGAGAGCTTCAACAGCAGGTTCAGGGACGAACTCCTCAATGGCGAGGTCTTCTACTCGTTGAGGGAGGCGCAAATCCTCATCGAACAATGGCGAAAGCACTACAACACCGCTCGGCCGCATAGCGCTCTTGGATATCGGACACCGGCACCGGAGACATTCATCCCCATAGACCGAAGGCCGACCATGCATTAGCATTTAACCCGGACCACTCGATGGGGTCAGCTCACGTGGAAACTGCTCGCTGCACTCGTAGATAAGGTTTGGGCCTTCTGCTTGGCATTCGGGAACTCGTATTATCAGGCCACGAACGGCCTACGCACTATTTGTGGAGTGCGCCCCAATGGCGGACAATGTAGCAGAAAAGTGGACAAAAATGCCGACCATTGCCAACTGGCAGCTTCCGATGATCTGGCCTAGCGGCCGAGATCATTGGAGATTTTCGGTTTTCGCCTGAGTATTTATGGCGGAGAGGAAGGGATTCGAACCCTCGAGACGGTTCCCCGCCTACACACTTTCCAGGCGTGCGCCTTCGACCACTCGGCCACCTCTCCGCGGACCGCTCTACAGGAAAGTCCGGGCCGGGTGCAAGAGGCGGTTTGCCAAAAAATTGAGCCCCGGTGCAGAACCGGGGCTCGACGTTTGGTCAAGCAGGGATCGCGGGCGGAAAACGCCGCCCCGCGGCCTTACATATTGGGGTAGTTCGGCCCGTCGCCGCCCTGCGGAACCGTCCAGTTGATGTTCTGCGAAGGGTCTTTGATATCGCAGGTCTTGCAGTGCACGCAGTTCTGGAAGTTGATCACGAACTCGGTCTTGCCGTCCTTCTCGACGAACTCATAGACACCCGCCGGGCAGTAGCGCTGCGAGGGGCCTGCGTATTTCGGCAGGTTATCAAGCAGCGGCACGCGCGGATCCTTCAGCTTGAGATGCGCCGGCTGGCTCTCTTCGTGGTTGGTGAAGGAGAAGCTGACGTTGGTCAGCCGGTCGAAGCTGAGCTTGCCGTCGGGCTTGGGGTACTCGATCGGCTGATGCGCCGCCGCGCTCTCGGTGGCCGTGGCATCGCTCTTGCCGTGCTTGACCGTGCCGAAGAGCGAGAAACCGAAGCTGTTGGTCCACATGTCGAGGCCGCCAAGCGTCAGCGAGCCCAGCAGGCCGGTTTTCGACCACAGCGGCTTGACGTTGCGCACCTTCCACAGGTCCTGCCCGATGGCCCCTTCGCGCACTTCGCTCTCATAGGCTGTGAGCTCGTCCGAAGCGCGGCCCGCCTGGATCGCCTCATAGGCCGCCTCTGCCGCGGCTTTGCCCGAAAGCATGGCATTGTGGTTGCCCTTGATGCGCGGCACGTTGACCATGCCCACCGAGCAGCCGAGCAGCGCCACGCCGGGCGCGACCATCTTCGGCATCGACTGGAAGCCGCCCTCGGAGATCGCCCGCGCGCCATAGGCCACGCGCTTGCCGCCTTTGAGCAGGTCCGCCACATGCGGGTGATGCTTGAAGCGCTGGAATTCCATGTAGGGGAAGAGGTGCGGGTTGCGGTAGTTCAGGTGCACCACGAAGCCGACGTAGACCTGATTGTTGTCCAGATGGTAGATGAAGGCCCCGCCCCCGGCATTGCCGCCCAGCGGCCAGCCCATGGTGTGCTCGACCCGGCCTTCCTGGTGCTTGGCAGGGTCGATCTCCCAGATCTCCTTCATGCCGAGTCCGAACTTCTGCGGGCATTTGCCGTCCGAGAGGTTGTATTTCTCGATCACTTCCTTCGACAGCGAGCCGCGCACGCCTTCCGACAGAAAGACGTATTTGCCGTGCAGTTCCATCCCCGGCTCATAGCCCGGACCGGGGGTGCCGTCGGCGTTCTTGCCGAACTCGCCCGCGACCACGCCCTTGATCTCGCCGTTCTCGCCGTAGACCAGTTCCGAGCAGGCCATGCCGGGGAAAATCTCGACGCCAAGCGCCTCGGCCTGTTCGGCCATCCAGCGGCAGACGTTGCCCATGGAGACGATGTAATTGCCCTCGTTCGACATGAACTTCGGCATTGGCCAATGCGGGATGGTGACCTTGCCAGCCTCGCCCAGCAGATAGAATTTGTCCTGCGTCACCGGAACGTTCAGCGGCGCGCCCTTCTCCTTCCAGTCGGGGATCAGCGCGTCGAGACCACAGGGGTCGAGCACCGCACCAGAAAGGATATGCGCGCCGACCTCGGATCCCTTTTCGAGAACCACAACATTCAGGTCGGCATCGAGTTGCTTGAGCCGGATCGCTGCGGAGAGGCCTGCCGGCCCCGCCCCCACGATCACCACGTCATATTCCATCGACTCGCGCTCGATCTCGGCCATGTGGTTCCTCCGCTGGCTGTTCGCTTTAGCTGTTCGCTGTAATTATCTTGCGCATTGGCGTAGCGCGGCGGTGCAGCACAGGTCAATCGAAACGCGGCATAAAAGGTGCCTGACGCGACCTTAGGAAAATAATAGTTGGCGCGGCGCAAAGTCCGCTCGGCGGAGCCTCGCGCAGCCCATCGCCCTGCCCTGCTGGCCCGCCGCGCCGCAGCGCACTCTTGCCAAAGCCCGGGACAATCCCCACTCTTGCCAGAAACGACCACTCATGGTTTTAGACGGCAAACGCAAAAGGGCCGGGGGAGGCCCTCGGGACAGTTCCGGAAAGACTCTATGGAAAAGATACTGATGACCCGCGCGGGCTTCACCGCGCTCGAAACCGAATTGAAAACGCTCAAGTCCGTTGAGCGTCCGGCCATCATCAAGGCCATCGCCGAAGCACGTGAGCACGGCGATCTGTCGGAGAACGCCGAATACCATTCCGCGCGCGAAAAGCAGAGCTTCATCGAAGGCCGGATTAAAGAGATCGAAAGCGTGATGTCGCTGGCCGAGGTGATCGACCCGGCGAAGCTGACCGGTGCGATCAAGTTCGGCGCCACGGTTACCGTCGTCGATGAAGACACCGACGAAGAAAAGACCTGGCAGATCGTCGGCGAATATGAGGCCAACATCGAAAAGGGCCTGCTCAACATCAAATCGCCCATCGCTCGCGCCCTGATCGGCAAGGACGAAGGCGACAGCGTCGAGGTGCGCACCCCCGGCGGCGAGAAGAGCTACGAGATCCTGACGATCGCGTACAAGTAACACCCAAAGGTAAGGGTCGCGCCGCATCATGGCAGACAGCAACGACAGCCGCTCGGCGCCCATCGGCGTCTACGACCGCGAGGAAAAGCGCGGTATGACCGGGATCGAGATCGCCGCGCTCGGCCTCAGTGCGCTCTGGCTGGTGATCGCCGGTGGCTACGTCTTCACCGGCGGCAGCACCGAAGGCGTGGGCGGCCTGCGTTTCTTGTTGGTGGTGATGGTTGTCTTTCTGCCCATCGCGATGATCTGGGTGGCGGCGATGACCATGCGGGCCAGCCGCATCATGCGCGAGGAAAGCGCGCGGCTGCAGACCGCCATCGAGGCGATCCGCAAGTCGTACCTCACGCAGGCGCAGACCGGCCGCAACGATCCCTCGGCCAGCACGCTGGCGCGCAAGCTCGACGAGGTGGCCGCGGCGCAGCGCAAGATCGAGACGACGCTTGCCATGCTCGGCTCCACCCGCGCGGCGCAAGCCGCGGTGCAGGCGCAGACCGCCGCCGCTGCCGTCGCTCCCGAGCCTTCCGCGGACGATCAGCCCGCGCTGTCGCTCGGCACGCCCGCCGAGGCGCTGGAGCCGCCGCTGGCCAATACCGACTTCATCCGCGCCCTGAACTTCCCCGACACTGCCGAAGACCTCGAAGGCTTCGCGGCGCTGCGCCGGGCGCTGAAGGACCGGCAGGCGGCGCAGCTCATTCAAGCCTCGCAGGACGTGCTGACGCTGCTGTCGCAGGACGGCATCTATATGGATGATCTGACGCCCGACATGGCCCGACCCGAGGTTTGGCGCGCCTTCGCCAAGGGCACACGCGGGCGCGAAGTGGCCGCGCTCGGCGGTGTGCGCGACCGCGCCTCGCTGGCGCTAAGCTCGGGCCGGATGAAGCAGGACGCGATCTTCAAGGACGTCGCCCATCATTTCCTACGGCTCTACGACCGCGCCTTCGTGCGTTTCGAAGGACAGGCAAGCGACGCCGAGATCAGCGAACTGGCCAACACCCGCACCGCCCGCGCCTTCATGCTGCTGGGCCGCGTCGCGGGCGCCTTCGACTGACGCGAAGCGCCTGCGCAAGCCACAGCGCCTACATGCGTTTAAGGTCAGCCTCCCTGCCCGATTGCATCTCCCTCAAAGGGTCGCTACGGCTTGCCCGGTCGACGGGAGGCAAGGCACCACATGGCACGATCGGACACGGGTTCTTACTACTGGCAGGGTGTGCGCGCGGGTCTGCCGTTCCTGCTGGTGATCGGCCCCTTTGCCACGCTCTTCGGCGTGCTCGCCAATGAGGCGGGGCTGAACCTCTTCGACACGCTTTCCTTTTCGGTGGTGGTGATTGCCGGGGCCGCGCAATTTGTCTCGCTGCAGATGCTGCAGGACCATGTGCCCGCGCTGATCGTGCTGGCCTCGGCGCTTGCGGTGAACCTGCGTATGGCGATGTATTCCGCTGCGATCACCCCGCATCTGGGCGCGCTGCCGCTGTGGAAACGCGCGATCTGCGCCTATTTCCTTGTCGATCAGACCTACGCCTCATCGGCGCTGCAGTTCGAACGCTCGCCCGAGATGACCCTGCCGCAGAAGTTCGCCTTCTTCATGGGGACGATGACGCCGATTTGCCCACCGTGGTACATCTTCACGCTGGTCGGTGCTTGGGTGGGCGAAGCGATCCCCGCCGATTTCGGCCTCGATTTCGCGCTGCCCATCGCCTTTCTGGCGATGATCGCCCCGGCGCTGCGCACGGGCGCGCATGTGGTGGCGGCGCTGGTCGCGACGCTGGGCACGCTGCTGCTGGCATGGATGCCCTATAACCTCGGCGTGCTCTGCGCCGCCGCGCTCGGCATGATGGCCGGGGCCGAGACCGAACGGAGGATGCAGCGATGATCGAACGCGGAGATCTCTGGCTGGTGATCCTCGGGCTGGGGCTGGGCAGCTTTGCCCTGCGCTTCCTGTTCCTTGGGCTTGTCGGCGACCGCCCCCTGCCCGCGTGGCTGACGCGCCATCTCCGCTACACCGCCGTGGCGATGATGCCCGCGCTGGTAGCGCCGCTGGTGGTCTGGCCCGCCGCGACCGACGGGCAGACCGACCCTGCCCGTCTGATCGCCGCATTGGTGACGCTCGGTGTCGGGCTGGCCAGCAAGAACGTGATCCTTGCCATCCTCAGCGGCGCGGTGGCGCTGATCGCGGGCGGTTACTGGCTCAGCTGATCACTGTCGCCGCTGCGCTGCTCGAACGCGGCGATCGCCAGCGTCTTGTCGTCGGCATCCTGCTCGCGCAGCACCTGCTCGGTCACGCCTGGCATCGCCGCAAGCTCGTCGGCGAGCTTATTGGGGAACCACGTGCGGCCAACCTCTTCAAAGCCCGGCAGCTGGCTCAGCACGCCAGAGGTCGCCACGGTGCATTGCGTCTGCGACACGGGCCCATGCGCCTGCACCATCTTCAGCGCGCGCTCGGCCACCTCGGGCGATACCTCAATGCGCTGGATGCGCACGCGGTAGGTCTCGCGTGCATGGGCACGGGCGTAAAAGCGTTCGACCTCGGGGGTCACCCCATAGAGCACATCATCCACCTCGGGCACATTGCGCGCCCGGACGGATCCCGCCGGATCGAAAATCACCCGCTGCGACGGTGCGCTGATCATCAGGCTGGAGTGCGCCCCGGCATCCGAGCGGTTGTTGATCATCGTGTAGAGCGTCAGTGCGGGCGGGCCGCCATCGACATAGCGCGCGGCGGCAACCTCTTCTGGCGTGGCATTGGGATAGCGCATGGCCGGAGTGGTACAGCCCGCAAGCGTGAGCGCTGCGAGACCGGCCAAAAACGTGGCGCGATAGAACATGAAAGCCGACCCTTTCCGGTCAGCGGGCGGCCTCCTCCGCCGCCCGGCCTTGACTGACGTCTAGATGAATTCCCCTCCCGAAGGCGCGAAGCTCAGGAGTTGAAGATCGCCAGGAAGAGCAGCACTGCGATGATCACATAGACCATGCGGATGGTGAACTTGATGAAGCCGTGAAAGGTCTTCTCTTGGGCCGTGATGTCCATGCTGCCGGGCTTGTAGTCTGCCATATGTCCGTCCTGTCTCCATCCCCAACGGGCGTTTCTTCTCCGCTCAGAGGCTTAGCGGATTCTGCGCAAGCTGTCACCTGTTCTTGAGCCCTGCGTGAGCCCGCTCAACCGCACGCGGCCTGCCACAGCCATGCGCCATCGGCGCCTTCGGTCCGTGTCGCCCGGCCTTCCAGATAGAGGTGCTGGCAATGCGCCATGGCCTCGACAATGGCGAGCCCGTATTCCGCATCGCCGATGGTGCGCTTGAAGAGCGGCGCAAAGCACGCGCCCGCGCTCTTTGGCGTGTCGAGGAAGTCCTCCAGCCGCTCAAGCGCGCCGTGGTGATTGTCGATCAGTTGGCGCAGGCGGAAGGGCAGCCCGGTGAAGGGCAGCTTGTGCCCGCCCAGCACGTAGTGATCGTCGCGCGCCATTTTGGCCAGCCGCTCGCAGGATTCGAGCCAGTCGCCCACCGGGTCAGCCTCGGGCTCGGTGGCATAGACGCCAAGGTTGGAGCTGATCGTCGAGAGCACCTGATCCCCGGCCAGCACCAGCGCATCGTCTTTCGACCAGAAAGTGGCGTGCTCGGGCGCGTGGCCATGGCCCATATGCACCTCCCAGTCGCGCCCGCCCATGCGCAGCACGTCGCCCTGCTGCAGCCGGGTGAAGCCCAGTGGCATCGGCCAGACGCAATCGGCGAAGTTGAAAGGCCGCTCCTTGCGCCGCCGCTCCAGCACCCGCGGCTCCATGCCGCAGCGCTGCCAATAGGCGATCTGCTCGGGCGGCGGCGCCTCCTGCGCGTCAAGCTGCAGCATGCGTGCGAACAGCCACGCGGTGCGCGTGGTCAGCAGCTCCGCGCCCTGCTCCTGAAACCAGCCCGCCAGCCCCATGTGATCGGGGTGGTGATGGGTGACCACCACCCGCCGCACCGGTTTGCCCGCCAGCGGCCCGGCGAGCAGCTTTTCCCAGATGCCCCGCGCGCGCCCCGAGTTGATGCCGGTGTCGATCAGCGTCCAGCCGTCGCCGTCATCCAGCGCGTAGCAGTTCACGTGATCGAGCTTCATCGGCAGCGGCAGGCGCAGCCACAGAACGCCCTCGGCGATCTCTGTGGCCTCGCCCCATGCGGGCGGCGTTTCGTGCGGGTAATGCAATCCAGGCTTCATCAGGCGGCAAGGTCCTCGGCAGTGATGGCCATCAGCTCGGCATCCGCCGCCGCGACCTCGGCCAGCAGGCCGACATGCTCGGGCAGAAGCCTCGTGATGTAGAAACGCGCAAGCCGTGCGTGCGCGCCCGACGGGTCTGCCATGGCCGCGCGCAGATGGAAATGCCCCCCGAGCACCCGGGCGAAGGCGCGCAGATAGGGCACCGCCACACCAAACCGCTCGGCCATGGGGCGCGCCACCAGCGCTTCGGTGGTCTCGCGCAGCGTCTCCGCAGCCTGCCAGACCGCCTCGGCCAGATCGGGCATCTGCGCTTTCGCCGCCTCCGACTGCGCCTCGATCTCGTCCAGCAGCCGCGCCGCCGCCTCACCGCCGTCCATAAGCTTGCGCCCCACAAGGTCCATGGCCTGAATGCCGTTGGTGCCCTCATAGATCGCCGTGACCCGGACATCGCGGTAATATTGCGCGGCGCCGCTTTCCTCGATGAACCCCATGCCGCCCCAGACCTGCACGCCCGCCTCTGCCGAGGCGATGCCCACGTCGGTGCCAAACGCCTTGGCGATCGGTGTGAGAAAGGCCGCGCGGGCGGCCCAGTCGGCCTCACCGGTCGCCGCTGCCATGTCGAGCGCCACCGCGCAGCTGAGCGCGATGGAGCGCGCTGCCAGAACATCGGCCTTCACCCCCGCCAGCATCCGCCGTACGTCCGCATGGCCGACGATAGTGCCCTCGGGCGTGCGGCCCTGCTTGCGCTCCATCGCATAGCAAAGCGCGTGCTGATAGGCGCCCTCGGCGGCCCCCACGCCCTCGCAGCCAACACCGAGCCGAGCGTTGTTCATCATGGTGAACATGGCGCGCATGCCGCCGCCTTCCTCGCCGATCATCCAGCCGCGCGCGCCCTCAAAGCTCATCACGCAGGTCGGCGAGCCGTGCAGCCCCATCTTATGCTCGAGGCTGACCACCCGCAGATCATTGGCCACGCCCGGAGCGCCGAACTCGTCGGGAATGTATTTCGGCACAAGGAACAGGCTGATGCCCTTGGTGCCCGGTGCCGCATCCGGCAGGCGCGCCAGCACGAGGTGGCAGACATTGCCGGTGAAGTCGCAATCCCCCCACGAGATGAAGATCTTCTGCCCGGTGATCGCATAGGTGCCATCGCCGTTGGGCACGGCCTTGCTCGACAGCGCGCCCACGTCCGAGCCTGCCTGCGGCTCGGTCAGGTTCATCGTCCCCGACCATTCGCCCGAGATCAGCTTGGGCAGATACAGCGCCTTAATCTCCTCGCTGGCGTGATGCTCCAGCGCCTCGATCTGGCCTTGGGTCAGCAGCGGGTTGAGATGCAGCGCAAGACAGGCCCCCGACATCATCTCATTGACCGCCGAGGCGACGGTCAGCGGCAGCCCCATGCCACCATGTTCGACCGGTCCGGCCACCGCGACCCAGCCGCCCTCGGCGATCGCGCGGTAGCCTTCGGCGAAGCCCGGCGTCGAGCGCAGCACGCCATTTTCGAGCACCGCCCCCTGCAGATCGCCCGCGCGATTGAGCGGCGCCAGCACCTCGTCGCAGAGCCGCCCCGCTTCGCCGAGCACCGCCGCGACCATGTCGGGGGTGGCCTCGGCATGGCGCTCGGTCGCCGTTACCGCGTCAAAGCCCACCACCTTGTCGAGTAAAAACGTAAATTCAGCGACAGGCGCGCGATAGGCCATGGCATTTCCTCCGATCCCGGTTGGCAAGTCGGAGCCCCTCGGCTAGGGAGGATCCGACGATTTCGGTGCGACCCTAGGACGATGGCTCGCCGCCGACCAAACGGAACGCAGCGTCACGGATAGACCAATGCCCGACACCCCCACCCTGCGCCTGCCCGCCGACGAGGCCGGGATCGCGCGCGCCGCCGAGTTGCTGCGCGCCGGAGAGCTTGTCGCCTTCCCGACCGAAACGGTCTACGGGCTGGGGGCCGACGCGCGCAATGACGCCGCCGTGGCGGGCATCTTTGAGGCCAAGGGCCGCCCCAGCTTCAACCCGCTGATCGTGCATGTGCCCAGCATCGAGCACGCCAAGGAACTGGTGGAATGGTCGGGCACCGCCGAAAATGTCGCCCGCGCCTTCTGGCCCGGTCCGCTGACGCTGGTGCTGCCGATCCGCTGGGATGCCGGTCTGTCGGACCGCGTCACCGCAGGCCTCGACACGCTGGCAGTGCGCCTGCCCGCGGCGCCGCTGGCGCGCGAGCTTCTCACCGCTTTCGGCGGCCCGCTCGCTGGCCCATCGGCCAACCGCTCGGGACGGATCAGCCCGACCACCGCCGATCACGTGCTGAGCACGCTCGACGGGCGCATCGCCGCGGTGCTCGATGGCGGCCCCTGCAAGGTGGGCCTCGAAAGCACGATCCTTGGCCTGTCGGGCCGCCCCACCCTGCTGCGCCCCGGCGGCATCAGCGCCGAACAACTGTCGGAGGCCCTCGGGCACCCGGTCATGCGGCGTCAGGACAACGCGGCCATTTCGGCCCCCGGCCAGACCGCCTCGCATTACGCGCCGCGCGCCCGCATGCGCCTCAACGCCGCCGACTGGCGCGAGGGCGAAGCGCGGCTCGGGTTTGGCGACATGGAGTGCGATCTGAACCTCTCGCCGAGCGGCGATCTGGAGGAGGCGGCGGCCAATCTCTTTGCGCATCTGCATCTGCTCGACGCCAGCGGAGCAAAGATCATCGCCGTCGCCCCGGTGCCGCATTTCGGTGCCGGTGTCGCGATCAACGACCGCCTCAGCCGCGCCGCCGCGCCGCGGTGAGCGCCGCGGCTTCATTGTTCTGAAAATACGCGATCCCCGCCATGCCGAATGGTCTGCGGGCGGCATGGCTGCAAACGCCTCCGGCGGGCGTATTTGGGGAACAATGAAAGCGCAGGGGCGCGCTCAGGCCCGGCCGCCCTCGCCCGAGAGCGCCAGTGCCGGGATGCCAAGCACATCGAGCGCGGCGCTCCATTTGCCTGCGTCGGGCGTGGCGAAGACCAGCTCGCGGCTCGCCGGGCAGACCAGCCAGGCATTCTCGGCCAGTTCGCCCTCGAGCTGCCCCGGCCCCCAGCCCGCATAACCCAGCATCGCCATCCAGTCGCGCGGCCCGTCGCCGCGCGCGATATGCTCCAGCACGTCGAGCGTGCCGGTCATGAAGATCGCGTCGTCGACCTGCAGCGTGGTGAGTTCCGAGCGGTAGTCGGCGCTGTGCAGGACGAATCCCCGCCCCATCTCCACCGGGCCGCCGAAATGCACCGGCTGCTTGCCGGACCCCGGCTCGGCGTCGATACCGAGCTGTTCAAAGAGCCCTTCGAGTGTGACGTCCGCCGAGGGTTTGTTGAGGATCAGCCCCATCGCCCCTTCGTCTGAATGGGCGCAGAGGTAGATCACCGCGTGTTCGAAACGCTCGTCGCCCATGCCGGGCATGGCAATGAGGACGGAGCCGGTCAGATCGGTGGCGCCGGAGGCGGTCTCGCTGTGCGTCATGGGACCCTTTCTGAAGTCTGCCTTCTGAGTGTGACCGTCCCGCAGTGTCGGCGCAAGCACACAAGCGGGCAGAATTGCCACGCTCTCGCTGCAATGTGACTTGGCAGGAGCCCCGAGAGGCTCCATTTGAAATGCATGATCCAGAATGCTTTCAGAGCCGCCACCCTTGGCTGCGCGCTGGCGATGTCCGGCGTTTTCGCCACCGACGCCACCGCGATGGAGCCGGTCACCGCCGAGCTGCGCCCCGGCTGGCGCTTGCCCAATGGCGATCACATGGCGGCGCTGCATCTGACGCTTGCGCCGGGGTGGAAGACCTATTGGCGCGCGCCCGGAGATGCTGGCATCCCGCCGGTCTTTGACTGGAGCGCCTCGGACAATGTCGCCGATGTCGCCGCGCTCTGGCCCACGCCGCATGTGTTCCGCCAGTCGGGCGCGCGCTCGGTGGGCTATAAGGGGGAGCTGGTCCTGCCGTTGCGCGTGGCAGCTACGGGCGGGCCGGTGACGCTGGAGGCGAATATGCTGATCGGCGTCTGCAGCGACATCTGCGTGCCGCAGGAGCTGCATGTGCGCGCCATGCTTCCCGACAGCAGCAGCGTCGATCCGGTGATCGCCGCGGCGCTGGCCGAGGCGCCCTTCACTGCCAGCGAGGCCAATGTGGGCAAGGTGCAATGCTCGATCAGCCCGGCCAAGGGCGGGATGGTTCTGCGCACCGAGATCGACATGCCGTCTGCCGGCGGGCAGGAGGAACTGGTGGTCGAGGCGGGGCAGCCCGAGATCTGGGCGTCCGAGCCGAAGACCCGCCGCGAGGGCGGCAAGCTGGTGAGCAAGACCAAGCTTATGCATATGGAAGGCAAGCCCTTCGCCCTCGACCGCTCAAAGCTGCGCATCACCGTGCTGGGCGCGCAGCACGCGGTGGACATTCACGGCTGCTCTTCCTGAGACATCCTGCGGGGGCTGAGGCTGCTTAGCCCACCCTCTGCCCGCGCAGCGCCATGGCGAGCGTGGCCAGCCAGACCAGCCCCAGCGCCAGAGCCACCCCGGCGACGAACAGCGTGAAACCGGCGAGAGCTGGCGGCAGCAGCGCCAGCGGACCAAGCGCCAGCACGCCCGGAAGCGCGCCGGTCACCGCCACCGCCCCCATGGTCGCCGCCAGCCAGCCCAGCACCAGCGCAAACAGCCCCAGCGTCAGCGCGCGCACCTTCGCGTGGCGATGCCGCGCGCCGCGCCGGAAGGCCGCGATGCGCCGGGCGATGTCATGCTGTGCTGCCAGAAGCGCGGGCACCACCATCAGCACCAACAGCATGCCAAAACCCAGCCCGTAGACCAGCGTGATCACAGTCGGCTTCAGGAACTGCGCGTCCGAGCTGCGCTCGTAGAGCAGCGGCGCAAGGCCCAGCACGGTGGTCGCCGTGGTCAGAAAGACCGGACGCAGCCGGTCCGCCGCGCCGTCGATGATCGCTTGGAACATGCCGCGGTCGGGGGCGTATTCGTCGATCTGCGTCACCAGCACGATGGAATCGTTGATGATGATCCCGGTCATCCCCAGCAGGCCGACGACGGTGAACATCGACAGCGGCACATCCCACAGCGCGTGGCCGTAGATCGTGCCGACAAGGCCGAAGGGGATCACCGCCATCACCACCAACGGGCGCGTCCAACTGGCAAAGACCCAAGCCAGCACGAGGTAGATGCCCAGCAGAACCAGCACCAGCCCGGTGCCCGCGTCCGACAGGAAGTTGCGCTCGTCCTCGGCCATGCCGGACATGCGGAACTCCACCTGTCGCTCGGCGGCGATGGCGGGAAGGATGTCCTCCTGCAGCGCCTTCAGGATATCCGCGGCGCGCTCGGGATCATCCTCCGAGATATCGCCGGTGACCGAGACCGTACGCAGCCCGTTCTCGCGCCGGACTGTCGAGAACCCGCTCTGCCGCTCGACCCGCACGATGTCGGCCAATTGCACATAGGCGCCCTCGGGCGTGCGGATTTGCGTGCGCTGCAGGAAATCGGCGGTCTGTTCACGGTCTGGCAGTTCGACGCGGATCTCTGCGCTGCGCGGGCCGACCGGGAAGGTCGCCGCCTCGAGCCCGCCGATACGCGCGCGCAGCACCCGGCCCAGATCGTCCACCGTCAGCCCCAGCGCCTGCCCCTGTGGGGTCAGTTCCAGCACCAGCTCGTCCTTGTCGTAAGACAGATTGTCCTCGACCGCCGAAACCTCGGGGAAGCGTAGCACCGCTTTCTTGAGGTCTTCGGCGGCGGCCTTGAGCACGCCCGCATCGGCACCGAAGAACAGCACGTCCAGCGCATCGCCCCCCGGCCCCGAACGCCAGCCACGGAAGCTGATCACCTCGACCATGGGCATCGCCGCCACCCGCTCTTGCAGCTCACCGACGAATTGGAAGCTGGAATAGGGCCGCAGATCCGGCTCGATCAGTTCGATCGAAATGGCGCCCAGCTGATCGGCCTCCTTGTTCTCGGCCTCGGCCAGCGGGCGCCCGGAGTTGCCGCCGATCTCGGCGATCACATAGTCGAGCGGGTTGAGGCCGTAGCGCTCTTCATACTCGCGCCCCAACGCCTCGGTGGCGCGCTGCATCTCGCGCATCTGCGCCAGCGTGTCCGCGCGGGTCGCGCCCGGTGTCATGGCGAAATTGCCGCTGACCGAGGGCCGTTCCGGCGAGTTGAAGAAGCGCCAGACTACATCGCCCCGGATGAAGCTTGCCGCCTGCGAGGCCAGCAGCAGCACCGCCAGCGCCAGCACCACGTAGCGCGCCGTGATCACCCCGGCCATGAACGGGCGGAACAGCCGTTCGCGCACCCAGCGGAACCCGCGGTTCACCATGCGCGAGGGCCAATCGTACCAATGGTGCTCGGTCGACTTGGCGATGGCATGGGCCATGTGGTTGGGCAGGATCAGGAAGCATTCGATCAGGCTGGCGATCAGCACAACGATCACCGTGAAGGGAATATCGGCGATCATCTCGCCGAACCGCCCCCCGATGGCGGTGAGCCCGAAGAAGGCGATGATCGTGGTCAGGGTCGAGCTGAATACCGGCAGCGCCATGCGCCGCGCAGCGGTCTCGGCGGCTTCGATCGGCCCAAGCCCCTTGCGATGCAGATGATCGGCGTGCTCGCCGACGACGATGGCGTCATCCACCACGATGCCAAGCGTGATGATCAGCGCAAAGAGCGATATCATGTTGAGCGTCAGACCCGAGGCATACATCAGCGCCAGCGCCGCGAGCATCGAGGTCGGGATCCCCGCCGCCACCCAAAGCGCGGTGCGCGCATTGAGGAACAGGAACAGCAGCCCGACCACCAGCACCAGCCCCGACAGGCCATTGTGCAGCAAGAGGTCGAGCCGGTTGGTGATCGCCTCGGCGCGGGTGCGGATCAGCTCGATCGTCGTGCCCTCGGGCAGCACCGGCTGAAAGTCGCGCGCCACATCGGCCACGGTCTGCTGGATCTTGATGGCATCGCCATCCGCCGAGCGATCGACCCGCACCGAGATCGCCGGATCGTCGCCGACGAAATAGGCGCGCTCGCGGTCGATCCCCTCTTCACGCAGGATCGCCACGTTGCCGACGGTCAGCTTGGTGCCGTCGGGCTGCGAGCGCAGGACAATGGCGGCAATGTCACGCAGCGCACGTTTCTCGACCCCGGCGCGCACGCGAGCGTTTGCGCCCGTCACATCGCCAGCTGGCGCGGCATCGACCTCGGCGGCAACCGCTTCCGAGATCTCCTGCATGGTCACATCGTAGCCCAGCAGATTGGCGGTGGGCACTTCGACGATGATCTGCGGCGCGGCGACACCACGAATGGTGGTGCGGGTGACGCCTTCGGCAAAGAGGCGCACCACGAATTCGTCGGCGAAGCGGCCCAGCTGATCCACCGCCACCGGCCCCGAGATCACCAAATCCGTCACCCGGTCGCGCCAACCGCCCGAGGTGACGCGCGGATCGTCGGCCTCTTCCGGCAGATTGTCGACGCCGTCCACGGCGGTCTGCACGTCGTCCAGCGCCTTGGCCATATTGTAATTGGGCTCGAACTCCAGTTCGATCTGCGCCGAGCCCTCGCGCGAGCGGCTCTCGGAGGCCACCACCCCTTCGACCGCAAGCAGCGTCGGCTCGAGCAATTGCACGATGGCGTTGTCCACGTCCTGCGCCCCGGCGCCGTCCCAGCTGACGCGGACGTCGATCTCATCCTCGACCACATCGGGGAAATACTGCGCGCGCATATTGGGCACCGCCAGCAGCCCCGCCCCGAGCAGGATCACCAGCAGCAGATTGGCCACCGTACGGTGCCGGGTGAAGTAGCTCAGCAGGCCGCTGGCAGATCCGGGGATGTGGCGCATGGCCTCAGCCTCCCATCCGCGCTTCGAGCCGTTCGATCACCTGCGCGGGCACCTTGGGTTCCGAGATCTGCGCCAAGAGCCGCTGTTTCGCCTCCGCCGGCATGCCGCTGTTGCCTTCGATGAAGGCGACCAGCCGCGCGCGCCGTTCGGCGCTGAGTTCCAGCATCGCCGCCTCAGAGGTCACATCGGGCCCGCTTGGGCCGCCCGCCGACGCCTCGGCGCTCAGGGGCCGGACCTTGATCCCCGCGCCCAGAAGTGGCGTGCGCTCGGACACCACCAGCCGCCCGTCCAGCGCCGCGGCCCGCACGATCACCTCGTCGCCCTGCCGCCGCAGCAGTTCCACCGGCAGCGCCTCCAGCCGCTGTTCGGCGTCGAGCACCAGCACATCGCCATCGGCCCCCAGCGCGGTCGCAGGCAGGCGCACCACCTGCTCGAGCGCTGGCTCGGCGATCTTCACGGTGACGAAATCCCCGGGCTTGAAGCCGCGCGGGGTATCCAGCGAGGCAAAGAGCAGGCGCCCGGTCTGCCCCTCGCCGACCGCCGCCCCCTCGCGGGTAAGCGTCCCGGCGCTGCTGACCGAGGCGCCGTAGAAATCCAGCGTCACCGTGACCGGCAGTTCGCGCGGGCGGTCCGACGCGTTGAGCAGTTGCAGATATTGCTGGGTCGAGACGCGGAAGGCCACCTCCAGCGCCTGCGGGTCCACCAGCGTCGCCAGCTGTTCATTGGCCGAAACCCGGCGCCCGGCCACCACCGAGACATCCTCGAGCTGGGCATCGAACCCGGCGCGGATTTCCGTCTCGTCGAGCCGCCGCTGCGCCTCGTCAAGCGCGATGCGCGCGCGCGCCAGCGCGGTGCTGCTCTGGTCCACCCGCGCCTCGGCCTGCGCCAGCGCCTGCCTGCGGGTCACCACCGCCTGCCGCGCCGAGGAGGCGGAAAGCTCCGCCTCTTCCACCAGCGCCGATGTGCCCACGCCGCGCGATTGCAGATCTGCCTGCCGCTGGTAGGCGCGCTGGCGCAACTCGGCCTGTTCCTCGGCCGCCGCCAGCGCATCCTTTTCCAGCTCGACCGCACGGATCGCCTCGCGGCGCTCGGCCTCGGCATCCTCCAGCGCGCTTTGGGTCCGCTCCAGTTCCGCCTGCATGTCCGCCGGGTCGATCCGCGCCAGCAGCGTGCCCGCCGCGACGCGCCCGCCCTCGACAAACTCAGGCGCCAGCTCCATCAGCGTGCCGCCCACCGCGGTGCGAAGCTCCAGCATGCGGCGGCTCTGGATCTCGCCAAAGGCGGTCATCTCTGGCGAAACGCTGCCTTCCCGCGCCTCCACCACGTTCACCGCAAAAACCCGTTCGCGCGCCTGCGGAATGCGCGGCGTATCGCTGAGCCGCGCCTGCACGGCATCGCGCACCAGCAGCCCGGCCCAGACCAGCAGGCCCAGCGTCAGCGAAAGGAGAAAGAGCCCGGTCAGGCTCCGCCGAAGAAACCGCATATGAACGTCCCGCGAAATCGAGGGGCATCGCCCCCCTGTCTGGCTGATATCACCTTATGCCCGAGCCCAAGCACAAGGAAAGCCATGACAAGGATACGCGGGCGCGCGTCATTTCCGCCGTTTATGCTCGTCGAGACGCGGGAAAATCTCAACAAAGTTGCAGGGACGGTGCCGATAATCGAGCTGCCAGCGCAGGATCTCGTCCCATGCGTCCTTGCAGGCGCCGGTGCTGCCGGGCAGCGCGAAGAGATAGGTGCCCCCCGCAACCCCGCCCGTGGCCCGCGACTGCACCGCAGAGGTGCCGATTTTCTGCATGGAAACAAGAGTGAAGACCGTGCCGAAGGCTTCGATCTCTTTCTCGTAGACGTCGCGGTGCGCCTCGACGGTGACATCCCGGCCAGTGAGCCCGGTGCCCCCGGTCGACAGGATGACATCCACCTCGGGATCGGCGATCCAGACGCGCAACTGATCGGCGATGCCTGCCCGGTCATCCTTCACGATTGCGCGATCTGCCAGCTTATGCCCCGCCTCGGTCAGCCGCGCCACCAGCGTGTCGCCGGAGCGGTCCTCGGCAAGGCTGCGGGTGTCGCTCACCGTCAGCACGGCAATGCGCACTGGAATGAACTCTCGGGTTTCGTCGATGCGGCTCATGCGGCCTCCGGTATCTAAAGCTCAGGGACAGGGCTGCGCCAGCGGCAGGCGCGGCACCGAAAAGATGCGTTCGAAGCGGCGGGCGGCGCCATCCGTGGCGAGGCTGCGGGCGAACCGCACCCAATCGGCCTCGGGCGTCGGACAGGCCCCCAGCTGCGCCTGCCGTGCGGCAGCAAGCTCGGTCATCAGTGCCGCGCGGTGCGCCTCTTCGGGCAGCGGCGGATAGGTGTTCCGACCGGCGAACGCGGCAGCCTTCATCAGCAGTGTTGCCAGCCGGTCGCGCTCGGCGGCATTCAGAAGCTCGGGGCAAAGCTGCACGGCGGCGGTGACCTCGACAAGCCGCTGCAAGGCGCAGCCCGCGCGGCCATGACCGCTTTGATCTTCGGCCCAGACGCCCGCGCCGCTGCGCCGGGTGAGGATCACCGGCCCCGGCAGTTCGAGCACCTCGGTGCCCGGCGATGGCGTCGCGATCTCGGCAGCGTGCTTGTCGAAAAGCGCATCAAAATCTGCTGCAAAGCCGCGCTCGGCGCGCAGCGGCCCCGCAAGCCCGCACCAGAGCATCCCGCAGAGAACCCCGGCCCAGACGCGCCCCGGCCGCGCCGCCGGGCGCATCACCCCAGCGCCTTGAGCTTGGCCTGAAGCTCCAGCAGATCGGCCCATGCGTGGCGCTTCATGCCCGGCTGGCGCAGCAGGTAGGCGGGGTGGAACATCGGCATCACGGGGCGGCCCGCCGCCTCGGTCCATTTTCCACGCAACCGGGTGATGCCACGCTTTCCAAGAAGCGCGTCGCAGGAGATATTTCCCATGATCACAAGAAGATCAGGATCAGCCAGCTCGATATGCCGGGTCAGGAAGGGCGTCATCATGGCGATCTCATCGGGCCGCGGATCGCGGTTCTGCGGCGGACGCCAGGGCAGAACATTGGTGATGTAGACCGACTCGGCGCGGCTCAGCCCGATGGCGCCGAGCATGCGGTCCAGCAACTGCCCGGCGCGCCCGACGAAAGGCTTGCCCTGCCGGTCTTCCTCACGCCCCGGCGCTTCGCCGATGATCATCACCCGCGCCTCGGGCACCCCATCGCAAAAAACGAGGTTGCGCGCGCCACGTTTGAGCTCGCAATGCTCGAAACCCGCCATGGCCTCGCGCAGCCCCTCAAGACTGCCCGCGCCCCGCGCCGCCTCGCGCGCGAGATCCACCGGATCGGGCCCCTCGGGCTCGGCCATTGGCGTCGCCGTTGCACCGGCCTTTGGCTCAGGCGCTGCCACAGGCGCGGCGCGCGCCGCCTGCTCCGCCGCCTCATGCGCAAAGCGGTCCACCGGCGTCTCGCCGATCGCCTCGTCGATGCCGAGTTCGACCTGCCAGTCGAGCGCAGCGCGGGCCCAGTGCCAATCCATCCCCGAATCCATGATGCGACCCTAGCCGAGCCCGCGGGCAGAGCAAATCTCCCCTGACTTCATTGTTCTCAAAATACGCATGGCGTTACCTCTGGCCGAAGCGGCACCTTGCGTATTTGCGGAACAATGAAGGATCGGGCCATCGTCCCGGGCGTCACGAGCGGGGCTTCTTGCGGGCGCGGATCAGCGTGTTGTGGCTGATGATCTCATAGCCGAGGCGTTCGACCAATTCGCGGCGCAGGCGTTCGATTTCCTCGCTCTCGATCTCGATCACCTCGCCGGTGTCCACATCCACGAGGTGGTCATGCTCTGCTGCCGGGGTCAGTTCGAACCGCGCGGGCTCGTCTTCGAAGCTCAGCTTGCGGATCAGCCCGGCCTCTTCCAGCGCCGAGAGCGTGCGGTAGACCGTGGCGAAGGAGACCGAGCCGTCGATCACCTTGGTGCGCGCGAAAAGCTCGTCGGCATTGGGATGATCCTCGGCCTGCATCAGCACCGACAGCACGATCATACGCTGTTGCGTGACGCGCAGCCCCGCGTCGCGCAGGGCCTGTGCAAAATCCGGTGCAACCGATGACATGGGCAAACTCCTGTTCAAGGCGGTTTTCTATCCCCTGCCCCGGGACGTGGCAACAGCGTGGAGGCGTGCCGCCTGAAGGTAATGCAAATGAGAACGACTCGCATTACCCATTGACTAATGCGAATGCCTCGCATTTACATTCACAGGACAGAGCCAAAGGAGTTCCCATGCCGTCCCGTCTTGCGCTGATCCTCGGCACCGCCGCCTTTACCCTTGCCAGCGCAGGGGGCGCGGCGGCAGAGAAGATGAAGGTGGTCACCACATTCACCGTGCTCGCCGACATGGCGGCGCAGGTCGCCGGAGACGCCGCCGATGTAGTCTCGATCACCAAGCCCGGTGCAGAGATCCACGGCTATGCCCCCACCCCGCGCGACATCGTGCGGGCGCAGGGTGCCGATCTGATCCTGTGGAACGGGCTGAATCTGGAACTGTGGTTCGAACAGTTCCTGTCGAACCTGCGGGACGTGCCCTCGGTCACGCTGACGACGGGCATCGACCCGATCCCCATCGCCGCCGGCGCCTATGAGGGCAAACCCAATCCGCATGCGTGGATGGGGCTGGAGAACGCGCAGATCTACATCGACAATATCGCCAACGCCTTTGCCGATCAGGATCCGGAGAACGCGGCGGTCTATGAGGCCAACGCCGAGGCCTATAAGTCCAAGCTGCGCGCCACGCTTGAGCCGCTGCGCGATGCGGTGGCGCAGATCCCCGAGGCGCAGCGCTGGCTGGTCACCTGCGAAGGCGCCTTCAGCTATCTGGCGCGGGATTTCGGCATGAAAGAGCTTTATCTCTGGCCGATGAACGCCGACCAGATGGGCACGCCGCAGCAGGTGCGCGCGGTGATCGACGGGGTCAGGGAGAACGATATCCCCACGGTGTTCTGCGAAAGCACCGTCAGCACCCGCCCCGCCGAGCAGGTGGCGCGGGAAACCGGCGCAAGCTATGGCGGCGTGCTTTACGTCGACAGCCTCTCCGAGCCCGGCGGGCCGGTGCCGAGCTATCTCGACCTGCTGCGGGTGACTTCGGAGACCATCGCAGACGGGCTGGCGCAGGGCCTGTCGCGATGAGCCGCCCCGAGGACATCGCTGACACTGGTATCACTGACACTGGCATCGCGGTCACGGGCGTCACCGTCACCTATCGCAACGGCCACACCGCGCTGCGCGACGCCAGTTTCGAGGTGCCGCGCGGCACGATCACCGCGCTGGTCGGTGTCAACGGGGCCGGCAAGTCGACGCTGTTCAAGGCGATCATGGGCTTCGTGCCGGTGGCAAAGGGCGAGATCAGCCTGCTTGGCCAGACGGTGAAACAGGCGCTGAAGAGCAACCTCGTCGCCTATGTGCCGCAGTCTGAAGAGGTGGATTGGTCTTTCCCGGTGCTGGTCGAGGACGTGGTGATGATGGGCCGCTACGGCCAAATGGGGTTCTTGCGCCGCCCGTCGGCGGCGGATCACGCGGCGGTCGAAGCGGCGCTCTCGCGGGTCAATATGAGCGATTTTCGTCGCCGCCAGATCGGCGAATTGTCGGGCGGGCAGAAAAAGCGCGTCTTCCTCGCCCGGGCGCTGGCACAGGAGGGTCAGGTGATCCTGCTCGACGAGCCCTTCACCGGCGTCGACGTGAAAACCGAGGAGCAGATCATCGCGCTGCTGCGCGAACTGAAGGCGGAGGGCCGGGTGATGCTGGTCTCGACCCACAATCTTGGCACGGTGCCCGAGTTCTGCGACCGCACGGTTTTGGTCAAGGGCACGGTGCTCGCCTATGGCCCGACCGAGACCACCTTCACCCGCGCCGCGCTGGAAGAGGCCTTTGGCGGGGTGCTGCGGCATTTCACCATCGAGGGCGCCGATCTGCACGACGACGAAGACCCTCGCCGCGTCTCGATCCTCACCGACGACGAACGCCCGCTGGTGCGCTATGGCGGCGAGACGCGCCGGGTTAAACGGGAGGCGCAGGAATGAGCCTGCTGGAGCCCTTCACCTACGGCTATATGACCAACGCCATGTGGGTCTCGGCGCTTGTGGGGGCGGTCTGCGCCTTTCTGTCGAGCTACCTGATGCTCAAGGGCTGGTCGCTAATCGGCGACGCGCTTTCGCACTCTGTGGTGCCGGGCGTCGCGGGCGCCTACATGCTCGGCCTGCCCTTCGCGCTGGGAGCGTTCCTGTCGGGCGGGCTGGCGGCGGCGGCCATGCTGCTGCTGTCGGACCGCTCGGGGCTGAAGAGCGACGTGGTGATCGGGCTGATCTTCACCTCGTTCTTCGGGCTTGGCCTGTTCATGGCCTCGGTGAACCCGATGGCCGTGTCGATCCAGACCATCACCATGGGCAACATCCTCGCCATCACGCCGCAGGACACAGCGCAACTGGCGATCATCGGCGTGGTCTCGCTGGCGGTGCTGCTGGCCAAGTGGAAAGACCTGATGGTGGTGTTCTTCGACGAGAGCCACGCACGCTCGATCGGGCTGCGGCCGGGGCTGCTGAAGGCGCTGTTCTTCATGTTGCTGTCGGCCTGCGTGGTGGCGGCGATGCAGACCGTCGGGGCGTTTCTGGTGGTGGCCATGGTGGTGACCCCGGGGGCCACCGCCTATCTGCTCTGCGACCGCTTTCCACGGCTGATCCTCACCTCGGTGGCGATCGGCACGCTGACCAGCTTTGCCGGCGCCTACCTCAGCTACTTCCTCGACGGGGCCACCGGCGGGATCATCGTGCTGCTGCAGACGGCGATTTTCCTGCTGGCCTTCACCTTCGCGCCGAAACACGGACGGCTGGCGGCGCGGCGCAAGGCGCGCGCGGCGCTGGAGGAGGCAGCATGATCGAGAGCCTGACCCTGCCGTTTCAATTCCCCTTCATGCAGAACGCCTTTGCGATCTGCGCCATCGTCGCGCTGCCGACCGCGCTGCTGTCGTGCTTTCTGGTGCTCAAGGGCTGGGCGCTGATGGGCGACGCGGTGAGCCATGCGATCCTGCCCGGTGTGGTGCTGGCCTATGTGCTGAACCTGCCGCTGATCCTTGGGGCCTTTGCCGCGGGCATGGTTACGGCGCTCGCCACCGGATTCCTTGCGGGCAACAGCCGGGTGAAGCAGGACACGGTGATGGGCGTGGTCTTCTCGGGCATGTTTGCGCTGGGGATCGTGCTTTATACGCAGATCCACACCAATGTGCATCTCGACCATATCCTCTTTGGCAACATGCTGGGCGTGGGGGCTGAGGACCTCTGGACCGCCGGGCTGATCTCGCTGGGCGTAAGCGCCGCGCTGCTGCTGAAGTGGAAGGACCTGCTGCTTTTCGCCTTCGACCCGGCACAGGCACGGGCGAGCGGGCTGCGGGTGGGGCTGCTGCACTATGGGCTGCTGACGCTGATCTCGCTGACCATCGTGGCGACGCTGACCGCGACCGGGCTGATCCTCGCCGTCGGCCTGCTGATCGCGCCAGGTGCCATCGGCTTTCTGATGGCGCGCAGCTTTGGCCGGATGATGCTGGTCGCGAGCCTTGCCAACGTTTGTGCAATGCTGGCGGGCACCTACCTCAGCTTTCACCTCGACAGCGCGCCTGCGCCGACGATCATCCTGATCCTGTCGGGGATGTTCCTTCTGGCGCTGGCCCGGCGCATCGCGCTGACACGCCGGGCGTCAGCACAGGGTTAGGGCGCGTGAAAGGCGATCTGAACCTTCATTGCGCGGGTCTTGTCGGCGGCCAGCTCGAACGCCTCCTGCGCCTGCGCCACCGGCAGCACGCCGGTGAGCAGCGGTTTGACGTCGAGCCGCCCGCTGTCGATCAGCCGCGCCGCCGTGGCAAACTCGGGATCGAAGCGGAAGCTGCCCATCAGGCGCAGTTCCTTGGAGACGATCACGGTCATCGGCAGCGGCGTCTCGGGACCAAGGCCGACGGTCACCAGCGTACCGCGCGGGCGCAGGATCGCGCAGGCCGCGCCCACCGCAACCGGCGCACCGGAGCATTCAAACACCACATCGACCTGCCCCTTGCCCGCCTGCAGAGGGCTCAGCGCGCCCTCATGCTCGGCGATGTTGAGCACCCGGTCCGCGCCCATGGTGCGAGCGGCCTCCAGCGCGGCGGCGGAAATGTCGGTGGCGATGATTTCTTCGGCGCCGGCCAGTTTCGCCGCGGCGATGGTCAGGCAGCCGATGGGACCACAGCCCGAGACCGCCACCCGCTTGCCGATCAGACTGCCCGCCTGCCGCACTGCGTGCAGGCAGACCGCCAGCGGCTCTGACATGGCGGTGAGCGCAAGATCGGCACCATGCGACAGTAGCACCGCCTGCCGCGCAGGCAGGGTCAGCTGCGCGCGAAAGAACCCCTGCTCATGCGGCATCCGCATGGCCGATCCGGCGAAGCGCATGTCGAGGCAATGGTTGGCCATGCCGCGCAGGCAGTATTCGCAGTCGCCGCAGGGCCGCGAGGGGTTGATCGCCACTTTGTCGCCTTCCGACAGGCCGCTGACCCCGGCGCCGACATCGGTGATGATCCCCGAGACCTCATGCCCCAGCGCCATGGGCTCGCGGATGCGGATCGCGCCGAAGCCGCCGTGCAGGTAGTAGTGCAGGTCCGAGCCGCAGATGCCGCCATGGCTCACCGCGATGCGCACCTCACCGGGACCGGGCGCAGGGGCCGCAGAGATCGTGTCGAGCCGCAGATCCTTCGGGGCGTGGATGACGACGGCGTCCATCAGCGACCCCCTCCGCGCTGTGTCACGAAATGGGCGTTGGGCGTCTTGGCATCGGTCATGATCAATGGGGTCTCCTCACTGGCGCGGCTGCGCCGTTCCTCGGCTCCAGCTAGACAGGCGGCGCGCGAGGTTTCAAGGCGAAACGCGGGAACCCGCAAGACGCGACAAGGGGGCGCCTTTCGCCGCCCCCTCGCAGGTCAGTTACAGATGCCACCCCGCGCTCAGGCGGGCTCGGCGACCCCTTCGGGCACCGCCGCGCCGGTCATATAGGCCACCGCGTCGGACATGCTGTGCTCTTTGGGATTGATCACGCAGAGCCGCTTGCCCAGCCGGTGCACATGCACCCGGTCCGCCACCTCGAAGACATGCGGCATATTGTGCGAGATCAGAATGATCGGAATGCCCCGCGCCCGCACCTCTTGGATGAGGTCGAGCACCCGGCGGCTTTCCTTCACCCCAAGCGCCGCGGTGGGCTCGTCGAGGATCACCACGCGCGAGCCGAAGGCCGCCGCACGCGCCACCGCCACACCCTGCCGCTGGCCGCCCGACAGGGTCTCGACCGGCTGGTTGATATTCTGGATCGTCATCAGGCCCAGTTCGGCCAGCTTCTGGCGCGAAAATTCCTCCATCTTGCGCTTGTCGAGTTTGCGGAAGACCGAGCCCATCACCCCCGGCATCCGCAGCTCGCGTCCCATGAACATATTGTCGGCGATGGACAGCGCCGGAGACATGGCGAGGGTCTGATAGACGGTCTCGATCCCCTCGGCGCGGGCATCATTGGGAGAGGCGAAGCTGACCGGTTGGCCTTCGAGGAGCACCTCTCCGGCGTTGGGCTGGATGGCCCCCGAGAGGGCCTTGATCAGCGTGGATTTCCCGGCACCATTGTCGCCGATGACGGCGAGAATTTCCCCCGGCATCAGGTCGAAATCACAATGGTCCAGAGCGGTTACCTTGCCGTAGCGCTTGACGAGGCCACGGCCTTCAAGAACGGGTTTCTGGCTCATGCCGTCACCTTTCTGATCCATTGGTCCACGGTCACGGCGGCGATGATCAGCACACCGATGAGAAGATAGGTCCACTGCGGGTCGGCTCCGGCCATGCGCAAGCCCAGTTCGAACACGCCGACAATCAGCGCCCCGAAAAAAGCCCCGAGGATCGAGCCGCGCCCGCCGAAGAGCGAGATGCCCCCGATCACCACGGCGGTGATCGCCTGAATGTTGCCGATGACGCCTGTGGTGGCAGAGGGAGACACAGAGCCGAAGCGCCCGATCATCACCCAGCCCGCAAGCCCGCAGATGAAGCCGACCAGCATGTAGACCGACATGATCGTGCGGTGCCGGTCGACACCCGCCAATTGCGCCGCTTCGGGATCGTCGCCAACGGCATAGACATGGCGGCCCCAAGCGGTGGAGCGCAGCACATAGGCCAGCACCAGCACGAGACCGAGCATCAGCGCCACGCCCAGCGTGAACACCGCGCCGCCGACGGTGAACTTTGTGCCGAGGAACTGCAGGAAGGGCGCCTGCGCCTCGATGTCCTGCGCGCGGATCGTCTCGTTGGCGGAGTAGAGGTAGTTCACCGCCAGAACGATCTGCCACATGCCAAGCGTGACGATGAACGGCGGCAGTTTGACCTTGCTGACCAGCCAGCCGTTGACCGCCCCGATGGCGGTACCGCAGGCAAGGCCGATGGGCACGGCAAGCACCGCAGGCACGCCGTAGCGGAAGGTCACCTGCCCCATGATCACCGAGCAGAGCACCGCCACCGCGCCCACCGAGAGGTCAATGCCCGCAGTCAGGATGATCAGCGCCTGCGCCGCAGCCAGCACGCCGACGATCTGCACCTGCTGCAGGATCAGCGTCAGCGCGAAGGGCGAGAAGAATTTCGAGCCGAGCACCAGCCCGAACACCACGCAGGCCCCGATCAGCACGATCAACGGCACGATGGCCGGGGTCGTGTGCAGAAGCTCGTGAAAGCGCCCCCAAAGGCCCTTTCCGCTGTCCTCGAACTCGGCGAACTTTTCGTCGCTCCGGGTTCGGACCACGTCTTCGTATCGGTCCGCTTCGGCCATGTCGCGCCCTCCTCTCACGTTTGCGCGCCTCAGGCCCCTCACCGGCCAATGCGCGCACGGGTTGCGGTTGGTTGTGTGCGGCCCGCCCGGCTTTCGCGCGGGCCGCAGACGTCAGGGATCAGCCCCAGCAGAGGTCCGTGCCCTCTTCGACCGAGATCGACTCGACGCCCTCGACGGGCTGATCGGTCACCAGCGCCACGCCGGTATCGAAGAAGTTCTTACCCTCGGTCGCCTCGGGCTTGGTGCCATCCTTGGCGTAGGCGGCAATCGCCTCCATGCCCTTCGACGCCATCAGCAGCGGGTATTGCTGCGAGGTGGCTCCGATGACGCCCTCAGCGATGTTCTTCACCCCCGGGCAGCCGCCATCGACCGAGACGATCAGCACGTCGCTCTCGCGTCCGATCGCCTTCAGCGCCTCATAGGCACCGGCAGCGGCGGGCTCGTTGATCGTATAGACGACGTTGATCATCGGGTCGGTGGCGAGAAGGTTCTCCATCGCCTTGCGGCCCCCCTCTTCGTTGCCCTGCGTCACGTCGTGACCGACGATGCGGCTGTCATCCTCATCGCCCCATTTGTTCTCGTCCTTGGTGTCGATGCCAAAGCCCTTCATGAAACCCTGATCGCGCAGCACGCCGACGGTAGGCTGGCTGACATCGAGATCGAGGAAAGCCACACGCGCGTCGGCAGCGGCATCGCCAAGCTTGGCGGCGGCCCATTGCCCGATCAGTTCACCGGCCAGATAGTTGTCGGTGGCGAAGGTCATATCGGCGGCGTCGATGGGGTCGAGCGGCGTGTCGAGCGCGATCACCAGAATGCCCGCGTCGCGCGCCTGCTGGATCGACGGCACGATGGCCGAGGTGCTGGACGCGGTGATCAGAATGCCGTCGACGCCATTGGCGATGCAGGTCTCGACCGCAGCCACCTGAGTCTCATTGTCGCCGTCGACCTTGCCCGCATAGGAGTTGAGCGTCATGCCCAGTTCCTCGGCCTTGGCGGCGGCACCTTCGCGCATCTTCACGAAGAACGGGTTGGTGTCGGTCTTGGTGATCAGGCAGGCGCTTCCGCCCTCCTGTGCATAGGCACCGGCGGTGGATGCGAGCAGCGCGAACGCGCTGACGGAAATCAGCTTCTTCATGGGGTCTCCTCCTCCCTCTGGGTCGTATGGCGGCACGTTGGCCGCCGTGAAACTCTCCGTCCTCCAACGGATTGCCCATGTTGATAGCGTCGATTCTGACTTTGCGTCAATAAATAATTAAAATTGATTTATTAACCCGAGCGGGTAGTCTGGGACCCAAGAGAAAGAGACCCGGAGGAGAGCGGGCCATGGACATCTGCGAGATCCGCAAGCTCAGCGACGGCGCCAATCAGATCGGCGTGCGGGCTCATAACGAGCGGCTGATCCTGTCGCTGATCCAACGCTATGGCGCCCTGCCGGGCAGCGACATCGCCAAGCACACCGGGCTGTCGGCGCAGACCGTGTCGAACATCCTGCGCAAGCTGGAGGCCGAGGAGTTCCTGCTGCGCGGCGAGCCAAAGCGCGGACGGGTCGGCAAGCCGTCGGTGCCGATGACGCTCAACCCCGATGCGGCGCTGTCGTTTGGCCTGAAGATCGGGCGCCGCTCCGCCGATCTGGTGGTGATGAACCTGCTCGGCGACGTGCTCGGCCAGTCGCAGACCACCTACCGCTACCCCATGCCCGCCGAGATCTTCGCCTATCTCGCCTCCGGCATGGACGAGCTGTCGCACGGGCTGAGCGCCTACCAGCGCGAGCGCCTCTGCGGCATCGGCATCGCCGCGCCCTCGGAGATCTGGAGCTGGACCGAGGTGCTGGGCGCGCCGGTGGATTTCAGCGTCTGGGCGGAAATTAACGTGCAGGAAGAAATCGCCAAGACCTCTGATCTGCCGCTCTTCACCGAAAACGACGGCACCGCCGCCTGCCGCGCCGAGCATGTCTTTGGCCGCGGGCGCGAGTTCGGCGACTACGCGTATTTCTTTATCGGGTCCTTCATCGGCGGCGGTGTGGTTCTGAATTCCAGCGTCACCGTTGGCGCGCATAACAACGCAGGTGCCTTCGGCTCGCTGCGTGTGCCTGCGCCCGAGGGCGGTGAACTGCCGCTGATCGACGCCGCCTCGCTCTATCTTCTGGAGGCGGCGATCGTCGCCGATGGGCTTGATGCCACGGCGCTCTGGACGCAGCCGCAGGACTGGCGCGCCTTCGAGGCGCAGATCGGCCCTTGGGTGGACCGCACCGGCGATGCGTTGGCACATGCGATCCGCTCAATCGGCTCGGTGATGGATTTCGAAGTGGCGCTGATCGACGGAGCCATGCCCGCCGACGTGCGCAACCGGGTGGTGACGCGCACCCGCGAGGCGCTCGAAAGGCTCGACACCCGTGGCATGCTGCCCCCCCGCCCCGAAGCGGCGCAGGTCGGCGCCAACGCGCGCGCCCTCGGCGCAGGCTGCGCGCCGATCTACGCGCAGTATTTCTTTCAGTAAGGCGATGGCTCGAGATCTCTTCTCGACATGAATGCCGAAACGTTATATCGTTACTTTGCATTTCCGATCACGTGCGCCGGGCGCCATACAGACCCCGCGCCGACCGGAAATTGCGCCCGAAGCAGACATGCGGCCCCATGCGAATGGCGGTCGCCAAAGTCCGTTTTACATTTCTTTCATCCAATCATCACACACCCGTGACGCAGATGCGGTCTGAGGCCTGAGACACCCTCAATCGTGCAATGGGCCCTGCCCCCCGAACTTCGGAGCGTCGCAGTCGTGAAAACGATCTTCACCACCACCTCTCTCGCCATGATCCTCGCCGCTGGCACCGCCAGCGCTCAGGACATCTCGCAGGCCAATGACGCCTGGTTCACCGCCGGTCAGGACGCCATTCAGGCGATCATCAACCGCGAAGTGAACACCGGCCGTGCCAAGAACGTCATCCTGCTGGTTGCCGACGGCAATGGCGTCGGCACCAACTACGCCACCCGCCTCTATGCCGGTCAGCAAGAAGGCAAACTGGGCGAAGAGCACGTGCTGCCCTACGAGACGCCCGACTTCCACAGCGCGCTGGTGAAGACCTACAACATCAACGCTCAGACCCCGGACTCGGCCCCCACCGCGGGCGCGATGAACACCGGCGTCAAGCAGCGCTTCAACCTGATCAACCTCGGCGGCGACGCGATCCACGACGATTGCGCGACCGTGGCAGGCAACGAACTGACCACCTTCGCCGAGATCGTCACCGGCATGGACAAATCGGTTGGCGTGATCTCCACCGCGCGCCTCACCCACGCCACCCCCGCGGGCGTCTATGCCAAGACCGCCAACCGCAACTGGGAAGGCGAAGTGCCCGAGGGCTGCACCGCCCAGAAAGACATCGCGGCCCAGCTGATCGACCAGATGGACGCGGGTGTCGTCGATCTCGCCATGGGCGGCGGTCGCCGCTACTTCGCCGGTGAGGATGTGACGCTCGACGAGGGCGGCAACGGCCGCCGTCCCGATGGCGTGAACCTGATCGAGCAGGCCACCGGCAAGGGAACCCAATACGCTTGGAACACCGAGACCTTCAGCGGCCTCAACCTCGACGGCGAGACCCCGATCCTCGCGCTGTTCAACGACAGCCACATGGAATACGAAGCCGACCGCGCCGACGATGACGAGCCCTCGCTGGCCGACATGACCAAGGCGGCGATCGAGTATCTGTCGAAGAACGACAACGGCTACTATCTCGAGATCGAAGCGGGCCGCGTCGACCACGCGAACCACGCCGGCAACGCCAAGCGCACGATGATCGACGGCATGGCCTTCGCCGACGCCGTGGCCATGGCCGACGAGCTGACCGATGACGCCGACACGCTGATCATCGTCACCGCCGACCACGAGCACTCGATCGCCTTCAACGGCTATTGCGGTCGCGGCACCCCGATCGAGGGTCTGTGCTACGACGTCGCCAAGACCGGCGAGATGCACTCGGACGAACTGGTGCTGGCCGACGACGGCAAGCCCTACACCGTGGTGGGCTACCTCAACGGTGCCGGCTCGGTGCTGGTACAGGAAGGCAACGACTACGCCGGCTCGCGCCCCGATGTGACCCAAGAAGAGGCGACCGACCTCGACTATGTGCAGCAGGCGCTGATCCCCAAGTCGTCGGAAAGCCACTCGGGTGAAGACGTCGCCGTCTACGCCAAAGGCCCCTGGGCGCATCTCTTCGACGGCACCATCGAGCAGAACGTGATCTTCCACGTGATGAACCACGCCGTCGCCGCCGAGTGACCCTGATCTGATATGCTGGGCGGGGGCGGCACAGACCGCCCCCGCTGCCGTTCCGACCGATAGGTACCCCCCAATGCTGACCCGCCGCAGGCTCATCGCCTCCGCTCTCGCCACACCCTTCATTACCACCGCTGCTGCCGCCGAAGACCCGCTGAAAGTGCGCGAGCTCTATCAGGCCAAGGGCCGTGGCCTCTCGGACCTCGCCAAGGCCAGCGCTGGAAAGCGCCTGACGGTCGAGGGGTTCATGGCGCCGCCGCTGAAGGCCGAGAGCCGGTTTTTCGTGCTCACCAAGATGCCCATGGCGGTCTGCCCCTTCTGCGAGACCGAGGCCGAATGGCCCAATGACATCGTCGCGGTCTACACCAAGCGCATCGTGGATGTGACGCCCTTCAACGTGAAGATCGTCACCAGCGGCGTGCTGGAGCTCGGGGCTTACAAAGACCCAGAGACCGGCTTTCTCAGCATGATACGCCTCACCGACGCCAGCTACGGCTGAGCCGCCATGTCCCTCCCTCTCGAGATTTCCGGGCTGACCGTGCGCAGCCCCCGCGACCGTGTTTTGCTGGATGTGCCCAGCCTCTCTGCCCCGGCGGGGGCGCTGATCGGCATCCGCGGTGCCTCCGGCGCTGGCAAATCCACGCTGCTTTACGCCATCGCCGGGCTGCTCGAGCGCGCCACCGGCTCCGTGCGCTGGGGCGAGGCCGACCTGCTTGCGCAGAGCCCAGAGCGCCGCGCGCGCTTCCGCGCCGGGAACATCGGCATGATCTTTCAGGACTTCCTGCTGTTCGAAGAGCTTGGCGCTCTGGACAACGCCGCGCTCACCGCCCTCTTCCGGCCCCGCGCCGAGCGTGCCGCCCTGCGCCAGCGCGCCGCCCAGCGCCTCGCCGCGCTCGGGCTTTCCGACACCGACCGGCGTGTGACCAGCTTCTCGGGTGGTGAGCGCCAGCGCGTCGCCATCGCCCGCGCCATGGCTGCCGAAGCACCGGTGCTGCTGGCCGACGAGCCGACCGCGAGCCTCGACCGGCCCAATGCCGACCGGCTGATCGACGATCTGGTTGGGCTGGTCCGAACGCAGGGCACCACGCTGATCGCCGTCAGCCACGATGCGGCGCTGCTGGCGCGGATGGACCGGGTGCTGACCATCGCCGACGGACGTCTCGCACAGGACGAGGTGGCGGCATGAGGATGCTCTGGGACAGCCTGCCGGTGCTGGCGCAGGACATCGGCCTGCTGATCGTTCTGCTGCTGCCTGCCTTGCTCACTGGCCTTTTGGTACTGCACGGCTACGCACCTTGGCCGCTGTTGCGCGGGTTCCTCAGCCGGTTCCGGACCAGTGCCGTGCTTTTCGTTCTGCTGATCGCCATTTCGGTGGGCATGGGCGTCGGGCTGCTCGCGCAGGAGCGCGGGCTGCGTCACGGCACCGCGCAGGCCGCCGACAAGTTCGACCTCATCGTCGCCGCGCCGGGCAGCGAGCTCACCGCGCTGTTCGCCTCGGTGTTCCTGCAGCCTTCGGATATGGCACTGATCTCGGGCGCCACCTATGCCGAGATCGAGACCCAAGAGCATGTGGCCATCGCCGCGCCGCTGGCCTTTGGCGACAGCTATGGCAACGCCCCCGTGGTGGGCACCACCGCCGAATTCCTGCGCCACCTGAGCGATGATCGTATTGAGGGCAGTCTCTGGCAGGATCACGCAGAAGCGGTGATCGGCGCGCTGGTGCCGCTGCAGATCGGCGCGCAGTTCACTCCGGCGCATGAGGTTGGCGACGCCGCCGATGCCGAGGCGCATCGCGATGAGCACGGTCATGGCGGCGGCATCACCGTCACCGGGCGCATGGCACCCACGGGCACGCCATGGGACCGGGCGATCCTCATCCCGGTCGAATACGTCTGGGAAATCCACGGCCTTGCCAATGGACATGCGCCAGACCGCGACACCCAGATGGGCCCGCCCTTTGACCCCGAGTATTTCCCCGGCACGCCTGCTGTGGTGATCCGCTCCGACGAGCTTTGGGCCAATTACGCCCTGCGCTCGGAGTTCACCCGCGACGGCGAGACCATGGCCTTCTTTCCCGGCGCGGTGCTGTCTGGCCTCTACCGGGTGATGGGCGACGTGCGGCAGGCGATGTCGCTTTTGGCGCTGGTCACACAGGTTCTGGTCGCCGCCTCGGTCCTGTTGGGCCTCTTCATCCTCACCCGCCTGTTCCGCCGTCAGATTGCCTTGCTGCGCGCGCTGGGTGCACCGCGCCGCTTTGTCTTTGCCACAGTCTGGGCGTTCAGCGCGGCGCTGCTGCTCAGCGGTGCGGTGCTGGGGCTCGGGGTCGGCTGGGGCGCGGCTGAGCTTTTGTCGCGCGTGGTCACTGCCCGCACCGATATCGCCATCTCTGCCCCGCTGGGATGGGGCGAGCTGCATTTCCTCGCAGGCTTTGTGTCGGTGACCATGCTGCTGTCGCTGCTGCCCGCCGCAATGGTGCTGCGACAGCCGGTTGTGGACGGGCTGCGCAGCTAAGCTGATCCTCCCCATCGGCGCGACACCTCGCCGCCCCCTTCGCGCCCTCTGACCGTTTGTGATTGTTGCGCGGCGGCGATCAAGCCGCTATTCGGTGCCTGCTTCGGTTCCGGGCGGCCTGCCGCTCGGTGAATAGGGAATGCGGTGCGGGCCTTGGCCCAACTCCGCAACTGCCCCCGCAACTGTAGGCGGAGAGCGATGCCGGACCATGTCACTGCTCCCTTCGGGGGCGGGAAGACCCGGCGAAGCTGTGACCCGCGAGTCAGGAGACCTGCCGAAGCCGATCACCCAGTCCCGGCGCGGGGAGCGCTGCGGGCGACGGACCTTCCGTAGAGGTGGCATGACGCTAACCGTCTGCGGAAGGGGGGAGTCCCTTCTTACGACACATAAAAAGGAAGAAGGGACAATGAAGCGACCCATTTTGTTCGGCCTGCGCGCCGCAACTGCCCTAGCGGCAGCCAGCCTGTCCGGCGCCGCCTACGCGCAGGAGGGATATGACCTCGGCACCATCACCCTCAGCGCCAACCGCGGCGAGAGCACCGAGCTCGAGCGCAGCGGCGCGACGGTCGAGGTTGTGACCAAGGAAGATCTGGAAAAGACCGGCGAGACTCGCGTCGCCGACTATCTTGCCAGCCTTCCGGGCATCAGCGTGACCACCAACGGCGGCATCGGCACCAACACCACGCTGCGCATCCGCGGTGCCAGCGGCCAGTACATCGGCGTCTACATCGACGGGATCAACGTCAACGACCCGTCGGGCACGCAGATCGAATACGACTTCGGCGCGCTGACCACCGCAGACATCAGCCGAATCGAGGTGCTGAAAGGCTCGCAGTCGGCGCTCTACGGGTCCGAGGCCATCGCCGGTGTGATCAACATCACCACCGCGCGCCCGACGGAGCCCGGCCTCAGCCAGAACGTCGCCGCCGAATACGGCAGCTACAACACCCGAAAGCTAAGCTACAACCTCGGCTATCTGGGCGAGCGCGGCAGCTTTGCCACCACACTGAGCCGGGTCGAGACCGATGGTTTCTCTGCCGCCGACGAGGACGACGGCAATGACGAGGCGGACGGCCACGAGTCCACACGTCTCAGCTTCTCGGGCGATTACGCGCTGACCGATACGGTCACTCTGGGCGCATCCGGCTTCTGGCAGAAGACCGAAACCGAATACGACGAGAGCTACCCTGTCCTTGCCGATGGCACCCATGACGAGGTCTCCAAGAGCGAGCAATACGGTCTGCGCGGCTTTGCCCGCATCGACGCGGGCGCGCTGAGCCACGAGCTCTCGCTCCAGTATTTCGAGAACGACCGTTCCACGTCGAGCAACGGCTATGACTACCCGTTCTATGGCCAACGCTGGACGCTGGGCTATCAGGGACAAGCAGAGCTTTCGGCCACCACTCTGACCTTTGGCGCCGATGCCACCCGCGAGCAGTATGAGAATGACGGCGACGAGGGCGATCAGGACACCTATGGCATCTGGGCACAGGCCAATTGGCACCTGTCGGACCAGATCGAACTGGTGACCGCCCTGCGCCACGACGATCACTCGGATTTCGGCGGCAAGACCACCGGCCGCGTCTCGCTGGCTTATCTGCCCAGCGATGATGTCACCCTGCGCGCCAGCGTCGGCACCGGCTTCCGGGCCCCCTCGCTCTACGAGCGCTACAACGCCTATGCCGGCAATCCCGATCTCGAGCCCGAGACCTCGCTCAGCTACGAGCTTGGCGCCGAGAAGCGCTTTGACGGCGGCAAGATCACGGCGACGCTCTTCCGCACCGAGATCACCGATCTCATCGAGTACAACTACGACACTTGGGCGTACTCGCAGGTCAAAGGGACAAGCTGGATGCAGGGTGTCGAGCTGTCGGGAGAAACGCAGATCACCGACAGGCTTGGGCTGGCGGCGGCCTACACATGGACCGACACTGAAGACGCCGAGACCGGCGACCGCCTCACCCGCGTGCCGCTGCATGATCTTGCGCTGACGCTTGATGCGGCGTTCACCGATGACTTCAGCGGCGCCTTCCGGGTGCGCCACGTTGCCGGGGTGGAGGACACCAACGACTCCCTGCCCGACTACACCGTCGCCGATGTGAACTTCCGCTACGCGCTGAGCGACAATGCCGAGCTTTACCTGCGGGTCGAGAACCTCTTCGACGAGGACTATCAGACCGTGACGGGCTACGGCACCTCGGACCGCGCCGCCTATTTCGGCGTCCGGGGCAGCTTCTGATGCTGCGGCGCGCGCTGCTCTGTCTTGCCCTGGCCACCGCTCCGCTCGCGGGCGCGGCGGGCGAGGCACCGGCGCGCGTCGTCTCGATGAATCTTTGTACTGATCAGTTGGCGATGCTGCTTGCCGCGCCGGGTCAGTTGGTCTCTGTCTCCGATCTGGCAAGCGACCCGCATAGCTCGGCCATGGCCGAAGAGGCTCGGGCTTTTCCGGCGAACCACGGGCAGGCCGAGGAGGTCTGGCTGCTGCGCCCTGATCTGGTGATCTCGGGCAGTTTCACCGCGCAGGCGGCGGTGCAGATGCTGCAGCGCCTCGGCACAGAGGTGCTGACCCTGCCGCCCGCCTATTCGCTCGATGATGTGCCGGACCGGATCCGGACCATCGGCAAGGCGCTGGGGCGTGAGGCACGCGCCGAAGACCTCGTCACCGAGTTCGAAACCCGGCTGACTGCGCTTCGCGCAGAGATCGCACGCCACCCCACCGCCGCGCTCTACTACGCCAATGGCTACACCACGGGCGACAACACGCTGGCCGGGGAAATCCTGCTGGCCGCAGGGTTCGACAATATAGCCGGTCCCGGCGGCGGCGGTCATCTGCCGCTCGAAGCGCTGGCCATGGCCGATCCCGAAGCGCTGATCACCGCCCGCCCCTACCCCGGCGCATCGCGTTCCGAGGAAATCCTCGCGCATCCGGTGCTGCGCCAGATCCGTGAGGCGCGCGCCGGACATCAGATGACCGGCAGCGACTGGATCTGCGGCACCCCACACGTGCTGCGGGCCATCGCCGACCTCACCGACTTCCGCAAGGAGATCAAATGACCCGCGCCCTCGCGCTTCTCCTGCCGCTGGTGCTGGCGCTGGCGGCACTCTCGCTGTCGCTTGGCCCCGCCGATGCGACCCTGCCGCAGAGCCTGCGCGCGCTGATCGCCGGCGGCGACGGCCCGCTGCCCATGGTGATGCGTGAGATCCGCCTGCCGCGCATGCTGCTGGCGCTGATGATCGGCGGCTCGCTGGGGCTGGCGGGGGCGGCGCTGCAGGGCTATCTGCGCAACCCGCTCGCCGAGCCCGGCCTCTTGGGTGTCTCGGCCAGCGCCGCGCTTGGCGCCGTGCTGGCGATCCAGACCGGGCTCTCCGCCACCTTCGCGCTCGCCCTGCCGCTGAGCGCGCTGGCCGCCGCGGTGGTTGCCGTGCTGATCCTCATGCTGCTGGCCGGGCGGGGCGGCGAGACGCTGACGCTGATCCTTGCCGGGATTGCGCTGTCGGCGGTGGCGGGCGCGCTGACGCAACTGGTGCTGAACCTCTCGCCCAACCCTTTCGCCGCCAGCGAGATCGTCTTTTGGATGATGGGATCGCTGGCCGACCGCTCGATGTTGCACGTCTGGCTGGCGCTGCCCTTCATGGCGGTGGGCGTGGTGCTGCTCGCCGGTGTCGGGCGCGGGCTCGACGCGCTGACCTTGGGCGAGGACGCCGCGGCCTCCATGGGCATCAACCTGCAGCGGCTGCGCCTGCGCGTGGTGCTGGGCACCGCCTGCGTCGTCGGCGCGGGCACGGCTGTGGCCGGAGCGATCGGCTTTGTCGGGCTGGTGGTGCCGCATCTGCTGCGCGGCACCGTGGGCGGACGGCCCGGCGCGCTGCTCTGGGTTTCGGCGGCGGGCGGCGCGGCCATGCTGCTGGCCGCCGACATCGCGGTGCGGGTAGTCGCCCCCGAGCGCGACCTGAAGCTCGGCGTGCTGACCGCCCTCGTCGGCGCGCCCTTCTTCCTGCATCTCGTCTGGCGCAGCCGCGGAGAACGCGCATGACCCTGCTGAGCCTCTCCGATCTGTCGGTCACCCTGCGCAATCGCCCGGTCTTTTCGGGACTTTCGCTTGAGATTGCCGAGCGTGAGGTCGTCGGCCTCATCGGCCCCAACGGCGCGGGCAAAACCAGCCTGATGCGCGCCGCGCTGGGGTTGATTCTGGCGCAGGGTCAAAGCTCGCTGGCCACGCTCAGCCCCGAGCAACGCGCCAAGGCCGCAGCCTGGATGCCGCAGGCGCGCGAGATCGCCTGGCCGGTAAAGGTCGAGGATCTGGTGGCTCTGGGGCGCTTGCCGCACGGCGACCGCGCCAGTGCGCCGGTTGAGGCGGCGATCGCCAAGATGGGCCTCGGCCCGCTGCGCAAGCGCCGCGCCACCAATCTTTCGGGCGGCGAGCAGGCCCGCGCGCTGATCGCACGTGCGCTGGCACAGGAAACGCCGCTGCTGATGGCCGACGAGCCCACCGGCGGGCTCGACCCGGCGCATCAGATCGCCACGATGGAGGTCTTTCGCGACCTCGCCGCCGAGGGACGCGGCGTGCTGCTGTCGCTGCATGACATCGGGCTGGCGGCGCGCCATTGCACAAGGCTGGTGATGCTCGCCGAGGGCCAGCTTCTGGCCGACGGCAGCCCCGAGGAGGTGCTGACCGACGCGCTGCTGGCGCGCGGCTTCGGCATCACCGCCTATCACGCGCAAACCCCCGACGGGCCGGTGTTCCAGCCCATGGGCCGGGCGCGCTGAGCCTGGCTCAGCCGGGCAGCAGGACCGCCAGAAGCACCCAGGCGGCGACCTCGGAAAGCAGTTGCGCCGCGCCCAGAACGTCGCCGGTGACACCGCCCAGCTTGCGCCGCGCGATGGTGCCGAGCGCCAAGGCAACCACGGCGCAGACCGCCACGACCGCAAGGCCAGCCAACCCGGCCAAGAGCACCGACAGCAGCACCGCAACCAGCAGCGCCACCTGCCCCGCCCGGCGGCGGCCCGCCGCGAGATGGCCCATGCCGTCGGCCCGCGCCGGAGGCAGGCTTTCCTGCAGAGCGCTCATCGCACCGCGGCTCAGCGCGCCGATCACCATGAAAAGCAGCGGCCCGGCGGTCTCTTCCAGATCCGCGAGCGCGGCGGTCCAGAGGCCAGAGGCGAGGATCAGCGCCATGACGCCATAGCTGCCGATGCGGCTGTCGCGCATGATCTCGAGCGTATGCGCCCGGTCGCGACCGCCGCCGATGCCATCGGCGAAGTCCGCCAGACCGTCGAAATGCAGCGCGCCGGTGACCAGCACCGTGATCGTCAGGCACAGCAGCGCCGCCAGCAGCCCCGAGCCGCCCGCGGCCAGCGCGCCTGCAAACACCGCCCAGCCGATCAGCCCCACCAGTGCCCCAACCAGCGGAAAGGCCCAGCGGGCCTCGCGCAGCGCGGGCGCATCGCCCGAAAGCCGCCCGGCTGGCAGGCGGGTCAACAGCATCACCGCCACCTGCAGCTCGCGGCGCCGTTTGCCTAGGGCGCGCTGCGCGCTCATCCCCCGGCGACCCCGGCCTCGGCGAAGGTCGCCATGCCGTTGTGGCACTCCAGCGCCGCGCGCAGCACCCCCAGAGCCAGCGCCGCGCCCGAGCCCTCGCCGAGCGCCATGTCGAGCGACAGCACCGGCGCTTTGCCCATAGCCTCGAGGAGGCGGGCGTGCCCCGGCTCGCGGCTGACGTGACCGACCAGGCAATGATCCAGCAGCTTCGGGTCGGCCTTGAAGAGCGGTGCCGTCGCCGCCGTGCAGATGAACCCGTCGAGGATCACCGGAATGCGCCGCGCCCGGGCCTCAAGCACCGCACCGCAGATCGCCGCCTGCTCGCGCCCACCGAGCGCCGCCAGAAGCGCCGCGCCCTCCACACCGGCGTGGCGCGCGCAGGCCCGGCGCACCGCATCGGCCTTGCGCGCGAGACCCGCAGCGTCCGAGCCGGTGCCGCACCCGATCCAGCCCTCGGCGTCACCGCCGAAACTGGCGCAGGCCAGCGCCGCGGCGATGGTCGAATTGCCGATCCCCATCTCGCCAAGGATCACCACCTGCGCACCCTCGGGCACCGCCTCGGCGCCGCGGCGCATCTCTGCCAGCGTCTCGGCCTCGCTCATCGCGGGGCCTTCGGTGATATCGGCGGTGGGGCGGTCCAGATCGAGCGCGATCACCGCAAGCTCGGCGCCGGAGGCGCGGCAGAGTTGGTTGATCGCCGCGCCCCCGGCCTTGAAATTGGCCACCATCTGCGCGGTGACCTCCTGCGGGAACGGGTTCACGCCCTGTGCGCAAACGCCGTGGTTGCCCGCAAAGACCAGCGCCTGCGCCCGCGTGATCTCGGGGCGCGGCGTCGCCTGCCAGCCCGCCATGAAGATCGCCATCTCCTCCAGACGTCCCAGCGAGCCCGGCGGCTTGGTCAGGCTCATCTGCCGCGCGCGCGCGTCCTGCGCCGCCGCCTCATCGGCAGTGGGCAGCGTCCCGGCAAGGCCGGCCACCGCCGAAAGCGCGGTCACGTCAGAAAGAATGCTCATTTGGTTTCACCTTCATTGGATAGCCAGCCACCGCCAGCCACACCTCGTCGCAGGCCGCGGCGACGGCCTGATTCAGCCAGCCCGCCGCATCGCGGAACTCGCGCGCGAGCCGGTTCTCCGGCACGATGCCCGCGCCCACCTCGTTGGTCACGAAGATCACCGGCGCCGATTGCCGGGCGATGGCCTCGACCAGCGCCTGCGTTTCCTCGCGCCAGTCGCCGCCCTCGAGCAGCAGATTGGTCAGCCACAGCGTCAGGCAATCCACCAGTCGCGGCAGCCCGCCATCGCTGCCGTCGAGAGCGCCGCACAGATCGCGCGGCGCATGCAGGGTCTGCCACATCTCGCCGCGCCGCGCCTGATGCTCGGCGATCCGCGCTGCCATCTCCGCATCGCCCTCGTAAATCCGGGCGGTGGCGATATAGATGGCCTGCCCGCACACCGACAGCGCCTTGCGTTCCGCAAGGGTCGATTTGCCGGAGCGGGCCCCGCCGGTGATAAGGATCGACCTTTTCATGACCGCATGGGAAACCATCAAAGCCGGAAAAAGAAAAGGGCAAAGCAGTCAGTTGCACGACAGAGCACCGCACAGCGCAGAGTTGATCCTGATCCGCCACGCGCCGCTGGCCGAGGCCGGGCGGCTGTTTGGCCGCACCGATGCCGCGGCCCGGCTAGAGCCCGAGGCGATCGCTGCGCTGCGCGCCCGACTGCCCCGGCCTGCGCTGCTGATCAGCAGCCCCGCGCGGCGCTGCCGCCAGACCGCCGAGGCGTTGTGGCCTGATCTGCAGGTGCAGCAGGACGCGCGCCTCTGGGAGCAGGATTTCGGCGCTCATGACGGGCTGCGCTTCGATCAGATGCCCGATCTCGGGCCATTGGACGGCCCCGATCTGGCCCGCTGGACGCCGCCCGAGGGCGAGAGCTTTGCCGATCTCTGCGCCCGCACAGCGCCCGCGCTCATGCAGCACGGGCAGACGGCGGCGGAGCTTGGCGCGCCCGTGGTGCTGATGGTGCACGCCGGAGTGATCCGCGCGGCGCTGTCGCAGGTCTGCGGCGCGGTTCATGCCGGGCTCGCCTTCGAGGTTGCGCCGCTTTCGGTAACGCGTCTGCGCTGCGGCGTGGAAGGCCCCCTCTCGGTAATCGGGACCAATTGCGCATGAGAGACGTGGTGACCGTCTTCGGCCATTTCGGCGAATGGCTGCAGGGGCGCATGGGCGAGGATGGCCCTGTGGCCCTCGTCACGCTGCCCTGCCCGGCGCTGCATGTCCATGCGCCAGCAGAAGCGGTGTCCGAACCGCCACTCTTTGGCGCTACCGATCTGAGGCGGCTTGCGCAGCTGCTGGGGATCGCGCCGGACTTTCCGAACGCTTCGCGGAACTTCGCACCCGGCCTTGGCGCAGGGGCGTCGACCGCCACGCTGGTCGCACTGGCCCGCGCGGCGGGGTTTCGCGGCGATGCGGAGACCCTTGCCGCCGCCTGCCTCGCCATCGAGGGCGCGACCGACCCGCTGATGTACCCCCAGCCCGACCGGCTGCTCTGGGCCTCGCGCGAGGCACGAGTTCTGCGCCACCTGCCCCCGCCGCCACCTTGCGAGATCCTCGGCGGCTTCTGGGGGCCGCCGCAGCGCACCGATCCGTCGGACGGCGGCTTTCACGATATCTCTGACCTCGTGGCGCAATGGGAGGACCCGACCTGCGACCTGACGCGCCGCGCCGCGCTCGCCTCGGCCTCCGCGCGCCGCTGCAGCGCCCGGCGCGGCCCGGCCTGCCCGACGCCCGATCTGGCGCGCGAGTTCGGCGCGCTTGGCTGGCTGCGCGCTCACACCGGCTCGGCCCGAGGGCTGATCTTCGCCCCCGGCACCGTCCCCTCGCGCGCGGCGGACGCGCTGGCCGAAGCCGGGCTCACCGGCATCCTGAGCTTCCGGGCGGGCGAGGCATGAGCTTTGCGCTGATGATGCTGGGCGGGATGGCGCTCGATCTGCTGCTCGGTTGGCCGGGGTGGCTCTACGCCCGGATCGGCCATCCGGTGACATGGCTCGGCCATGCGATCACCGCGCTGGAGCGGCGCTGGAACCATGGCGCCCGCCCGCGCAGGCTGGCTCTCGGCGTTCTGGCGGCGGCACTGATCGTGGCGCTGGCGGTGCTGCCTGCGCTGGCCATCCAGAGCGCGCTTCCGAATAGCCTCGCCGGCAGCCTGATCGGCGCGACTCTAGCTTGGCCGCTGATCGCCATGCGCGCCATGCACGCCCATGTCGCCGCCGTGGCGACCCCGCTGGCGCGCGGAGATCTGGCGGCCGCACGTGCCGCCGTGGCGATGATCGTCGGGCGCGATCCGGCGCAGCTTGACGCCGCCGGGATCGCCCGCGCCGCCACCGAGAGCCTTGCCGAGAACACGTCGGACGGGATCATCGCGCCGCTTTTCTGGGGCGCCGTGGCGGGGCTGCCGGGGATTGCGGGCTACAAGGCGATCAACACGCTCGACTCGATGATCGGCCATCGCAATGACCGCTTTGAAGCCTTCGGCAAGGCCGCCGCGCGGCTCGACGATGTGGTGAACTGGCTGCCCGCGCGGCTGACCGGGGCGCTTTTCGCCATCGCCTCTGGTCGCCATGCCCTGCGCGGGTTGCGGGTGATGCGGCGCGACGCGCCCAAGCACCGCTCGCCCAATGCCGGATGGCCCGAGGGCGCCATGGCCGCCGCGCTGAACATCCGCCTCTCGGGGCCGCGCGTCTACGGCACGCGGGTGGCTAAGGAGCCTTGGCTGAACGGCAGCGCGCCCGACCCGGCCGCAGGCGATCTGACCCGCGCCCTGCGCCTCTACCGGCGCAGCATGGCGCTCTGCGCCCTTGCGCTCGCCGCCATGATCCTGCTTCGCTGCGCCGCATGACCACCCCCGACAAAAAGACCCGAGACCACGGCGGCAACCTCGATGCCGCGATGACCCGCTTCGGAGGCACCCGCGCCGAGTGGCTCGACCTCTCCACTGGCATCAATCCCGAGCCCTACCCCGTGCCCGCGATCCCCGCCGAGGCCTGGGCCGCGCTGCCGCGCAAGGCTGACATGGTCCGGCTCATCGCGGCGGCCCGCGAGGCTTACGGCTGCCCCGGCCACATCGTGCCGATGAACGGCGCGCAGGGGGCGATCCAGATGGTGCCGATGCTGCGTAGGCCGGGACGCGCCGCCGTGCTGGGACCGACCTACAACGAGCATGCCGCCACGCTGCGGGCGCATGGCTGGGAAGTGACCGAAGTCGCCACCCTCGCCGCGCTCGCGGGTGCGGATCTCGCCGTGGTGGTCAACCCGAACAACCCCGACGGACGGCGCAGCCAGCCGGGCGCGCTGCGCGATCTGGCAAGCCGCGTGAAGCTTTTGGTGGTGGACGAGAGCTTTGCCGATCCCGAGCCGGAGCTTTACATTGCCCCCGACCTCGACGGCGGGCTGCCCAATGTGGTGGTGCTGCGGTCTTTTGGAAAATTCTACGGTCTCGCCGGGCTACGGCTGGGGTTCGCTCTGGCCGAAGGCGATCTGGGCCAGCGGCTCGCCGAGCTTGCAGGCCCATGGCCCGTGTCAGGCCCGGCGATCGAGATCGCCTCTGCCGCGCTCACCGACCGGCTATGGCGGGAGCAAACTATTCGGCGCCTGAGCGCGGACGCCGCGCGTCTCGACGCGCTGGCGAGCGCGGCGGGATGGCGGCTGATCGGCGGCACGCCGCTCTTTCGCACCTACGCCTGCCCGGGTGCCAAGGCGGCGCAGGAAGCCTTGGCCGCGCGGCACATCTGGAGCCGCATCTTCCCCTATTCGGACAGCTGGATCCGCCTCGGCCTGCCCCCATGCTCGCGATGGGGACAGCTCGAGCGCGCGTTCCAAGCGCTTTAGCGGCTCAGAACTCGACGCCCTTCTGCGCCTTGATCCCGTCGCGGAACGGGTGCTTGACCGCCGTCATCTCGGTCACCAGATCGGCGGCCTCGATGAGTTCCGGCTTGGCGTTGCGCCCGGTCAGGCAGACATGGGTCATCGGCGGCTTTTGCTCGAGCAGGAAAGAGACGACCTCGTCGATGTCGAGGTAATCGTAGCGCAGCGCGATGTTGATCTCGTCGAGCAGAACGAAACGGTTTTCGGGATCGAGGATTTGTTCCTTGGCGATCTCCCAGCCGCGCTGCGCCGCCGCGATGTCGCGCTCGCGGTCCTGCGTCTCCCAAGTGAAGCCCTCGCCCGAAACGAAGAAGCGGCACTCATCGGCGAATCTTTCGCGCAGCATCTTCGCCTCGCCGGTCACCCAAGTGCCTTTGATGAACTGCACGACCGCGCAGGGCATGCCGTGCGCGATGCAGCGCATGATCATCCCGAAGCCCGAAGATGATTTGCCCTTCCCCGGCCCGGTATGCACGAGGATGAGACCCTTCTCCTCGGTCATCCCGGCGATCATCTTGTCGCGGGCGGCCTTGATCCGCTTCATTTTCTCAGTGTGACGGATGTTCTCATCTTCGCTCATGCTCTTCTTCGCGCTCTTGTCAGTTTTGGTAATTTCGGGAAACTGACCGTAGGTCAGCGCCCGTGTAAATGGGTGAATTTGAGCGAGGGGCTCTGCCCCTCGCGCTCCCCGGCGTATTTTCAAAGAGAAGAAGATGGGACGGAGCATGTGGTGGCGCTTGCGCGCCGCAGCCGTTGCCTCAGCGCTGGATGACGCCGGATTTGGGCCGGATTTTCGAGCCGTCGGAAAAGCGGTGCAGCCGGAACGGCGCGGGGTCGACGACCGGGCTACGGCCGGTGATCAGATCCGCCGCGAGCCGTCCCGCGCCGGTGCCGAGCCCAAAGCCGTGCCCCGAAAAGCCGCTGGCCACATAGAGCCCGGGCAGCCCGTTCTTCACGCCCTCGGTGCCCGAGATCACCGGGATGATGTCGGGCAGCACGTCGATATAGCCGGCCCATTTCTGCGCGACGGTGGCGGTCTCGAAGGCCGGATAGGAGGATTTCACCACCGCAAGCGCGCGGTCGATCATCGTGCTGTCGGGCTCGGGGTCTAGCACGCGGGTTTTCTCGAACGGGCTGACCTCGGCGCCGCTCCAATGGCGCGGCGTGCGCAACGCCTCGAAGAAGGACGGCCCCACCCCGAGGTTGATGCTGCGCCATTCGTTCCGCAGCGCAGGCAGGAAGGCTTTGAGCAGGCGGAAGCTGTCGGGGGTCAGCTGGTAGGGGCTGGGCAGGGCCGAGGCGATCGTGTAGCCGCCATCGGCACGCCTGCGCATGGCGAACTCGGGATATTTGAGCGTACCTTCGGGCCCCTCGGGCACAGGATCGGTGCGCAGCACGTTGCCCTTGGTCCGCAGCTGCGGCAGGTCGATGCCGAGGTTCCCCAGAAAGAGCCGGGACCAGACCCCTCCCGCCACCAGCACCGCCGAACAGGCGATGCGGCCCTTCTCGGTCACCACGCCCGAGACGCGCCCGGCCGCGGTTTCGACCACCCGCACGGCGCAATGCTGATGCACGCTGCCGCCGCGCGCCTGAACCGCGCGGGCGATGGCCGGTGCCGCCTTCTGCGGCTCGGCGCGCCCGTCGTAGGGATTGTGCAGTGCGCCCTTGATGTCGAGCGACAGGCCGGGAAACATGCCCATCACCTCGTCACGGCTGAGCATCCGGGCCGGGATTTGATACGGCGCAAGCTCTTCCAGCGACTCGCGCTCGGCGGCCAGCGCCGCCTCGCTGGCGCAGGTGAAGGTCACGCCGCAGCGCGTGTAGCCGGTGTCTGCGCCGATGCGCGCGTCCAGCCCCTGCCAAATACGCTGCGCTTCGACCATCAGCGGCAACTCGCGGGTGTCGCGGTGGGTCAGCCGCACCCAGCCCCAGTTGCGGCTCGACTGCTCGCCCGCAACATGGCCCTTTTCGCAGATCGCCACCTTGAGCCCCTGCTCGGCCAATTCCAGACCGGCGCAGACCCCGGCGATGCCGCCGCCGATGATCACCACATCCGCCCGCTCGGGCAGCGCGGCGCTGTTCTCTACCGGATCCGGCTTCGGTCCTGGCATGGTCTTTCTCCCAAAATCGGCGCCGCGCGCCTTAGGTCTTTCCTGCCGTGTTGCCGCGCCCGAAGGCCGGTCTCTCCGGCGAGGGACGGCGACACATCACCCGGCACGTCAGTGGGTTTCGCCAAGCTGGCAGTTGACGTGGAACTCGGCCACGCTGGCCTCATTGGGCAGGTCGATCAGCATGTGGATCACCCGCGCCAGATCCTCGGGCTGGGTCATCGTCGCGGGGTCGCGGCCCTCGACGGCGGTCGCCATGTCGGTGGCGACAAAGCCGGGGCAGACCGCCACGGCACGGATCCCGCGGTCATAGCCCGCTTGGCGCAGCGCATGGGCGAGCCCCACCACGGCGAATTTCGAGACCGCATAGGACCCCGCACCGGGAGATTTGACCCGCTTGCCCGAGAGCGAGGCGAGCAGCACCACCCGGCCTCGGCCCGATGCGGCCAGCGGCTCCCAGCAGGCGGCGGCAAGGCGGCGCGGCCCTTGCACGTTGACCTCCAGCAGCTGCGCCATTTCTGCGTCGGTGATCTCGACCGGGGTCTTGCGCAGCGAGATGCCTGCGCTGGCGACCACCGCGTCGATGCGGCCGAGCCTTTCCATAACCTCCTGCGCCCAGCCGGTGGCCGTGGCGGGGTCCGTGGCCTCATAGGTGTAGAGATGCACCCGCTCCGGCGCATCCTTGGCCCAGTCCGGCATCCGCGGGCGGCGCATGCCCAGCGACACCGTCCAGCCCGCGTCGAACAGCGCTTTCGCCGTGGCGGCGCCAATGCCGCGCGCAGCGCCGGAGATGAGCGCGACGCGCTCGGTAGTCAGTCCCATTTCGTCCTCATCTTCAGATAGGCACGCTTGAGCATGCGCATGAATTGCGCGCGGTCCTCCGGCTCGATGAAGTCGAAGAACTCCGCTTCCTGCTGGCGGATGATCTCGCGCACCTCTTGTGAGAGCGCATGGCCCCGCTCGGTGATGAAGAGCGCCTGGGCGCGCTGATCGTCCGGGGCAGCCTCGCGGCGGATCACCCCAGAGGCGACGAGCCGGTCGATGATCCTTCCGGTGGCCGGGCGGTCGCGCATCAGCACCTCGGCGATCTGCGACGGGCGGATGCCGGGGTAATCATCCACCAGCAAAAGCGCGGTGATCTTGCCCTTGCCCTTGGCGATCTCGAGATGCGCCATCCGCTTGTCGAGATCGCGCGAGACGACGGCATCCATCGTGCGAAAGTACCAGCTGAAGGCACCTTCGAGGATTTCGATCCTGAGCCCTCCGATTTCGATCGGAGGATCGTCATGGCGCTGAGGGTTTGGCGCGTCGGAGGACGGCGGCATGGATCAAACCTGTCGGTTCTTGGTCCTTTGCATGACGTCCGATCGACGCGCCGCTGGCAAGAGAAAGGTTGTTTTTCACAACCGAATGGTTGTCAAAAACAACCGATGTGCAAATTTACTGCGCGGGCTTCGCTGAAACCGCGCTGCATACCCAGAAGCGCCACGCAGAATTTCCATGGCGCCGGTCAGCGCGCCGGGCTAGAGCCGGGACATGAGCACCGCAACCCATATCACCAGCCTCAATCGTCCCGGCCTTGGCATCGCGCTGATCTGCGCGGGCGTCGTCGGGATCTCGATCAACGACATGCTGATCAAGCTGCTTTCGGACGGCTACCCGCTGCATCAGATCGTTGCCACACGCTCTGCGGTCGGGCTGTGCATCATCCTTGTCATGCTGCAGATCGAAGGCGGCTGGCGGCTGCTGCGCAGCAACACGCCGTGGCTGCATCTGGCGCGCGGCGTGCTGGTGGTGCTGGCCAATATGACCTTTTACGCCTCGGTTGCGGTGATGCCGCTGGGTCAGGCGACGGCGCTTTTCTTTGTCGCGCCGCTCTTCATCACGCTGCTGTCCGTGCCGCTCCTCGGCGAAAAGGTCGGGCCTTGGCGGCTCGGTGCGGTCTGCGTTGGCTTTTGCGGTGTGGTCATCATGCAGCAGCCATGGGCGGAGACCTCGGGCGGCGCGCGGTTGGTGCTGCTCTTGCCGGTGCTTTCGGCGCTGCTCTACGCGCTCTTGCAGGTGCTGACCCGCAAGCTCGGCGTCACCTCCCGCGCCTCGGCGCTGGCGGTGCATCTGCAGCTGATGTTCCTCGTGGTCTCGGCGGGCTTCTACTTCGTCGCCGGAGACGGGCGCTACATGGACGCTTTCGACAGCGATGCGGCGCGCTTCTTGCTGCGCCCATGGGTCCTGCCGAGCGGTCAGGACATGCTGGTTTTTCTGGGGCTGGGATGCATCTCGGGCTTTGTCGGCTACGCGCTGAGCGCCTCTTACCGGATGGCCGATGCGGCGGTGATCGCGCCCTTCGAATACATCGGCCTGCCGATGGCGATCTTCTGGGGCTGGACGATGTTCGGCGAATGGCCCGCGCCCGCCACATGGGCGGGATGCGCGCTGATCGTCGGCGCGGGGCTGGTGGTCTTCCTGCGTGAGCGGGCGAAGGCCCGGCCCCAGCCGGGACGGCGGCGCGGCAGCACCGCCGTTAGGCGCTGAGCGTCGCTCAGGCGGTGACCGTGCTGCGCACGGTGTCGATCATCAGCTGAACGTTCTCGGGGTCGGCATCGGGGGTGATGCCATGGCCGAGGTTGAAGATATGCGGCCCCTTCGAGAAGGCGCGGACCACCCGCTGGGTCTCGCGCACCAAGTCCTCGCCGCCGGTCACCATATGCGACGACGCAAGGTTGCCCTGCACGCAACCCGAGGTCTGCACATTGGCCGCCGCCCATTCCGGCGAAACGCTGTCGTCCACCGCGACGCAATCGGCACCGGTGGCCTCGTGGAAGCCGATGTAATTCTCACCCGCCTGCCGCGGGAAGACGATGACCGGCAGGCCGGGGAAGCGCGACTTCATCTCCTGCGTGATCACCTTCGCGGGCTCCAGCGCGTATTTGCGGAAATCGTCGCCCTCGAGCGAGCCCGCCCAGCTGTCGAAGATCTTCACCACCTCGGCGCCCGCCTCGACCTGTTTCGACAGATATTCGATGGTGCCCTCGGTGAGCCGGTCGATGACCTTCTCGAACAACGCGCGGTTCTCGGCCTTCAGCGCGTGTGCAGGGCCCTGATCCTTGGTGCCGCGCCCGGCGATCATATAGGTCGCCACGGTCCAGGGCGCGCCGGCGAAGCCGATCAGCGTGGTCTCTTTCGGCAGCTCGCGCGACAGGATGCCGACGGTCTCGTAGATCGGGCTGAGCGTGTCGTGGATCGCCGAGACCGGCTTCAGCGCGTCGAAATCCGCATCGCTCTGGATGGTCGACAGCCGCGGCCCTTCGCCGGTGACGAACCACAGGTCGAGCCCCAGCGCCTGCGGCAGCAGCAGGATGTCGGCAAAGAGGATCGCCGCATCGAAACCGTAGCGGCGGATCGGCTGCAGCGTCACCTCGGCGGCAAGCTCGGGGTTGTAGCACAGCGACAGGAAATCCCCGGCCTGCGCGCGGGTGGCGCGATACTCGGGCAGATAGCGCCCCGCCTGCCGCATCATCCAGATCGGCGGGGTGGGCAGGGTCTCGCCAGCCAGTGCGCGCAGGATCGTCTTGGTCATGGGAAACCCCCGTCTGAATTGCCTATCTCGTCGGGGCGGCAATATGTCAAAACGCCCCCCATTGCCACATCTCTTCCCGCGACATAAAGCTCTGACCATGACAATCGAGACCCCCATCGCCCTGCCCTCGCCCGACGCCCCGCTGAAGATCGGCACCCGCGGCTCGCCGCTGGCGCTGGCGCAGGCCCATGAGACCCGCGACCGGCTGGCCGCGCATTTCGACCTGCCCACTGAGGCCTTCGAGGTGAAGGTGATCAAGACCATGGGCGATGATCGCGCGATGATCGCCGCCGACCGGCCTCTGAAGGAGATCGGCAACAAGGGTCTGTTCACCCGCGAGATCGAAGAGCAGCTTCTGTCGGGCGGCATCGACATCGCGGTGCACTCGATGAAGGACATGCCGACCGAGCAGCCCGAGGGGCTGATCCTCGATTGCTACCTCCCGCGCGAGGACGTGCGCGACTGTTTCATCTCGCCCGGCCATGCGGCCATTGCCGATCTGCCCGAGGGCACCGTGGTCGGCACCTCGTCGCTGCGCCGCCGGGCGCAGTTGCTGAACCGCCGCCCCGACCTGCAGGTGGTGGAATTCCGCGGCAACGTGCAGACCCGCCTGAAAAAGCTCGAAGACGGTGTGGCCGCCTGCAGCTTCCTTGCCATGGCCGGGCTCAACCGGATGAACATGGCGGGCGAGCACATGACGCCGATCGCCCCCGAAGACATGCTGCCCGCCATCGCGCAGGGCGCCATCGGCATCGAGCGGCGGATCAGCGATGCGCGCGTGGCCGCGATGCTCTCGGCGATCCACGACCGCCCGACGCAGCATCGGCTCGACGCGGAGCGCGCTTTCCTCGCCACGCTCGACGGCAGCTGCGAGACGCCGATTGCCGGTCTGGCGCTGCTCGAAGGCGACGAAATCTGGCTGCGCGGCGAGATCCTTCGCCCCGACGGCAGCGAGGCGCTGAAGGGCGAGCGCCGCGGCCCCATCGCCGAGGGCGCGCGCATGGGCACCGATCTGGCGCGCGAGCTTCTGGCGCAGGCGGGCGACGGGTTCTTCGACTGGCGCGAGGGCTGAACTCGCCCGGAATCAAGGCGAAGCCGCCGGGCGAGCGCCGTCCCGTCCCCACGGGATGGCGCTCTTTCACCCGCGCGCAAAGTTCCGTTGTCATTCGGATTTGGCAGGCATAAAGCGCCTCGCTCAGATGCTGGTGCGCCTTCCCACGGGGCGGCGCTCGCCCGGCTCCTCCCACACAACTGGCGATTTACCGCTCCGGGCAGTCCTCGCCCAACGGCGTGCCGTCATAGGCCTTGTCACCGCATTCGTTGATCTCTTCCCAGATGTAGCCGCGCCCGTCGCGGGTCACCGCCACCACCCGGTCGATGCCGAACTCGATGTTGCGCTGCGAGGTGTAGACATGCGCGGTGCCCGCAGCGATCTCGTCGCCGATATCCTCGGCGTCAAAGCAGCCGAACCAGAACGGCGCATTGCGCGGCTCGGACCCTTCGTAACGCTCGAACAGGGAATCGAGCGTTTGTGGGCTCTCGGATGTGGAGAAACAGGCGCGGTAGCGGATCGGTGAGGAGGTCGCGTCGATCCCCTCGAAATCCTCGAAGGCGATGGCGCGCGGCGCGGTGCCATCGAGCGGCGTCAGCAGAACCTCCGCCTCTTCCGCCGGCAGGTCGTAATAGTAGTAGAACACCTGCGTGTAGTAGACGACCGCGCCAAAAATCAGCGCGGCCGCGATAATGCCGATCCCGAGGATCTTGCCGCTCATGCGGCGCTGCCTGCGGCCTCTGGCGTCCAGCCGCCCGCCTCAGTGCTCACGAAGGCATCGGCGCATTTCTTTGCCAGAGCCCGCACGCGTCCGATGTAGGCCTGCCGCTCGGTGACAGAGATCACCCCGCGCGCATCCAGAAGGTTGAACAGATGCGAGGCCTTGATGCACTGGTCATAGGCCGGGTGCGCCATGACGATGCGCTTGCCGGTCTTGGGGTCGCTCTCGTCGCGGGCAAGGATCGCCTCGCATTCCGCCTCGGCCTCTTCGAAATGGCGTAGCAGCACGTCGGTGTCGGCCACGTCGAAGTTGAAGCGCGAGTATTCCTCTTCGGTCTGGCGGAACACATCGCCGTATTTCAGCGCGATCGGCGCACCCGGGTCATTGAACGGCATATCCATCACGTGGTCGATGCCGAGCACATACATGGCAAGGCGCTCGAGCCCGTAGGTCAGCTCGCCCGAGACCGGATGGCAGTCATGGCCACCAACCTGCTGGAAATACGTGAACTGCGACACTTCCATGCCGTCGCACCAAACCTCCCAGCCAAGGCCCCAAGCGCCCAGCGTCGGGCTTTCCCAATCGTCCTCGACGAAGCGGATATCGTGGCTGGCCATGTCGATGCCGATCGCTTCGAGCGAGCCGAGATAGAGCGCCTGCAGGTCCGGCGGGCTGGGTTTGATCAGCACCTGAAACTGGTAATAGTGCTGCAGGCGGTTGGGGTTCTCGCCATAACGCCCGTCGGTGGGGCGGCGCGAGGGCTGCACATAGGCCGCGGCCCAGGGCTTCGAGCCGAGCGCCCGCAGCGTGGTGGCCGGGTGGAAGGTGCCCGCGCCGACTTCCATGTCGTAAGGCTGCAACACGGCGCAGCCCTTGCTGGCCCAATAGGTCTGCAGACGCAGGATGATCTCCTGAAAACTGCGCGGCTTGCTTGTCTCGCTCATGCTCGGCATCGTCATGGCATCCTTCCCTTGGCGTGCTCGCCCGCGGCGCAGGACGCGCGCCGCTCTTCGACTGGTCGGCTGCCTGATTATGCGTGCAACGGTCAAGGGTCAATGCGCAGCCCTGACCATCTTTTGAGATGACGCGAGGCACGCGTCTGTTACATCCTTTGAGTGAACAGCAGTCAGAGACGAGAAACGGCGCGCAGACGTCCGGGCCCGAGGAGCGAGTTAATCCATGTTGAGAACCATTCTTTTTGCAGGCACGGCAGCGTTGATGCTGGCGCAGGGCGCGGCGGCGCAGCAGGGCGATGTGGTCTATATCCAGATCGAAGCCCAGCCCAGCCTGACCGAAGCCGAGGCGCGGCTGCGCGACTATTCGGCCGGACTGCAGAATGTGAATGGCTTTTCGCTGGGTGGCGGCTGGTACGGCATCGCGCTTGGCCCCTTTGATCCGCAGGTCGCCGCCGACCGGCTGCGCGCCCTGCGCGCCGCGGGGCAGATCCCGCGTGATTCCTATCTCGCCGCGGCGGGCGAATACGGGCGGCAGTTCTGGCCGGTTGGCGCGGGTGTCGCGCAAAACGCAACGCAGCCGCCGGTGAGCGCCGAGCCGCTGGAGCAGACGCCGACCGAGGAGGCCGCGGCGGCCCCGCAAGCCGAGCAGACGCAGGAAACCACCTCTTCGTCGGAACTCGCGGCGGCGCTTGCCGAGGTCGAGGCCGAACCGGCAAAGCCCGAGATCCCCTATGAGACCGTCTCGCAGGCGCGCCGCGGCGAGCAGAGCCTCAGCGCTGCCGAACGCCGCCAGCTGCAGGTCGCCCTGCAGTGGTCCGGTCATTACGACAGCGCCATCGACGGCGCCTTTGGTGCCGGCACACGCAACGCCATGGGCGCATGGCAGCGCGACAATGGCTATGAGGTGACCGGCATCCTCACCACCCGCCAGCGCGCCGACCTGCTGGGGCAATACAACGCTGTGCTCGACGGTCTGGGCATGTCCGAGGTCAGCGACGCAGAGGCCGGTGTGGCCGTGTCGATGCCGACCGAATTGGTCTCTTTCGACCGCTACGAGGCCCCCTTTGCCATCTATTCCGGCAATGGCGAGGTCGAGAACGCGCAGGTTCTGCTGATCAGCCAGCCGGGCGATCGCAAGACTTTGGGCGGACTTTACGAGATTCTGCAGACGCTGGAGATCGTGCCGCTGGACGGGCCACGCAGCCTGCGCCGTGACGGCTTCAGCATCACCGGCGAAAACAGCCGCATCGCAAGCCGCACCGAGGTCACCCTTCAGGGCGGCGAGATCAAAGGCTGGACGCTGGTCTGGCCCGCAGGCGACGACGCGCGGTTCGAGCGTGTGGCCGGTGCCATGTCGGCCAGCTTCCGCCCCATCCCCGGCGTCCTCAACCCCGCCGAGGTCAGCGACAATGGCCAGACGCTCGATCTGGTCTCCGGCCTGCCGATCCGCACCCCGCGCGCGACCGTGGCGGGTTTCTTCGTCGATGGCCGGGGCACCGTGCTGACCACCGCAGAGGCGGTGCAGAACTGCAGCCGCCTGACCCTCGACGGCAGCTATGATGCCGAACTTCTGCAAAGCGATGCGGCGCTTGGCGTGGCGCTGCTGCGGCCTTCGGCGGCGCTGGCGCCGCGCGGCGTGGCGCGGCTGCGCACCGATCTGCCGCGTCTCAACTCCGAGGTGGCCGTGGCAGGCTTCCCCTATGGCGGCGTGCTGAGCACCGCGACGCTGAGCTTTGGCGCGCTGCAGGACAGCAAGGGGCTGGCCGGCGAGGAGACGCTGGCGCGGCTCGCGGTCGATGTCACCCCCGGCGATGCGGGCGGCCCGGTGCTGGACGCTGGTGGCGCGGTGGTCGGCCTGCTGATGCCGCGCGATGCGGGCGGCAAGCAACTGCCCGAAGATGTCGCCTTCGCCACCGATGCGGCTGCGCTCATCGAGTTCCTGCGCGGGGCGGGCATTTCGGGCACCACCATGCAGGGCGAAAGCGCACTGGCGCCCGAAGACCTAACCACCGCTGCCCGCGACATGACCGTTGCGGTGAACTGCTGGGAGTAATCCTCGCTGCCATCTCGCAGCCCCGTGGCGCGCGACGTCGCGCCACGCTTCTCTCTGCCGCCGGGCAATGCTAGCCCTTAGAGCGGAGGAGTGAGGGATGGACCACATCGGATGGATAAGGATGCGCTGACGCAGGCCGGGCTGAATCTCATTCAGCAGGCGCTGTCGATCTATGATCGCGATTTGCGGCTGGCGGTCTGCAACCGCCGCTTTGCCGAGATGTTCGACCTGCCCGAGCGGCTGACCCGCCCCGGTGCCAGTTTCGAAGACACGGTGCGCCATCTGATCGAGGCGGGCGAATACGGCGAGGTAGATGACCCCGAGGAGTTTCTGCGCGTCCGCGTCGAGCAGGCCCGCGCCTTCGCGCCCCACTACATGGAGCGCCGCCGCGCCAATGGGCGCTGGATCTCGGTCGAAGGATCGCCGCTGCCGCAGGGCGGCTGGGTCACCGTCTACACCGATATCACCGCCGTGAAGGCGCAGGAGGATCTGCTGCGCACCCGCTCGGAACTGCTCTCCGAAGAAGTCATCCGCCGTGCCGAGGCGCTGGCCGCCAGCAACCGCGAACTGGCCGCCACCAATGCGGCGCTCGAAGAGGCCCGGCGCGAGCTGACCGAAATGGAGGCCCGCACCCGCCTCACCACCGAGATGATGCCCGCCCATATCGCCCGCGTCGACGCCGAGGGGCGCTATACCTACTCCAACCGCCGCCTCTCGCAGGTGATGCCCGGGCGCCCGTCCGAGATCACCGGTCTGCATGTCTCCGAGGCGCTTGGCGCGGCCTACGAGAAGGTGCGCCCGCATCTGGCGCGGGCGCTTGACGGGGAGCAGAGCATCTTCGAGTTCACCGACGCGGGCTCGTCGCGGCGCATCCGTGCGGTGTTCACCCCCGACCCGGCAGAGCGCGGCGTCTACATCCTGTCGCTCGATGTCACCGAGGAAACCCAAGCCCGCGCGGCGCTGCAGCAGGCGCGGCGGCGCGAACTCGCGGCACAGCTGACCTCGGGGCTGGCGCATGACTTTTCGAACCTGTTGACGATTATCCTTGGCATGCAGTCCAAGCTCGCGCGCATGGCCCTGCCGGACGAGGCCGCGCCGCTGGTCAGCGGCACGCTGCAGGCGGCACGGCGCGGTGGCGCGCTGCTCGACCGCATCGCCGGGATCACCGCGCCGCGCGCGTGGACGCCGGAGCCGGTGGACCTCGCCGATTTCCTGCGCGACCTGCGCACGCTGGCCGGTCCGGCGCTGCCCGAGAATGTGACGCTGGAGATCGGCCCGGCGCCACAGGGTGCCTTCCTGCTCGATCCGGGGCTGTTGCAGGACGCGGCGCTGAACCTCGTGCTGAACGCCCGCGATGCCTGCGGCGCGGCAAGCGCGGGCGGCGGGCACATCCGCCTCGACATGCGCGCGGTGCAGGGCACATGGCTGGAACTGGCGGTCAGCGACAGCGGGCACGGCTTTTCGGAAGAGGCGCTGCGCCACGGGCTTGATCCCTTCTTCACCACCAAGGGCGGCGCCGGGTCGGGGCTGGGGCTCGCCATGGTCTACGACATGGCCAAGCTCGCTGGCGGGACGATCAAGCTGGCCAATGGCGCGCGCGGCGCGCGGGTCACTTTGCGCCTGCCGCTGCGCCCCGCCCCGGCGCTGCCGCCCCGCGCGCGCGGGCTTGCGCTGCTGGTCGAGGATGACCCCGAACTGCGCGAGCAGCTGCGCGACATGCTCACCGCGCTTGGCCATGCGGTGGTCGAGGCGTCCTCCGTGCCAGAGGCGAAGGCGCTGGCCGAGGGATTGGATCTGGCCCTCGTGCTTTCGGATGTGCTGCTGGAGGGCGGCACCCCCGGCTCGGCGCTGCCCGCCGCCCTGCCCGGTCTGAACGTGCGGCTGATGACCTCGCTGCCGCCGGGCGATCCGCGCCGCGAGGCCGCCGAGGCTGCGGCCCCGGTGATCGCAAAGCCCTTCAGCGAGGGCCAGCTCGCAGCCTTCCTCGGCATGGTGCCCGCATGAGCGCGCCGCTGATTTCGATCCTCGACGACGAGCCGGCGATCCGGGCGATCCTCTCCGAGGCGCTGACCGAGGCGGGCTTTCGCACTATGGCCTTTGGGCGCGCGACCGAGTTCGAGGCGGCGCTGAAACGCGCCACGCCGGATGTCTGCCTCGTGGATCTCGGCCTGCCTGATCGCGACGGTCTGAGCCTCGTGCACCGGCTGGCGCTGGAACAGGGCGCCTCGGTGATCATCGTCTCGGGACGCGCGCAGGTGCAGGACCGGGTGACGGGGCTGGAACTGGGTGCAGACGACTACATCATCAAACCCTTCGATCCGGCCGAAGTGGTCGCCCGCGTCCGCGCCCGCCTGCGCGCCCCACGCAGCGCGCCCACCCGCAGCGAGACCGCCCGTTTCGCGGGCTGGACCGCGCATTTCGATCGCTATGTTCTGGAAGACGCCAAGGGCGCGGAAACCCCCTTCTCCCATGCGGAGGGCGCGGTTTTGCGGCTGTTTCTGGAAAGCCCGAAACGTCTGATCACCCGCGCGCATATGCAAGAAAGCCTTGGCGGCGCGGCGGGGGAAAGCTTTGACCGGGCGATGGACGTGCGTATCTCGCGCCTGCGCACCAAGCTGCGCGAGGACCCGAAGAACCCGCGCCTGATCAAGACGATCTATGGCGCGGGCTATATCTTTCTGGGGGATGTGGACTGGGCCTAGGCCTAGGCAGCCGCGTGCCTCAGTCTTCCTTCGGCACGTCGGGAAGCGAACGCTCTTCGCTCTGCACCCCTTGCAGAAGGTCCTGCAACTCGCCCTGCATCTGCACCAACTCGTCGCGGTAGCGCGAGGGCTCCATGGCTTTGATCACCTCGGTGAAGCCCGCCAGCACCTTGGCCTCGGACGCGCGGATGCGGTCCATCATATCGCCGTCGATGCCGCCAAAGACCGAGCGCACCGAAAGCCCGGCGCGCTTCATCGCGGCGCTCATGGTTTCGGACGGGTCAGCCTCGCCGCCGACGGCGGTGATCAGCGCCGTCAGGCGCTGTACCTGCTCCACATGCAGCCCGTGAAAGCGCACGGCGACAAAGCGGAACTCGGGATCGGCCTTTTCGACCATTTCATCAAACCATGCCCGTGCGCCGACGCTGCGCGCCTGCAGATGGTCCAGCAACTCAAGCTGGCGGGCGCTGGCGGTGATCACGTGCTGGTCTCTCGGAACATCCTTCATGGCCGTATCCTCCGGTTGTGTCACCGGATTAACGTGCCTGCGCGCAGCCGGTTCCCCACGCCGCCAAGCCTTCAGCCGAGCGCCGCCACCGCTCCGGCCAGCGCCTGCAGCCCGGTCACCAGATCCGCCTCATGCGTATCTTCGGCAAAATCATGGCTGATCCCGCCGATCGACGGCACGAAAAGCATGGCCACCGGCATCAGGTTCGACAGGTTGGTGGCATCGTGCAGAGCCCCCGAGGGCATCAGCCGCCACGCACCCGGCGCGGCGGCCTCGGCCCCCTGCTCCAGCGCCGCGCGCAGCCGCGCATCCATAGTCACCGGCGCCAGTTCCAGCTTCGGCGCGAATGTCAGTTCCAGCCCGGTCTCGGCGCAGACCTCGTTGATCGTCTCGCGAGCGATGGCCTCGATCCGATCCAGCCGGTCCGCGTCGCCGTCGCGCCATTGCAGGGTAAAGCGCACCTCGCCGGGCACGATGGCATGGGCGTTGGGATGCACCTCCACATGGCCGATGGTCCAGACCGTCGCCGGGGTGACCACGTTGCGCAGCCGCTCATTGAGCCGCGTGGTGAATGTGGCGAGCCCCTGAAACGCATCCTTGCGCAGGCGCATCGGCGTGGTGCCTGCGTGGTTCTGCTGACCCTTGAGCACCATGGTCTGGTTGCGCATGCCCACGATGGCCTCGACCACGCCGAGGCTGCCGCCCTCCGTGTCGAGCACCGGGCCCTGCTCGATGTGCATTTCCAGAAATCCGGTGAACCGGTCGGGATCGAGGAACGCCCCGGCGCGCGCCCCGAGGCCCTTGCGCGCCTCGGCCAGAGTCACACCATCGGGACCCTGCAGCGCGTCGGCTTCGGCAAGGCTGATGTTGCCGCCCCAGATGGCGCTGCCGGTGGTCACGCCAAAGCGCCCTTCCTCATCTTGAAACGACACGCAGGACACCGGCGGGCCGCCCGCCTCCTGCGCCGCGCGCGCCACCTCGAGCCCGGCGATCACCCCCAGCGCACCATCGAGCCAGCCACCCTCGACCTGACTGTCGGAGTGCGAACCGATGAGCAGCGATGGCCCGTCGGTCAGCCCGAAGAGCGAGCCCACCGGGTCGAAATGGCTGCGCAGCCCCGCCTCTTCCATGCGCCCCGCCAGCCAATCGCGCGCAGCGATATCCGCCTCCGAGAAAGCCGGGCGGCACACGCCCTTGCCGACCCCGGTCGCGCCGAAGCTGCGCAGCATGTGCAGGTCGGACAGAAAACGCTCGGGGTTCACGGGAATGCCGGTCATGGCGCGGTCTCCTTGGGGTTGGGTTCTCGGGGTGGTCAGCCGCCGCGCAGGATGGTCTCCAGCGCCGCGCGGTAGTCGGTCGGGATTGGCACGGGGCGGTTTTCGGTATCGGCGGCCACATGCACCACAAAGCCCTCGGCGCAGGCGCTCTCGTCGTCATTGCGGAACAGCCCCACCTCGAAGCGGGCCGAACTGCGCCCAAGGTGGCCACAGCGCAGCCCCGCGTGCAGAAGGTCGGGAAACCGCGCCTCGGCATGATAGGTGCAGCCGTTCTCGACCACCAGCGAGCGCAGCACCCCCTCGCCTTCGATGGGTATACCGCGATCCAGCTGCCAGAGCGTCACCGCGGTGTCGATGAAGGAGTGATAGGCGGCGTTGTTCAGATGCCCGTAGGCATCATTGTCCTCCCAGCGGGTAGGAATGGCAAAGAAGGCCGCATAGTCGGCGCGGCGGGCGGGCGCGGGCCGGCTCATCCCGAGCGGATCGCCCGGAACGCCGCCGAAGCGCCCCAGCCGGCGATCGCCGCGATGGCCAGCGACAACAGCCCATAGGCCAGCGGCATCTGCCGCGAAAGCGTAAACAGCCAGCGCTCCAGCCCAACCTTGCCGACCTGAATTTCGCTGTCGTGCTCGGCCACCACCTTGCCGCCGCGGGTCAGCAGCACGCGGGTCAGATAGCGCCCCTCGGAAATATTCGCGGGCATGGAGATCGAGGTGTCGAACAGCGTGCTGTCACGCAGTTCGACGCTGTCTTCCTCGACGCGGTAGAGACCCTGCCGCTCGCGCACGCGGATCAGCGCCTCGGTGAACGCCTCGGAATCCATAATGTCCATCGGCGCCCCGACCGAGCGGATGGCACGCGGGATCGAGACCTCATGGCGCAGGTCCTCGACCGCAGAGATGGTCTCATTCCATGGCGCCGAAGTGGCGACCGCGTAAAAGCTCGGCGCGCTGTCGATCTCCACCGCCTCGGCATTGACCCAAATGCCCAGCTTGCGCGCCTTGCGCCAGACGGTGACCGGCTCGAGCGGGCCCTCGACAGTGACGATCACCTGCAAGGGCGGGTCGCGCTGGATCGCCGCCTCGCGTTTGACCGCGCCGAAGATGAGAATGTCGGAGCCGTCGAAATCGGTGGTGATCGATACATTGGTGCGCGACAGCCCCATGACCACCTCTTCGGCCCGCGCGGGCAGCGCGGCGATCAGCAGAAGAAGCGCGGCCAGAAGTCTCATCCCGCCACCAGTTCGTAAAGTTCAGATGGGGTGATGAAGAGCTCCAGCGCCAGCTTGCCGCAGACCAGCAGCACCAGCGAGGCCAGCGCAATGCGCAGCTGCTCGGCCTTGAGCCTTGTGCCGAAGGCGGTGCCGATCTGCGCGCCGATGACCCCGCCGAGGATCAGGATCAGCGCCAGCAGGATGTCGACGGTGTAGTTGGTGCTGGCGTGCAGCAGCGTGGTGAAGGCGCTGACAAAGATGATCTGAAACAGCGAGGTGCCGACCACCACCTTCGTGGGCATTCCCAGCAGGTAGATCATCGCCGGCACCATGATGAAGCCGCCGCCCACCCCCATGATCGCCGCCAGCACGCCCACCGAAAAGCCGACCAGCACCGGCGGGATCGCCGAGATGTAGAGCCCCGAGGTGCGGAAGCGCATCTTGAACGGCAGCCCGTGCACCCAGCCGTGGTGGCGCCGCTTAGGGGCCGCGCCCTTGCGCGATTTGAAGATGGCGTTGAGGCTCTCGACGAACATCAGCCCGCCGATGATCCCCAGAAACACCACATAGCAAAGCCGCACCAGAAGATCGACCTGCCCCATCTCTTTCAGCAGGTTGAAGATCCAGACCCCCAGCGCCGCGCCGACGAGGCCTCCCGCCAGCAGCACCAGCCCCATCCGCAGGTCCACCGTCTTGCGCTTGAAATGCGCCAGCACGCCGGAGATCGAACTTGCAACGATCTGGTTGGCGCCGGTGGCCACGGCGACGGCGGGCGGAATGCCCATGAAGAACAGCAGCGGCGTGATCAGAAAGCCGCCGCCGACGCCGAACATTCCCGACAGAACGCCGACGATCCCGCCCAGACCGAAGAGCAGGAAGACATTGACCGAAACCTCGGCGATGGGGAGGTAGATCTGCATGCCGCTGACTTTGCGTCCGCGCTGGCGATTTGGCAACCAAGCGGGATGTGACGTTGATGTGTCGCGGCGGAATTCACACAGCCCCCGCGCCGCGCCGGGTGGCTGGTGCAGCGATGCATATTTTTAAAGAGAAGAAGCCCGCTGCCGCAGCGCATGTCCCTTCTTCTCTTCTAAAATACGCCGGGGAGCGCGAGGGGCAGCGCCCCTCGCACCTTTGTTCAAGCCGCCTCAGCGTTCCTTCACATATGGCTCGCCGCCGGCGCGCGGCGGGATCGCCTTGCCGACGAAACCGGCAAGGATCACCACGGTCAGGATGTAGGGCAGCGCGTCCATCACCTGTACCGGGATGATGATCCCGCCAAGGTCAATGTTCTGATAGCGCAGCGCCACCGCCTGCAGCAGGCCGAAGAGCAGGCAGGCATAGAGCGCGTACCACGGCCGCCATTTGGCGAAGATCAGCGCCGCCAGCGCGATATAGCCGCGCCCGGCGGTCATCTCGCGCACGAAGCCCGCCTGCAGGCCGGTGGCTAGGTAAGCGCCCGCGAGGCCGCAGAGCAGCCCGCAGATGGCGATTGCCGCATAGCGCAGCGCAACCACCGAGACACCGGCGGTGTCCACCGCCTCGGGCGCTTCGCCCACCGCGCGCAGGCGCAGGCCAAAGCGGGTGCGATAGAGGATCCACCAGGTCAGCGGCACCATCAGGAAGGCGACATAGACGAGGATTGAATGGCCGGAGATCAGCTCGTAATAGAGCGGGCCGATGACGGGCACGCCGCGCAGCGCCTCGGCGAAGGGCAGCGTGATGCTCTCGAAGCGGCCGCCGCCCATCAGCGAGGGCGTGCGCCCGCCCTGAGAGAACCAGTCCTGCGCGATGAGCACCGTCAGCCCCGAGGCGAGGAAGTTGATCGCCACGCCCGAGATCAGCTGATTGCCGCGGAAGGTGATCGAGGCGAAGCCGTGGATGAACGACATCAGCATCGAGGCGGCGATGCCCGCCAGAAGGCCGAGCCAGACCGAGCCGGTGACCGCCGCGATGGCCGCCGACAGAAAAGCCGCGGCGAGCATCTTGCCCTCGAGCCCGATGTCGACGATGCCCGAGCGTTCCGAGAACAGCCCCGCAAGGCAGGCCAGCAGCAGCGGCGTGGCGAGGCGCACGGTGGAATCGAGCACCTGCAGAAGCGTCGCGTAATCCATCACGAGGACCTCCGGCGCATGGACATGAAGAGCTTTTCGAGCGGCAGGCGGACCATATTGTCGAGCGCCCCGGTGAAGAGGATCACCAGCGCCTGAATCACGGTGATCAGCTCACGCGGGATATTGGTCCAAAGCGCCAATTCCGCCCCGCCCTGATAGAGAAAGCCGAAGAGCAGCGCCGCAAGGAACACGCCCACCGGGTGCGAGCGGCCCATGAGCGCCACGGCGATGCCGATGAAGCCCGCGCCCTCGGTCGCGTTGAGCACCAGCCGTTCGGCCTCGCCCATGGTGGTGTTGAGCGCCATCATCCCCGCAAGCCCGCCGGAGATCAGCATGGCGACCACGGTGATGCGCACCGGCGAGATGCCCGCATAGCGCGCGGCGCTTTCGGACTGACCGAAGGCGCGGATCTCATAGCCGAGCTTGGTGCGCCAGATGAGGAACCAGAAGGCGATGCAGGCGGCGACCGCAAGGAAGAAGGTCACATTTGCGGGCGAGCCGCGAAAGAGCGGGTTGCCCTCGGTGGCGAACATATCCTGAAACGTCGGCAGATGGGTCGCTGCCGGGAATGTGCCGGTGGCGGGCTCCATGGCGCCGACGGGGCGCAGCAGGTTCACCAGAACGTAGTTCAGCAGCGCCGCGGCGATGAAATTGAACATGATCGTGGTGATCACGATGTGGCTGCCGCGCTTGGCCTGCAGCCATGCCGGGATGAAGGCCCATGCCGCGCCGAAAGCCGCCGCTGCCAGCGTCGCCACCAAAAGCGCCACCGACCAATGCGGGAAGGGGATGAACAGGCACGCCAGCGCCACCCCCAGCCCGCCGATCATCGCCTGCCCTTCGCCGCCGATGTTGAACATCTTGGCATGAAAAGCGATGGCGACGCAGAGGCCGGTGAAGATGAAGTTGGTCGTATAGTAGAGCGTGTAGCCCCAGCCGGACGAGCGCATCAGCGCGCCGTCGACCATCAGCTTGAAGGCCTCGATCGGGTTCTCGCCAATGGCGAGGATCACGCCGGCCGACAGGATCGCCGCCAGCAGGATCGAGATCAGGGGCACGAGCACCGCATCGGCCCAGGCGGGCATCTTATCCATTCGGAACCTCGTTCGTCTTTCTGGTCCGGGCAGCGCCCTGCGGGCGCTGATGCCTCCGGCGGGCGTATTTGGGGAACAATGAAGCGGCGCGGTCAGTCATGCTGGCTTGCCTCGCGCGCTTCTTTCTCGTGCAGCGAGGCGTCCACCGCGTCGATGAGCTTGCCTTCGGGCTTTTCGGTGACCCCGGCCATCAGCAGGCCAAGCTCGGTCTGGTCGGTCTCATCCGGCATCCGCTCGCCCATGATCTTGCCGTCGAACATCACCGCGATGCGGTCGGACAGCGAGAAGATCTCGTCAAGCTCCACCGAGACCAGAAGGATCGCCTTGCCCTTGTCACGCAGGCGGATGATCTCTTGGTGGATGAACTCGATGGCGCCAATGTCGACGCCGCGGGTGGGCTGACCGATCAGCAGCACCTCGGGGTCGCGCTCGATCTCGCGCGCGAGCACGATCTTTTGCTGGTTGCCGCCCGAGAAGTTGCGCGCGGCCAGCGCCGGGTTCGGCGGGCGCACGTCATAGCGCGTCATCTTGTCCTGCGCCTCCTCGCGGATCAGCGCATTGTTCATCAGGATGCCCGACTGGTAATGCGGATCGCGGTGGTAGCCGAAGACGGTGTTTTCCCACGCGGTATAGGCCATGATCAGCCCTTCGTGCTGGCGGTCTTCGGGCACATGGCCGATGCCGGCAGCACGGCGTGCGCTGCCATCGGCTCCGGCACCCGAGAGCGGCAGGTTTTGGCCGTGCATGATCACCGTGCCGGTGCCCTCGGCAGAGCCGCCCAGCACCGACAGAAGCTCTGACTGGCCATTGCCCGCGACGCCCGCGATGCCCAGCACCTCACCGGCGCGCAGCTGCAGCGACACGCCCTTGAGCCGCTCGACCCCGGCGCTGTCCACATGGCGCAGGTCCTGCACGTCGAGCAGCACCTCGCCGGGCTGCGCGGCGGCCTTGTCGACACGCAGCAGCACCTTGCGCCCGACCATCAACTCGGCGAGCTGCTCGGGCGAGGTTTCGGCGGTCTTGACGGTGGCGGTCATCTGCCCGCGGCGCATCACCGAGACGGTGTCGGTGATCTCCATGATCTCGCGCAGCTTGTGGGTGATCAGGATGACGGTTTTGCCCTCGGCCCGCAGGTGGTCGAGGATGCGGAAGAGGTGATCGGCCTCGGCCGGGGTCAGCACCCCGGTGGGCTCGTCGAGGATGAGAATATCGGCCTGACGGTAGAGCGCCTTGAGGATCTCGACGCGCTGCTGGTGGCCGACCGAGAGGTTCTCGACCAACTCGTCGGGATCGACGGCCAGTTCGTATTCCTCGGCCAGCTGTTTCAGAACGCCCCGTGCGCGCGCCAGCGAGGGGCGCAGCATCGGTCCGTCCTCGGCGCCGAGGATGACGTTCTCCAGCACCGTGAAGTTCTGCACCAGCTTGAAGTGCTGGAACACCATGCCGATGCCCGCCGAGATCGCGGCCTGACTGTCGGTGATGTCCTTCTTGGCGCCATTCACCCAGATCTCGCCCGCGTCGGCCTTGTAGAAGCCGTAGAGGATGGACATGAGGGTGGATTTACCGGCGCCATTCTCGCCGATGATGCCGTGGATCGTGCCGGGCATCACGCGGATCGAGATATCCTTGTTGGCCTGGACGGGGCCGAAGGCTTTGGAGATGCCCTTCAGCTCGATGGCGGGGATGTCGTTCATGCGGAGCCTCACGGCATTGGATAGTACGGCCCGGCCTCCTGTAAACGAGGAACCGGGCCACACGAAAGCAGAAATCGGGGACACGCCAGCAGGCACGCCCCCGATCGTCAAGAGGTGATCAGAAGTTCAGCGCGGGGCAGCTGTCATCCGCCGAGTAATCGTGAACCTCGATCTCGCCAGCCACGATCTTCTCGCGCGCCTCGTCAACGGCGGCTTTCATCTCGTCAGAGAGCAGCTCGGCGTTGTTCTCGTCGAGCGCGTAGCCGACGCCGTTCTCGGCAAGGCCCAGCACCTTCACGCCGGTCTTGAGCTCGGTGCCTTCGGTCATCGCCTCAGCCACGGCCACATCGACGCGCTTGAGCATGGAGGTCAGAACCTTGCCCGGGTGCAGGTAGTTCTGGTTGCTGTCGACGCCGACCGAGAGGATGCCCTCGTCCGCGGCGGTCTGCAGCACGCCGATGCCGGTGCCACCAGCGGCGGCGAAGATCACGTCGGCGCCCTGGCTGATCTGTGCCTTGGTCAGCTCCGAGCCCTTCACCGGGTCGTTCCATGCGGCGGGGGTGGTGCCGGTCATGTTGGAGATCACGTTGATGTCATCGCTGACCGCTTTGGCACCCTGCGCGTAGCCGCAGGCGAATTTGCGGATCAGCGGGATGTCCATGCCGCCGACAAAGCCCACGGTGCCCGACTCGGAAGCCATCGCCGCCAGCATGCCGACAAGGTAGGAGCCCTCATGCTCGGAGAAGAGGATCGACAGGACGTTGGGATGCTCTTCAGGGTCGACGAAACCGTCGATGGTCACGAATTTGGTGTCCGGGTAATCCGCGGCGATTGCGGCGATCGGCGAGGACATCGAGAAGCCGGTGGTCACAACCGGGTTGAAGCCAGCCTCGGCAAAGCGGCGCAGGGCCTGCTCACGCTGGGCTTCAGACTGCAATTCGATGTCCTTGTAGGAGCCGCCGGTCTCTTTGGCGTACATCTCGGCGCCGTTGTAGGCGGCCTCGTTGAAGGATTTGTCGAACTTGCCGCCGAGGTCGTAGATCAGCGCCGGATCCGCCAGCGCGGCGCCTGCGGTCAGGGCCAGCGTTGCGGCGGTGCCGAGGATGGATTTCATGAGGGTCATAGGGTGCTCCCGGGTCTGGACGAGCGGGGTCTGTTCTGCGTGCCCCGCACTTTGGACTGCCCTGTGGCAGATCATGCCCGATAATGCGTTGCCCTAGCGGCGGGTCAACAGGTTTTTGCAAGTCCACGCACAGGGTTGGCCTGCCGCAACGCCTAACCTCAGGTAAGCGCACGGCTCATGAGCAGCGCATCGTCGCGCCCGCCGCCGGGCCGGTGGTAATAGGCTTTCCGCCGGCCGGTCACCTGATAACCGCAGGCCTCGTAAAAGCCGCGAGCACCTAGGTTTTCCGACGCCACCTCAAGAAAGACAGTGGCCACACCGCGGGCCGCGGCCTGCGCCTCAAAGGCCTGCAGAACCGCCCGCCCTGCCCCCTTGCGCTGCTGCGCAGGATTGGTGGCAAGCGCGAGGATCTCCGCCTCGTCCAGCACCACGCGGCCAAGCACAAAGGCGCCCTCCCCGCGCACCAGCAGGCTGGAGGGCTGATCGAGCGTGCCCGCAAATGCCGCCTCGGTCCAAGGGTCCATATGGGTGTAGGCGCGGGCCGAGAGCGCGGCCAGTTCGGCGGCGGTCAGGCTCATGCGCTTAGTCCAGCAAGCGCGGCGCCGCATCGCGCGACGGCGCGGCATCGGCGGCCCGGATGTAAAGCGGAGCAGGACGGCGGCCCGGCTCCTTCTGCGCGGCGACCTGTGCGATGCGGATCGCCAGATCTCGCGGCTCGGGCGGCAACACCGCGTCGCTGTCTTCGGCAGAGACCAGCGCCGGGGTCTCCCAGTTGCGCTGCACGTAGATCTGCCCGCGCGGTGCGGGCACCCCGGCCAGAACGTCGGGCTGTTCGTGATGGATCGCCTCGAAGGTGCTCACCCCGATGGCCGGAGCCTCCAGCCCCAGCGCCAGCCCGCGGGCGGTCGAGACCGAAATGCGGATCCCGGTGAAATTGCCCGGTCCGATGCCCACGGCGATCAGATCAAGATCGCCCCAGACAACCCCGCCCTCGGCCAGCACTTCCTCGAGCAGCGGCATCAGGCGCTCGGCCTGTCCACGGCCCATATCCTCGGCCTTCGCCGCCAGCACCTCGTCGCCACGCAGCAAAGCGGCCGCGCAATGCGCGGCCGATGTGTCGAAGGCTAGGATCAGTTGATCAGGCATGGATCGCTCCGGAGCGCTCAGACGGCGACCGGGCGTACCTCGGTCACTTCGGGGATGTAGTGGCGCAGCAGGTTCTCAATGCCCATCTTCAGCGTCAGCGTCGACGAGGGGCAGCCCGCGCAGGCGCCCTGCATGTGCAGATAGACCACGCCACGGTCAAAGCCGTGGAAGGTGATGTCACCGCCATCCTGCGCCACGGCCGGACGCACGCGGCTGTCGAGCAATTCCTTGATCTGGCCGACGATTTCAGCGTCCTCGCCTTCAAAGGCCTTATGGCCCGAGGCTTGCGCTTCGCCCGCCATGACCGGCTCGCCGGACTGGAAATGCTCCATGATCGCGCCCAGAACGGCGGGCTTCACATGGTCCCAATCAGCGGCTTCGTCCTTGGTGACGGTGACGAAATCATTGCCAAAGAACACGCCGGTGACACCGGCGACCGAGAACAGGCGCTTGGCCAGCGGCGAGTTGTCCGCGCCCTCGGGCGTGGGGAAATCCGCGGTGCCTGCCTCCAGCACGGTCTGGCCCGGCAGGAACTTCAGCGTCGCGGGGTTCGGGGTGGATTCGGTCTGGATGAACATCTGCGATAGTCCTTTTTGCGGGCTGGACCCTATATGCGCCTCCGCCGCTCCAACGTCAAGTTTTGGAATCGTTCTAAATCAGGTCCAGCGGCAGAAATCCCGACACGGACGGTCGGCGCTCCGGACCGCAGCACCAAGAAGGCACCCGCCCTCCGGCACCACGGATGGCCGCTCAGGTGATCGCCTCGAGCCGTTCCTTGGACATGTCTCCCGGCACGATGGTCAGCGGGATCGGCAGACTGCCCGAACTGCGGGTCATCTGACTGACCAGCGGTCCCGGCCCCTTCTTGTCGGCGGCGGCGCCCAGCACCAGCACGCCGATCGATGGGTCTTCGTCGACCTGCGCAAGGATCTCCGTCACCGGATCGCCCTCACGGACCACCAGTTCGGGATCGACGCCCTGACGGTCGCGCATCCATTTGGCGAAGACCTCGAAATGCGCCTCGATCCGCTCGCGGGCCTCGGCGCGCATGATGTCACCCACGCCGATCCAATGGTTGAACTCATCGGGCGGGATCACCGACAGGATCGACACGCCGCCCTTGGTCTTGGCCGCGCGCATGGCGGCGAAACGCATGGCATTGAGACATTCGCGGCTGTCATCCAGCACGACGAGGAACTTGCGCATTGGGCTCTCCTTCGCGGCGATCATGGCGCAGGGGGCAGGCGCAGGCAATGTCGATTTCTCATCACTCCACCAGCGCCGCCAGACCGCGCGCCGCCGGCCGCAGCAGACGCGCGCCCAGCCAGCCGCCAAGGGCCGTCAGCGCCTGCGCAAGCGCCAGCCAGACCATAAGCCCCGCGGCGATCGCGTGATCCGAGACGCGCACCAAGGCCCGGAAGGTGCGGGATTTTCCAAGCACCTCCATGACCCCGCGCGTCTCGCTGCCCGCCACCTCCGACACCCGCGCGAGCCGCGCCGCATCCTCGGCGCTGTCCACATGGCGCAGCAGCAGCACGCCGTCGGTCATCGAGGTGTTGCCTACCACCCGGCTAACGTCGCCCGCCAGAGCCTCGGCCCTTGCCAGTCGCGCCATGTCCGCCGCCGCGCCGCTGCCGCTGGCCAACCGCCGCAGCATGCCCGCGTCCGCGAGGCGCGCCAGTTCATCCAAGAACGAGGGCGTCAGCGTGTTCAGCCGCCGCCCCATGCGCAGCGCCGTGGCGCCCGCCTTGACCGAGGCGGAACTGCCGCCCGTGACTACCAGCGCGCCCGTCGCCGCCAGCCCGACGGTGGCCAGCGTCACCTCCACTCCGTCCACAGCACTGCCGCTGAGCCAGTCGCCGCCCGCCCGGCGCAATGCGTTGAGATCGCCGAGCGGCGTCAGTTCCAGCGGGATGCCGCAATAGGCCAGCATCTGCAGCGAGGGGCAATTGGCGATATCGGCGGCGCAGGTGCCGCAGGTGGCGACCTTGCCCCAGACGCTGTCCTTAGCCTCGCGCAACTCTTCGATCTGCCGCGCTTGCGCCGCGTCCGGCTGCTGACCGACGCGCGCGGCCAACGGCAGCAGCATGTCGATCCGGTCAAGGTCCTGCGCCTCCAGCGCCTCGGCGATCTGCTGCGCGAGCCGCTCGGGGCTCAGCATCCGCGCCAGTCCGGCGTCCAGCGCCTGCCGCACTTCGGCGGTGCTGGCCTGCAGGAAAGGCCGCGCGAAAGGGTTGGTCGAGAGGGTCCAGACCATCAGCAGCAGGCTGACCAGCAGCGGCAGGGCGCGGATCGAGCGTGCCAGCCCCCGGCGGCGGCGCCTCGGACGTCTAGGGCCGCGCGGCTCAGACCGCAGATCGCCCCCCGGCAGATCGCGCCGCGGGGCGTCCGTTTCGGCATAGCGGCGTTCGGCCCGCAGCACCGGGCGCTGCGGGTCCTTGGGGCGTGTCGCGACGAGCGGCGGCTCGCGGCGCAAGACTCAGCCTTCGCTGAGTGCCCAGTCCCAGTAAAGCTCGCGCACACGGCGCGTCACGGGACCGATCTGGTAATTGGTGTCTTCAAAGCCCGACACGGCGGTCACCTTCTGCAGGTTGCCCGAGAGGAACACCTCGTCAGCACCCTCGAAGTCCTCGAAACTGAGCACCGCCTCATGCACCTCCATGCCGTCGGCGCGCATGTTCTCGATGTGACGCGCACGGGTGATCCCCGACAGGAAGGTGCCATTGGCGATCGGGGTGAACACCGCGCCATCCTTCACCATGAAGGCGTTGGCCGTGGCGCTCTCGGCGACATTGCCGAGCGCATCGGCCACCAGCGCGTTGTCGAACCCGCGCGCGCGCGCCTCGACCAGCATCCGCGCATTGTTGGGATAAAGGCAGCCCGCCTTGGCGTTGCAGACCGAGCTTTCCAGCACGGGCCGGCGGAACCGCGTGCGGCCCAGCCGCGATGCTGCGGTGTCGGGCGCCATGGGGATCTCTTCGAGCGAGATGGCAAACGCGGTGCCTTCGGCGCCCGGCACGATGGCGGTCGCGTCGCCCTGCGTCGCCCAATACATCGGGCGAATGTAGAGGGCCGCCTCCTTGGGATAGGCCGAAAGCCCCTCCCAGACGATCTGCACCATCTCCTCGGCGGTGATCGTCGGCGTCAGCATCAGCGCCTTGGCCGAGCGGTTGATCCGCGCGCAATGGGCATAGAGATCGGGCGCAATGCCATTGACGTAACGCGCGCCATCAAAGACCGAACTGCCGAGCCAGGCCGCATGATCTGCCGCGCGCATGATCATCGCGTCCCCGTCGTGCCAGGTGCCCTGGAAATAGGTGCGGATGTTCTTGCCCGTTGCCATCGTCGTGTCTCCTGCGAAAGTTGCGCGGACCCTAAGCCCGCGCCGCCGCCGCGTCCAGACCGCCCCGCCGCGCCCTCACGGAAGAGCGAGCGGCGCCCCCGCCCCTTTCATCTTTCCACAAATACTCGACAAAACCCGCCGCCAAGGCGCAGCAAGCCCCTTCATTGTTCCCCAAATACGCAAACACCCGCGCCAGACGCGCCGCCGCCGGGCCGCGTCAGCCCAGCGTCACGTCAAGGAACATCATCAGGATCAGGCCAAAGAGCAGCCCCGTAGTCGCCCGCTTCTGGTGGCCGTTGCGGTGGGTCTCGGGCACGATCTCATGGCTGATGATGTAAAGCATCGCGCCCGCCGCGAAGGTCAGGCCCCAGGGCAGCAGCACCGAACTGACCGAGACCGCGACCACGCCCAGCAGCGCCCCTACCGGCTCGACCAGCCCGGTGAGCGCGGTGTAGAGCAGCGCCTTGCTGCGGGAATAGCCCAGCCCCACCAAGGCCACCGCCACGGCCAGCCCCTCGGGCATGTCCTGCAGCGAGATACCGGTCATCACCGAAAAGCCGTTGGTCCGGTCGACACCGTAAGCGACGCCGATCGACAGGCCTTCGGGGAAATTGTGGATCGAGATCGCCAGAACGAACAGCCAGATCCGCGCGAAGGTCGCCTGATCCGCCCCGCCCTCGGGGCCGGTCTTGAAATGCTCGTGCGGAATCGCGTGGTTGAGCCACGCCACGAAGCCCGAGCCGAAGGCGATGCCGCAGGCGGCGATGGCGGCGGCGATCCAGACCGAGCCGGTCTGTTCCTGCGCCACGTCGATGCCCGGAATGATCAGCGAGAAGTAAGAGGCTGACAGCATGACCCCGGCGGCAAAGCCCAGCATCATGTCCGAGGTCGCCTGCGTCATCTTGCGTCCGACCAGCGCCGGGATCGCCCCTGCCGTGGTGGCAATCGCGGCGATCATGCCGCCACCGACGCCCCAGAGAATGTCCTGCATGAAGCCTCCGATCTGCATTCGCGCGCACTAAACGTGCTCTGCCGGGGAGATACAAGCACACGTCATTGCGCAAACTCTGGCGAAGCGGTAAGGAAACCTGACCACATAGCGGAGGAAGGCGGCCCATGCCGGTGATCACAGAGATCGAGGACCTCAAACGCATCTATCGGCGCAGGGTGCCGAAGATGTTCTACGACTATTGCGAGTCGGGCAGCTGGACAGAGCAGACCTTCCGCGAGAACAGCTCGGATTTCGACGATCTCTATCTGCGCCAGCGCGTCGCCATCGACATGACCGGCCGCAGCACCGCGACGCAGATGATCGGTCAGGACGTGGCGATGCCGGTGGCGCTGGCTCCGGTGGGCATGACCGGGATGCAGCACGCCGACGGCGAGATCCACGCCGCGCGCGCGGCCGAGAAATTCGGCGTGCCCTATTGCCTGTCGACCATGTCGATCTGCTCAATCGAGGATGTCGCCGAAAACACCTCCAAACCGTTCTGGATGCAGGTCTATACGCTCAAGGACGACGACTACATGAAGCGGCTCTTCGACCGCGCCAAAGACGCCAAATGCTCGGCGGCGGTGATCACGGTTGACCTGCAGATGCTGGGCCAGCGTCACAAGGACCTGAAGAACGGCCTGTCGGCCCCGCCCAAGCTGACCCCGAAGTCGGTCGCCAACATGATGACCAAAGTGCCGTGGGGGCTGGAGATGCTGCAGACCAAGCGGCGCTTCTTCGGCAATATCGTCGGCCATGCCAAAGGCGTGACCGACCCGTCGTCGTTGACCACATGGACGGCGCAGAGCTTTGATCAGGCGCTCGACTGGGACCGCATCCGCGAGTTCCGCAAGATGTGGGACGGCCCGCTGATCATCAAGGGCATCATCGACCCGCGCGACGCTTTGGAGGCCTGCAACGTCGGGGCCGACGCCATCGTGGTGTCGAACCACGGCGGGCGGCAGCTTGACGGCGCGCTCAGCTCGATCCGCGCGCTGGCGCCGATCATGGACGCGGTGGGTGACAAGATCGAAGTGCATCTCGACAGCGGCATCCGCTCGGGGCAGGACGTGCTGAAGGCCGTCGCCATGGGCGCCAAGGGCTGCTGGATCGGGCGCGCCTATATCTACGGGCTGGGCGCTATGGGCGAGGCCGGGGTCACCCGTGCGCTCGAAGTGATCCACAAGGAACTGGATGTGTCGATGGCGCTTTGCGGGCGCACCGACGTCACCACCGTGGACCGCGATATCCTGATGATACCCAAGGGATTTTCCGGCGACTGGGAAGAATAACCGGAACGTTTGAGCCGGAACCGCTGATGGTGCGGCGCCTAGCGTCGCGCCATCAATGGCAGCAGCACCAGCGGCACCGCCAGCAAAAGCAGCGCCACCGCGCCGAAGGCGGCGCGCAGGCCGAAGACCTCGGACAGCCCGCCCATCAGCGGCGGCCCAAGGAAGAACCCCGCATAACCGATCACCGTCGCGCGGCTGACCGCTAAGGCACGCGCCCGGGGCGTCACCCGCCCGCCCATCCATGCATAGGCCATGGGTGCCAGCACCGAGACGCCAAAGCCCAGCACCGCAAAGCCCGCCCAGCCAATCAGCGCCGTCGGCGCCAGCGCCGCCACCAGCGCACCGAAGGCGGCAAGCCCAGCCCCGGCCCCCAGCACGCCCGCGCCGTTGAGCCGCCCGATCACCCCCTGCCCGGCAAGCCGTCCGGCACCCATGGTCAGCCCCAGCAGCGTCGGCGCCAACGCGCCGCCCACGGCGCCTGCACCAAGGTTGCGCTCCAGATGCAGCGCTGACCACGCCTCGGTCGCCTGCTCTGCAAGAAAACCGATGCAGATGACCACCCCTGCCAGAACAACCACCACCCAAGGCAGCGGACCGCGCGCATCGGATCCCGGCGCGGCGCTCCCATGGTGCGGCAGCACCGCGCCGCCGCGCGCCACCAGCGCCATCGCCAGTGTCACCAATGCCGCGCCCATGAAGATGCTCCACAGCGGCAGCCCCGCCCCCCGCGCAATGCCCGCCGTCAGCGCCGCGCAGGCATAGACCAGCGAATAGCCCCCGTGGGCGAGGTTCATCAGCGGCCGCCCGGACTTTGCCTCGAGATGCGACAGCTGCGCGTTCATCGCCACATCGACCGTGCCCGCCGCCGCTGCGCAGCACAGCATGATCGCGCCAAACTGCACGCCCGAGGTCGCGAGCCCCGGCAGGGCAAAGCCGCAGGCCAGAAGCGCGATGAACACCGGCATGGCCCAGCGGCGCAGCCGCTCTTCCGCCCATGGCGCCAGCCACATGGCAGCGATCGCGCCGCAGGTCGAGATCAGCATCGCCGTGGCGAAACCGCCATCGCCAAGCCCGGTCTGCGCCATGACCACGGGCACGCTGCCCGCAAACACCCCCCAGCACACGCCGATCCCGGCAAAGCCCGCCAGCGGCGCGCGGATCATCCGCAGATCACTCAAAACGCTCATGGTCCCTCCGTTCGCCGCAAGCCGTCGCACGGCCCGGCGGGAAGATCCAGCCAGTCCCGCCCCTGCCTCCCGCGCGCGCGGAGCAACCGCCACAGAGGATTAGCCCTTGCCCAAAGAGGGAATCCGGTCTAATGGGCTGCCTTCATCGCGGGGTGACAGCCTTGGAGGCACCCCCACAGACATATGGAGATACAAAATGGCTGGTGAGATTCCTGATCTCGAAGCCCTGGAACGGTCGGGGACGGGCAAGGGCGCCGCTCGGCAGGCCCGCCGCGACGGCATGGTTCCGGGGATTGTTTTTGGTGGCGAAGCAGACCCGCTTGCTATCCAGATCCCGTTCAACACGCTGCTCAAGCGCCTGAAAGCAGGCCGCTTCAAGTCGACCCTGTTCAACCTCAAGGTTGACGGCCACGACGACGTGCGCGTGATCTGCCGCGACGTTCAGCGCGATGTGGTGAAGGACCTTCCGACCCACTTCGACCTGATGCGTCTGCGTCGCACCTCGCGCATCAACCTGTTCATCCACGTTGATTTCATCAACGAAGAGCAGGCACCGGGCCTGAAGCGCGGCGGCGTTCTGACCATCGTGCGTCAGGAAGTCGAACTGAACGTTCTCGCCGGCGATATCCCGGACCACATCACTGTGGACCTGGCAGGCAAGCAGATCGGTGATGTCATCCACATCAACGACGTCGTGCTGCCGGAAGGCGCAAAGCCGACCATCGACCGTAACTTCGTGATCGCCAACCTCTCCGCTCCGCGCGGTCTGGTTGAAGCCGAGGCCGAAGAAGGCGAAGAAGAAGCCGCCGCAGAGGAATAATCCTCGCGCAGCTTCGCTGAAAAGACGGCCCCGCCATTTGGCGGGGCCGTTTTCGTTTGGCGGGCTAGCTGCCTACTCCAGCACCTGCACCGCCGAGAAAATCTCAAGCTCGGGCCCGCCGCGATACATGCCCTCGCGGCTCTTCGCGCCTTTGTGGGCCATGCGGAAAGCCTCGCTCTTGGTCCACGCGATGAAGCTTTCCTCATCCTCCCAGACCGTGTGCGAGGCATAGAGGATATGGTCCTCGCGCTCCGGCCCCTTGAGTAGCGCGAAGCTGCGGAAGCCGGGCACGCTCTTGAGCTGGCTGTCGCGCTGCGCCCAGACCTCTTCGAACTCCGCCGCCCGCTCGGGCACCACCTTGAAGCGGTTCATCGTGAGATACATGGTCTCTCCCTCGTTGCTGTGCTATCGCCATCCCTGCCCTATCTAGGGGGCGAGGCAACCAATTCGGAGACGCGGCGTGCAGATTTTCGTGGGTCTGGGCAATCCCGGCGGCAAATACGCGAAGACGCGGCACAATATCGGCTTCATGGCCGTCGACCGGATCGCCGAGGATCACGGCTTCTCGCCGTGGCGCGCGCGGTTTCAGGGCGAGGTGGCCGAAGGCCGGCTCGGCACCGAGAAGGTGCTGCTGCTGAAGCCGCAGACCTTCATGAACCTCTCGGGGCAATCGGTCGGCGAGGCGATGCGCTTCTTCAAGCTCGAGCCGGGCGATGTGACCGTGTTCCACGACGAACTTGACCTCGCGCCGGGCAAATGCCGGGTGAAGACCGGCGGCGGCCATGCAGGCCACAACGGGCTGCGCTCGATCCACCAGCACATCGGCGAGGCCTATCACCGCATTCGCCTCGGCATCGGTCATCCGGGCCGCAAAGAGGCGGTGGCGGGCTATGTGCTGCACGAGTTCGCCAAGGCCGAGGAAGGCTGGCTGGACGATCTGATGCGCGGCATCTCCGACGGTGCCAAGGCGCTGGCGTCGGGTGACAAGCCCGGCTTCCAGAACGCCGTGGCGCTGCGCGTGGCGCCGCCGCGCTCCTCGCAAGGAACCGGTCAAAAGGGTGCGGGCCAGAAGACCGCGGGCAAGCCGGGCAGCAACACGCCCACCGCCAAGGACGGCGATGCCGCCAAGCCGCAAGCTGCGCCCGAAGCCGCGACTGAGGACAGCCGCAGCCCGCTGCAAAAACTGGCGGACAAGTTTCGCTGAGCTTTCGGGGCATCGCCTTACCTCTCCTTGTCCAAGGCCTGCGGTCTGCTAGGCTTGGCCGCATGAGTTCTCGGTAACGGAGGGACGAACATGCAGAAAGACAAGGCGATCAACGTTCTGGGCGAACTGCTACACCCTTGCTCGGTCGACCCAATGACCGGCTATTTCCGCGACGGGCACTGCAACACCTGCACCGAGGATTCCGGCAGCCACACGGTCTGCGCCGTGATGACGGCGGAGTTTCTCGCCTATTCGAAATACGTCGGCAATGATCTGTCGACCCCGCGCCCCGGCCTGCGCTTTCCGGGGCTGAAGCCGGGCGATCAATGGTGCCTCTGCGCGCTGCGCTTCCTGCAGGCCCATGACGAGGGCTGCGCGCCGAAGGTGCAACTCGACTCCACCCATCAGCGCGCGCTGGAAGTGGTGTCGCTGGACATCCTCGAACAGCATAAAGCCGACTGAGGCACACAGCAGGCACACAGCCCCGCAGCAATGGAAAAGGCCGCCCCGAGGGGCGGCCTTTCGTGTCTCTACGAACTCGGATCAGGCGATGTCGACGCCGAGGTGCTTGGCGACGGCAAAGATGTCCTTGTCGCCCCGCCCGCACATGTTCATGACGATGATGTGGTCCTTGGGCAGATCCGGCGCGATCTTCATCACATGGGCGAGCGCATGGCTCGGCTCCAGCGCCGGAATGATGCCCTCGGCCGAGCACGACAGCTGGAACGCCTCGAGCGCTTCCTTGTCGGTGATCGCCACATATTCGGCGCGGCCAGTGTCATGCAGCCAAGCGTGCTCCGGCCCGATGCCCGGATAGTCGAGACCGGCCGAGATCGAAAAGCCCTCGAGGATCTGCCCGTCGTCATCCTGCAGCAGATAGGTGCGGTTGCCATGCAGCACGCCGGGGCGACCGCCAGTCAGCGAGGCGCAATGCTCCATCTTCTCGTTGACGCCCTTGCCGCCCGCCTCGACGCCGATGATCTTCACGTCCTTGTCGTCGAGGAACGGGTAGAACAGGCCCATGGCGTTCGAGCCGCCGCCGATGGCGGCGATGATCGTGTCGGGCAGACGGCCCTCGGCCTCCATAATCTGCTCTTTGGTTTCCTTGCCGATGATCGACTGGAAATCGCGGACCATGGCCGGGTACGGGTGCGGGCCCGCCACCGTGCCGATGCAATAGAACGTGTCGCGCACATTGGTCACCCAGTCGCGCAGCGCGTCGTTCATCGCATCCTTCAGCGTGCCGCGGCCAGAGGTCACGGGAACCACTTCGGCGCCCAGCAGGCGCATGCGGAAGACGTTGGGCTGCTGACGCTCGACGTCATGCGCGCCCATGTAGACCACGCACTTCAGGCCGAACTTGGCGCAGACGGTCGCGGTGGCCACGCCGTGCTGACCGGCGCCGGTCTCGGCGATGATCCTTGTCTTGCCCATGCGCTTGGCGAGGATGATCTGGCCGAGCACGTTGTTGATCTTATGCGCGCCGGTGTGGTTCAGCTCGTCGCGCTTGAAATAGACCTTGGCGCCGCCCAGCTGCTCGGACAGGCGCTCGGCGTGATACAGCGGCGAGGGACGGCCAACGTAGTGCTTCCACAGGAAGTCCATCTCGTCCCAGAAACTCTGGTCGGTCTTGGCGCGCTCATATTGCTCCTCAAGCTCGAGGATGAGCGGCATGAGGGTCTCGGACACGAAACGCCCGCCGTAGATGCCGAAGCGGCCCTTCTCGTCGGGGCCTGTCATGAAGGAATTGACCAGATCGTCCATAGCGCGTCTCCCGCTGAATTTCCCCCTTCTCTAAAGCATGCCCCAAGGCAAAGGCCAGAGCAGACGAAGCCCGCAGGCAATTTCCCTGCTGCTGCGCCCGCCCGGTCCCTTCTTCTCTTTCCAAATACGCACAGCGCGAGGGTGCAATCAGCGGGGCACCAGCCGCGCCGGGTACCAAGCCCGCAAAGAAACTACCGGCAACAAAAAGACCGGCCGCGGTGTCCCACAGCCGGCCCTGATCACAATGCGCGAGCGCCTCAGCCCTTGGCGGCAACGCCGTAGATTTGCGCGATGCGGTCCACGGCGGCCTCGGGCGCCAATTCCTCGCTCTCGCCGGTACGGCGCGAAGTCAGTTCGACGACGCCGTTCTTCAGCCCGCGCGGGCCGACGGTGATGCGCCACGGCAGGCCGATGAGGTCCATGGTGGCGAATTTGGCACCCGCACGCTCGGCACGGTCGTCATAGAGCGGCTCCAGCCCCAGCGCGGAGAGCGCGGCGTAGAGCGACTCGCAGGCCGCATCCGCCTCACCGTCGCCCTGCTTGAGGTTGACGATGCCGCAGTGGAAGGGGGTGACGCCCTCGGGCCAGATGATGCCCTTGTCGTCGTGGCTGGCTTCGATGATCGCGCCCAGCAGACGCGACACGCCGATGCCGTGCGAGCCCATGTGCACGGGCACCTGATTGCCGTCCTTGTCGGCAACGGTGGCGCCCATCGGCTCGGAGTATTTGGTGCCGAAGTAGAAGATCTGGCCGACCTCGATGCCGCGCGCGGTGCGGCGGCGCTCTTCGGGGACCTCGGCAAAGACTGCCTCGTCGTGGGTCTCGTCGGTGCGGGCGTAGCGCGAGGTGAACTCTTCGAGCACGGCCTGACACTGCTCGACCGAATCGTAGTCGATCTCGCGGTCGCCGAACTTCAGCTCGGTGATCTGGCTGTCATAGAACACTTCCGACTCGCCGGTTTCCGCCAGCACGAGGAACTCGTGGGTGTCGTCGCCGCCAATCGGGCCGCTGTCGGCGCGCATCGGGATCGCCTGCAGGCCCATGCGCTCATACGTGCGCAGGTAGCTGACAAGGTGACGGTTGTAGGCGTGCAGCGCGTCTTCCTTGGTCAGGTCGAAGTTGTAGCCGTCCTTCATGTAGAACTCGCGGCCCCGCATCACGCCAAAGCGCGGGCGGATCTCGTCGCGGAACTTCCACTGGATCTGGTACAGCGTCAGCGGCAGGTCCTTGTAGCTGCCGACGTGGCTGCGGAAGATATCGGTGATCAGCTCTTCGGCGGTGGGCGTGAACAGCATGTCGCGGTCGTGCCGGTCGCGGATGCGCAGCATTTCCTCGCCGTAATCGTCGTAGCGGCCGCTCTCGCGCCACAGGTCCGCCGACTGGATCGTCGGCATCAGCATCGGGATGTGGCCGGCGCGCTTCTGCTCTTCGTGGATGATGTCCTCGATCTTGCGCAGCACTTTGAAGCCCAGCGGCAGCCACGAATAGATGCCAGCGCTCGATTGTTTGATCATGCCGGCGCGCAGCATGTAGCGGTGCGAGACGATCTGCGCCTCGGAAGGCGTTTCTTTCAGAACGGGCAGGAAATAACGGCTCAGACGCATGCGGGCCTCCCGGAGATTGGCGTTTCGCACGGGTTAGGCGAAGGGCGCGCCAAGGGCAAGAGGTCTGCGCATCAGCGCGCCCGCGGTTAGAGCACCGCCGAATGCGCCGGATCGGTCAGCATCAGGAACAGCGGCAAAAGCAGGAACATCCAAACGAAAAGAAAACGCAGCATTGCCGCTCCTTCGAAATCAGGCTTGAAAATAGTCGTAAAAATCAGATGGCAGGCAGAATGCACCGGATTGCCCGCTTCGCCTAGCGCGAAGTTGCGAGCGGCCTGCGCAGACTTGAAAAGGCACGGCGGAGCGGCGATGAAGGGCGGACGGCAGAGAAAAGGATTCCCATGGCGCTCCCCGTGCGTGATCAGATGAAGTACTGGGGCGTTGCGGCCATCATCTTTGCCGTGGTGCTTTGGTATCTGGGCAACGTCCTGCTGCCGTTCATTCTTGGCGGCGCCATCGCCTATTTCCTCGACCCCGTGGCCGACCGGCTGGAACGGATGGGTCTGAGCCGGGCCATGGCGACCATGGTGATCACCCTCGCCGCGATCCTGATCTTCGTCATCCTCGCGCTCGCCGTGATCCCGACGCTGGTCCGGCAGGCGGGCGACCTGATCGAAACCGCGCCGCAGCTGTTCCGCGACCTGCGCGATTTTCTCGGCACGCATTTCCCGTCGCTGGTGGTTGAAGGCAGCCCGATGCGCGAGGCGCTCGTCTCGATCGGCCAGACCGTGCAGGAGCGCGGGGCCGAACTGCTGAACACCGCGCTCAGCTCGGCGATGTCGGTGATCAACATCCTGATGCTCTTTGTCATCGTACCGGTGGTGGCGGTCTATCTGCTGCTCGACTGGGATCGCATGGTGGCCCGCGTCGATGAGCTTTTGCCGCGCGACCATGTTTCGGTGATCCGCCAAATCGCCAGCGAGATCGACGCCACACTGGCCGGTTTCGTGCGCGGCATGGGCTCGGTCTGCCTGATCCTCGGCTGCTATTATGCCATTGCGCTGGCGCTGGTCGGGCTAAACTTCGGCCTTGTGGTCGGGGTGATCGCCGGGCTTTTGACCTTCATCCCCTATGTGGGCGCGATCATCGGCGGGGCGCTGGCCATCGGGCTGGCACTGTTCCAGTTCTGGGGCGAGTGGTACTGGATCGCCGCCGTGGCGGGCATCTTCTTCCTCGGCCAGTTCCTTGAGGGCAATTTCCTCACACCCAAGCTGGTGGGCAGCTCGATCGGGCTGCATCCGGTGTGGCTGATCCTCGCGCTGTCGGTCTTCGGCACGCTCTTTGGCTTTGTCGGGATGCTGGTCGCCGTGCCGCTGGCGGCGGCGCTGGGGGTGATCATGCGCTTCGTGATCGACCAGTACAAAGACAGCCGCCTTTATCGCGGCCTCGAGCACGACCGAGAGGCCCCATGACCCTGCCTCAGCAGCTTCCTCTGCCCCTGCCGGTCCGCGCCGCGCTGGGGCTCGAGGACTATTTCGTCTCGGGTTCAAACGCGCTTGCCGTCGCGCTGCTCGACGGCTGGCAGAGCTGGCCCTCGGGCAAGCTGATCCTCGTCGGCCCCGCCGGTGCGGGAAAGACCCATCTTGCCCATGTGTGGGCGGCTGACTGCGGCGCGACGATCCTGCCCGCCGCGGCGCTGCCGCAGGTGGATATTCCCGATCTGGCCGAAGGTCCGGTCTGCATCGAGGACGTGCCGCAAATCGCCGGGGACCGCCCCGCCGAAGAGGCGCTGTTCCATCTGCACAACCTTGCGCTGGCGCAGCACCAGCCGCTGCTTCTGACCGCACAGACCGCGCCCAAGCATTGGCAGCTATCCCTGCCCGATCTCTGCTCGCGCATGGAAGGCACCCAGACCGCCACCCTGCCCGAGCCCGACGACGCGCTGCTTGCCGCGGTTCTGGCGAAGCTTCTGGCGGACCGCCACTGCGTGCCCGCCCCCGATGTGATCCCCTATCTGCTGCGCCACATGCGCCGCAGCTTCGGCATGGCCCAGAAAGTTGCCGCCGCGCTCGACGCGGGCGCGCTCGGCCGCCCCAAGGGCATGACGCGCACTCTGGCCCGCGAGATTCTGCTGGCTGTCGATCCCCGCGCGTGATCCGTACCCGCCGCAGCGCAGCGCTTGCGCCCTCTCCGGCAGTCGGGCATCCTTCCTCTTTCATCAAGATGTTGCAATTCGTGACGCATATGCCCCCCATGACCATCGCTGATTTCCTCACCGCCCCGATCCCCGAGCCGCAGGACCTTCCCGAGATCGACCTCTCGGGCCCCGGCCGCTATTACAACCGCGAACTCAGCTGGCTGGGCTTCAACTGGCGTGTGCTGGAAGAGGCCGAGAACACCAAGGTTCCGCTGCTCGAACGGCTGCGCTTCCTGTCGATCTCGGCCACCAACCTCGACGAGTTCTACACCGTGCGCGTCGCCGGTCTGCGCGAGCTTGCCCATGCGGGCAACACCACCCCCGCCGCCGACGGGCTGAGTCCCGCCGAGCAGCTTGTGCTGATCGACGAGGACGCGCGGCGGCTGATGGCGCATCAGCAGAAGGTGCTGGGCGAGCTTGAGAAGGAACTGGACGCGGCGGGCATCGACATCGTGCCGCGCGACGCGCTGCAGCCCGAAGACCTCGAACACCTCAACACCCAGTTTCTCGAGCAGGTCTTCCCGGTGCTCTCGCCTCTGGCGATCGACCCGGCGCACCCGTTCCCCTTCATCGCCAACATGGGCTACTGCCTCGCGCTGGAGCTTGAGCGCAAGCGCGACCGCCGCACGCGGCAGGCGCTGCTGCCGATCCCGCATCAGATCGACCGTTTCATCGCCCTGCCCGCCCCCGAGGGGCACAACCGGTTCATCTACCTCGAAGACGTGCTGCTGCTGCACATCGAAAGCCTGTTCCCCGGCTACCGGGTGAAGGACCACTTCGGCTTCCGCGTGCTGCGCGACAGCGACATCGAGGTCGAGGAAGAGGCCGAGGATCTGGTGCGCGAGTTCGAAGTGGCGCTGAAGCGCCGCCGCCGCGGCGAGGTCGTCCGTCTGACCGTCAGCGCCGGTGCGCCAAAGCAGCTGCGCAGCATCGTTATGCGCGAGTTGTACGTGCAGGAAGACGATGTGATCGAGCTCGACGGGATGATCGGCATGGCCGACCTCAAGGAGTTGGTGCTCGACTCCCGCCCCGATCTGCTGTGGCCCAGCTTCACACCGCGCGTGCCCGAGCGGGTGCAGGACCACGAAGGCAATATGTTCGAGGCGATCAAGCAAAAGGACATGCTGCTGCACCACCCCTATGAGACCTTCGACATGGTGGTGCGCTTCCTCAATCAGGCGGCGATGGATCCGGACGTGGTGGCGATCAAGCAGACGCTTTATCGCACCTCGCGCAACTCACCGATCGTCGAGGCGCTCTGCGAGGCGGCAGAGGACGGCAAGTCGGTCACCGCGCTGGTCGAGCTGAAGGCGCGCTTTGACGAGGCCGCCAACATCCGCCAGTCGCGGCGGCTGGAACGCTCGGGCGCGCATGTGGTCTATGGCTTCCTCGACTGGAAGACCCACGCCAAGATCTCGAGCGTGGTGCGCCGCGAGGGCGACAAGCTGGTGACCTACACCCACTGGGGCACCGGCAATTACCACCCGATCACCGCCAAGATTTACACCGACCTGTCGTTCTTCACCTGCGATGCGCAACTGGGCCGCGACGCCTCGAAGATCTTCAACTACCTGTCGGGCTACGCCATGCCCGAAGGGCTGGAGAACCTCGTGATCTCGCCGCACACGCTGAAGCCGCGCATGCTGGAACTGATCGAGGCCGAGGCCGAGCACGCCCGTCAGGGGCGCCCGGCGCAAATCTGGCTGAAGATGAACTCGCTGATCGAGCCGGATATGATCGACGCGCTCTATGCCGCCAGTCAGGCGGGCGTGAAGATCGACTGCGTGATCCGTGGCATCTGCGGGCTGCGCCCCGGCGTGAAGGGCCTGTCAGAGAACATCCGCGTCAAAAGCATCGTGGGCCGCTTCCTCGAACACTCGCGCATCGCCTGTTTCGGCAATGGCCACGGGCTGCCGCACAGCAAGGCGCGCGTGCTGATCTCTTCGGCGGACTGGATGGGGCGCAACCTCAACCGCCGCATCGAGACCGGCATCGAGATCATGAACCCCACGGTGAAGGCGCAGATCGTCAGCCAGATCATGGCGGCGAACCTCGCCGACACGGCGCAGAGCTGGGTGATGGAACCCTCGGGCAAATTCACCCGCCACGCGGTGCCGGAGGGCGAGTTTTCGTTCAACTGCCACCGGTTCTTCATGGAGAACCCGTCGCTCTCGGGTCGCGGCTCGGCTGGTGCCAAGGACGTGCCGAAGCTGACCCACGCGGGCGACTGACCGGCCAAAGTTCTGACACTGCGTTAAAAAAGGGGCCCTGCTGGGCCCCTTCCTTTTTCTGCGACGGCGCTGACGAGCGTGACGCCCTCAGGCCGCGTTGCTGTTCGCCGCCTTACGCGGAGCGTTGGAATTGCGGTCGATGAAATCGAGCACCAGCGGGCGGATGTTGCTACGCCAGCTGCGCCCGGCAAAGATACCGTAGTGGCCCGCGCCCGGCTCGAGGTGCTGGCCCTTCTTCGCATCCGGCAGCCCGGTGCAGAGATCGAGCGCGGCGACGCACTGACCCGGCGCCGAAATGTCGTCATTGGCGCCTTCGACGGTCATCACCGCCACATCGGTGATCTTGCCGATATCCACCTTGTGGCCATCCACGACGAAGTTGTTCGACGCGATCTCGCCGTTCTTGAAGATGCGCTCGACCGTCGAGAGGTAGAACTCGGCGGTCATGTCCATCACCGCCAGATATTCGTCGTAGAAGCGGTTGTGCGCGTCGTGATCGCTGGCTTCGCCGCGGCTCACCCGCATGATCTGATCGGTGAACGCCTTGGAGTGACGCTCGGCATTCATCGACATGAAGGACGCCAGCTGCAGCAGACCGGGATAGACCATCCGCCCGACGCCCGCATATTTGTAGCCGACGCGCTGGATCATCGTCTCTTCCAGCTGGCCCATGGTCACCCGGTGGCCGAAGTCGGTGACATCGGTGGGGGTCGCATTGGGGTCGATCGGCCCGCCGATCAGGGTCAGCGTGCGCGGCTGCGCGGCGGGCTCCAACTCGGCCAGATAGGCGGTGGCCGCCAGTGTCAGCGGTGCCGGCTGGCAGACCGCGATCACATTGGTGTCGGGCCCCAGCGCGCGCATGAAGTCCATGAGGTAAAGCGTGTAATCCTCGATATCGAACTTGCCCTCGCTCACCGGGATGTCGCGGGCGTTGTGCCAGTCGGTGACGTAAAGCTCGCAATCGGGCAGCAGCGAAACCGCGGTAGAGCGCAGCAGCGTCGCATAGTGGCCCGACATCGGGGCGACCAGCAGCACCTTGCGCGGTTTGGTGGGACGGCCCTGCACTTCGAAGTGCACCAGATCGCCAAAGGCGCGCTCGACCACGGTGCGCGGCTCAACCACATGGTCGCGGCCATCGGCGCAGGTGACGGTGCGAATGCCCCAGTCGGGTTTGACCACCATGCGCTCGAAAGTACGCTCAGTCACTTCTCCCCAAGCCGCCATCCAGCCGATCATCGGATTCGGCAATGCGGCAAAGGCGGGGTAGGACGCCATCGTCCGTGCCGTCGCCCCGAGCCACTGGTTGGTGTTCCGGAAGGTCTCCATCAGATCGTAAGTCGCCATTTGACGCATATCGCGTGTCTCCTGATGCGCGGTCCCGCCCGGCGCCCGGTCACTGCGTGCCTCCCGTCACTCAGTTTCCGCTGATCCGGCCTCGGATCAATTCGCCGCTTTGCCCCTCGCTGTACCGCCGTTATTCTGCAACAGGCCGAAAGTAGGGGGGATTCGACCTTATGACAACTACTCCGGGCACGGACATCACGTCAGACCGCGCACGACTCGAAGCCAATATTGAGAAGATCGAAGCCCTTTCTCAACGACTTCTGGAAGCAATTTCGCGACGTAAGCCGATCAATCCTGCGTTAAACGGGCCTGATCCGCTGCTCTATGGAAAAGCTGCGCAGGCCTACTGGCAGGAATGGATGCAGAACCCCGCGAAGGTGTTCGAGCAGCAGGTGGCCTACTGGGGCAAAGCCTTGTCCCACTATCTTGAGGCGCAGACCGCGCTGGCCGGTGGCCAGCTTGCTCCGCCCGAGGACACCGGCCCCAAGGACAAGCGATTCTCGAACCCGCTGTGGGACAGCCATCCCTATTTCAACTTCATCAAGCAGCAGTATCTGATCAGCGCCGAGGCGATCCACCGCTCGGTCGACGAGATCGCCGATCTGGACCCGAAGGAAAAGAAGCGCCTGCGCTACTTCGCGCGCCAGATCGTCGACATGATGGCGCCGACCAATTTCTTCGCCACCAACCCCGACGCGCTGCAGAAGGCGCTGGAAACAGAGGGCGAAAGCCTTGTGCTGGGGATGGAAAACCTCGTTGCGGACCTCGAGGCCAACAATGGCGAGCTGGTCGTAAGGCTCGCGGATGAGAACGCCTTCAAGCTTGGCGAGAACATCGCCACCGCCGAGGGCGAGGTGGTCTATCGCAACCGCATGATGGAGCTGATCCAGTACAAGCCCACCACCGAGAAGGTGCGCGAGACGCCGATCATCCTGTTCCCGCCGTGGATCAATAAGTATTACATCCTCGACCTCAAGCCGAAGAACAGCCTGATCCGCTACATCGTCGACCAGGGCTACACGCTCTATGTGGTCAGCTGGGTCAACGCCGACGAAAGCTACAGCGACGTCGGTCTCGAGGATTACATTCAGGACGGCTATCTCACGGCGATCGACCTCGTGCGCGAGATGTGCAAGGTCGAGCAAGTCAACGCGGTGGGTTACTGCATCGCGGGCACGACGCTGGCGCTGACGCTCTCGCTGCTCAAGCAGCGCGGCGAGAAGCCGGTGAAGTCGGCAACCTTCTTTACCACGTTGACCGATTTTTCCGATCAGGGTGAGTTCACCCCGTTCCTGCAGGATGATTTCGTCGACGGGATCGAGGCCGAGATCAATGCCAGCGGCATTCTGAAAAGTTTCATCATGTCGCGCACCTTCTCGTTCCTGCGCTCCACCGATCTCATCTACACGCCAGCCATCCGCAGCTACATGATGGGCGAGACGCCCCCAGCCTTCGATCTGCTCTATTGGAACGGCGACGGGGCCAACCTGCCGGGGCGGATGACCATCCAATACCTGCGCGGGCTGTGTCAGCAGAACCTCTTCTCGAAGGGCGAATTCGAGATTCTGGGCCATACGCTCGACATCAAGGACGTGGATGTGCCGCTGATGTCGATCGCCGCAGAGGGCGACCATATCGCCGCGTGGAAGGATTGCTACCGCGGTGTGCAGAAGATGGGCTCGCGCTCGAAAACCTTCGTGCTGTCGGAGTCGGGCCATATCGCCGGGATCGTGAACCCGCCGGACAAGCAGAAGTATGGTCACTACCTCAACCCCGACCTCAAGCTCTCGGCAGAGGACTGGCAGGCCAGCGCTGAGTTCCATGCCAAGGAGTCTTGGTGGCCGGTCTGGGAGGCGTGGCTGCGCAAAAAATCCGGCAAAATGGTGCCCGCACGAACGCCCGGCGATTCGTCTCACAGCCCGATTTGCCCGGCTCCGGGTGCCTATGTGCGTGTGAAGGCTGCTTAACGCAGCGTCAAAACAGGCACTTGCACGATTTTTCTGCAGCGCGGCAAAAATTCTTGAAATGCTGCGCTGCAGCATCCATATTGGTTTCAGCCGATAGTTAAGCGCGGGGTGGGCCCGCTAGGCTGAATACGGGAATTGAAAGAATGGCTAAGACTCAAGACTTCACCGCCATGATGAAGGACATGATGGGCGCGTTCCCCGTGGACACCAAAGCCATGGACGAAGCGTTCAAGACCTCTGCAACTCTGAACGAGAAGCTCTCGGCAGTTGCTCTCGAGGCCGCAGAGAAATCCACCGAGATTTCCGCCAAGTGGACCAAAGACACTCTGGCGAAGCTGACCGACATGTCGAAGGTCAAGAAAGAGCCGGCCGACTACGCCAAGGCGATGACCGATTTCGCCTCCGCACAGGCTGAAGTCGCCGCCGAAAACATGGCCGCCTTCGCCGAGATCGCGAAGAAGGTGCAGATGGACACCGTCGAGCTGATGATGGCCGCTGGCAAGGACTTCACCGAAGATGCCTCCGCCGCCGTCAAGAAGGCCACCGACGAGATGACCGCCGCCACCAAGAAGGCGACCACCACGGCAACTGCCGCGGCCAAGTAAGCCGGGTTTCGCCCCCTCTCCTTCCGGGGGCGACCCGCAATTGCGCCACTCCTCTCCTCCCAAGTATTTCCGGCGCAATGCGTAGGGCGGGCCTCCCAGGGCCCGCCCTTTTTCATGGCATCGTTCATGTCATCAGGGCGTTTCTCCTCAGACGCCGAAGACCGGCCCCGCCAGCAGCCGCATGGCCAGAAACACCACCACGACGCTCAGCAGGTTGATCACGATGCCCGCGCGCACCATGTCGCCCAGCGTCATCCGCTCGTAGGAGAAGACGATCGCGTTGGGCGGCGTCGCCACCGGCATCATGAAGGCCATCGAGGCTCCCAGCGCCACCGGCACCATCAGCCACTGCGGATCGACCCCAAGCCCAAGCGCCACCGCGCCGAGGATCGGCAGGAAGGTCGCGGTCGAGGCGGTGTTCGAGGTGATCTCGGTCAGGAAGATGATCGCCACGGCCACCACGAGGATCAGCAGCCAAAGGTTGATCCCCTGCAGCGCCGCCACGCGCCCGCCGATCCACTCTGCAAGCCCCGTGGCATCGAAGGCCCCCGCAAGGGCAAGCCCGCCGCCAAACAGCATCAGCACGCCCCAAGGCAGCGTGCGCGCCACGTTCCAGTCGATCACGAAACCGTCCTTGCGGCTCACCGGGATGGCAAAGAGCAACAGCGCCGCCGCCATGGCAATGCCGGAGTCGTTGATCGGCAGGTTCAGCGCGCCGCGGAACACCCAAGCCAGCGCCGCGAGGCCGAAGATCACCGCGACGATCTTCTCACCGCGCTCCATGCGCCCCAGCGCCGTGTATTCCTCGTCGATCACCGAACGCACATCGCCAAGGTTCAGATCCTTCATCGGGAACACCAGACGGGTCAGTACGAAAAAAGTCAGCGGCAGCATCACCAGCACCACCGGCACGCCGATCATCATCCATTGCAGAAAGCCGATCTCGACGCCGAAACTGTCGCCCATGAGCCCGGCCAGCAGCGCGTTGGGCGGCGTGCCGATCAGCGTGCCAACCCCGCCGATGGAGGCCGCATAGGCCACAGCCAGCATCAGCCCGACCCCAAAGTTGTGCACCAGCGCCTTGTCCTCGACCCGGCTGTCGATGAACTCGATGACGGAGACGCCCACCGCATACATCATCACCGCCGTCGCGGTGTTGGAGATCCACATCGACAGGAACGCCGTGGCCAGCATGAAGCCCAGCACGATGCGCTGCGGCGTGCTGCCGATCAGCCGCACGATGAACAGCGCGATACGCCGGTGCAGGCCCCAGCGCTGCATCCCGCCTGCAAGGATGAAACCGCCGAGGAAGAGGAAGATCAGGTGGTTGCCATAGCGCGCCGTCACCTCTCCGATCGGCTGGATGTCCAGCAGCGGCAGCATGACGATCGGCAAGAGCGCGGTGGCGGGCAGCGGCACCGCCTCGCTCAGCCACCAGATCACCATCCACAGCGTCAGCGCCACGAGGTGCCAGGCCACCAGCGGCATTTCGGGCGGAGCGGGCAGCATATAGACCAGCAGTGCCGCCAGAGGCCCCGCGATCAGCGCGGCGAGGCGCAGCGGCGAGATTTCTTCCACCGTGCTGTCCTGCGGCGGGTGGTTCGGGTTGGTTTGTGCCTGCAACTCGCGTTCGCTGGGGTCTGTGCGCATTCTCGGCTCCGCCATCGTGGTATGGTAGGTGCACCGGCTGCATCAGCTTTTGCAGGCAATGGCAAGTGGAGCGCCCTCAAAACTGCGCGAGACCGGGCCCGTGGCGGCATAGAAAAAGGCGCGGCCCCTGGGGACCGCGCCTTCAAATTCATTGCATCAGGGCCGCAGCGGCTCAATTGATGATGGTCGCCTCGGTGGCCGCGCGAAGCTCGTCCTCGGTCACGCCCTCGGCGGTCTCGACGATCTTCAGACCACCCTCGACCACGTCCAGCACGCCGAGGTTGGTGATGATCCGATCCACCACGCCCTTACCGGTCAGCGGCAGGGTGCATTCCTTCAGCAGCTTGCTGTCACCGTGCTTGTTGGTGTGGTCCATGACCACGATGACCCGGCCGACGCCCGCCACCAGATCCATCGCACCGCCCATACCCTTGACCAGCTTGCCGGGGATCATCCAGTTCGCCAGATCGCCGTTCTCGGCCACTTCCATGGCCCCAAGGATGGCCGCCGCGATCTTGCCGCCGCGGATCATCGCAAAGGACATGGAACTGTCGAAATACGACGTCTTGGGCAGTTCGGTGATCGTCTGCTTGCCGGCGTTGATGAGATCCGGATCCTCTTCGCCCTCATAGGGGAAGGGCCCCATGCCCAGCATGCCGTTCTCGGACTGCAGCGTGATTTCCTTGTCGCCGACGTAGTTGGCCACAAGCGTCGGGATGCCGATCCCGAGGTTCACATACATGCCGTCTTCGAGTTCCTCAGCCGCGCGCGCGGCCATCTGGTTACGATCCCAAGGCATTACGCTTCCTCCCGCTTGCGCGTGGTGCGCTGTTCGATCCGCTTCTCGTGCTCACCCTTGATGATGCGATGCACGAAGATGCCCGGCAGGTGGATGTGATCGGGGTCAAGCTCGCCCGGCTGCACGATCTCTTCCACTTCCATGACGCAGACCTTGCCGCACATGGCCGCCGGCGGGTTGAAGTTGCGTGCCGTCTTGCGGAACACGCAGTTGCCCGAGGTGTCGGCCTTCCACGCCTTGACGATGGACAGATCGGCAAAGATGCCCTCTTCGAGCACGTATTCCTCACCATTGAAGACCTTGGTCTCCTTGCCCTCGGCCACCACGGTGCCGACCCCGGTCTTGGTGTAGAACCCGGGGATGCCCGCACCGGCGGCGCGCATGCGCTCGGCCAGCGTGCCCTGCGGGTTGAACTCGAGCTCAAGCTCGCCCGACAGGTACTGGCGCATGAACTCGGCGTTCTCGCCCACGTAAGAGCTCATCATCTTCTTGATCTGCTTGGTGTCGAGCAACTTGCCGAGGCCGAAGCCATCCACGCCGCAGTTGTTCGACGCGATGGTCAGATCCTTGACGCCGCTGTCGACCATGGCGTCGATCAAGAGCTCGGGGATGCCGCAGAGCCCGAAGCCGCCCGCCGCGATGGTCATGCCATCAAACAGCAGCCCGTCCAGCGCCTCGGCGGCGGAGCCGTAAACTTTCTTCATTCCGTCCTCCCGAAAGAAAGAGTCTGCCTGACTTGTCACCCGCACCGCAGGCAGAGTCAACGAAGCCCCCCACCCGGAGACGCGCCTTCGCGCCAAGTCACCCTCGCACGCGCAGCAAAAAGGCGCCGCAGCGCAGCATAAGCTACTTCGTCTAGACAAAAATATCCCCGCCGGAGGCGCAAGAACGCAGCACCCGGACATAAGAAGGCCCGCGTCACGGGTGACGCGGGCCGATCTCAATCAAGATGTCGCGAGACGCTCAACCGTCGTCAGAGTCCTCAGCGGGAGCTTTTTTCGCCGCGGTCTTCTTCGCCGGAGCCTTCTTGGCGGTGGTCTTCTTCGCCGTGGTTTTCTTGGCCGCGGTCTTCTTGGGGGCCGCCTTCTTCTTGGTGCCTTTCTTGGCCGCCTTCTCGGCGATCAGTTCCAGCGCCTGCTCCATGGTGACGCTCTCGGGGTCCGTGTCCTTGGGCAGGGTCGCATTGACCTTCTCCCATTTCACATAAGGCCCGTAGCGCCCGTCAAAGATAGCGATCTTGCCGCCGTCCGGGTGATCGCCCAACTCCTTGAGTGCCTTGGCGGCAGCACGTCCTCGCCCGCCGGGGTTGGCGCGCTTCTCGGCCAGCATCTCGACGGCACGGTTCATGCCGATCTCGAAGACATCCGCCGGGTCCTTGAGGTTCACATAGGTCGGCTTCGCGTCATCGGGCAGCTGGTGCATGATGTAGGGGCCGAAGCGGCCGAAGTTCGACTTCACCGTTCCGCCCTCGGGGTGCTCGCCCACCTCGCGCGGCAGCGAGAGCAGAACCAGCGCCTTCTCCAGCGTCATGTCGTCCTTGGACCACCCCCGCGGCAGCGAAGCGCGCGGCGGTTTCTTGTTCTCCGGCGTCGGCTCGCCCCGCTGCACATAGGGGCCGAAACGCCCGGCCTTGAGCCAGATCTCGTCGCCCTGATCCTCGCCCAGCAACCGCTCGTCACCATCGGCACCCTCGCCCGCGATCGGGCGGGTGTAGGTGCATTCGGGGTAGTTGCCGCAGCCGACGAACCCGCCGGTGCGCGAGGTCTTCAGGTGCAGCTGGCCGGTGCCGCACTTGGGGCAGACGCGCGGGTCCGACCCGTCTTCGCGCGGCGGATAAAGCTGCGGCGCCAGCGCCTCGTCGAGCACGTCGAGCACCTCGGAGATGCGCAGCTCGGAGGTTTCAGAGATCGCCGCCGAGAAATCGCGCCAGAACTTGCCCAGCAGCGACTTCCAATCCATGTCGCCAGCCGAAACCTCATCGAGCTCGTTTTCCAGCTCTGCGGTGAACTCATAGCCCACGTATTTGCGGAAGAAATTGAGCAAGAAGATCGTGACGATCCGGCCCTTGTCCTCGGGGATCAGGCGGTTCTGCTCTTTCTTGACGTATTCGCGGTCTTGGATGGTGGTGATCACCGACGCATAGGTCGAGGGGCGCCCGATGCCCAGCTCTTCCATACGCTTGACCAGCGTCGCCTCGGTGTAGCGCGGCGGCGGCTGGGTGAAGCTCTGGGTGCCCAGAACGGCGCTGTTCTCGGCCAGCACCGCCGAGGGCCCCTTGGCCGTGCCCGGACGGTCGCTCGCGCGCTCGGCGGCCTTGTCGTATTGCGCCTTCAGGCCCGACTTGGCGAAAGCCGCCGGCTCGCCCTGCATGATCTGCGGCAGGCGCTTGTCGTCGTCATCCGCCACATCGTCGCGGCCTTCCTCGTAGATCTTCAAAAAGCCGTCGAAGGTGATAACCTGACCGGTGGCGCGCAGACCGACCTGCTGGTCGTCAGAGCCGATCTCCACCGTGGTGCGCTCGAGCTTGGCGGCCTCCATCTGACAGGCCAGCGTGCGCTTCCAGATCAGATCGTAGAGCTTGCGCTGATCGTCCTCGCGCAGCTTCAGTTCCGCCGCATCCTTGGTCATGTCGGTCGGGCGGATACATTCGTGCGCTTCCTGCGCGTTCTTCGCCTTGTTCTTGTAGATGCGCGGGCTGCCCGGCACGTATTCCTTGCCGAAACGATCGCCGATGGCCTCGCGGCAGGCGGTGACCGCCTCGGGCGCCATGTCGATGCCGTCGGTCCGCATATAGGTGATGTGCCCCGCCTCATAGAGCCGCTGCGCCGCGTTCATACAGGCGCGCGCGCCCATGCCGAACTTGCGGCTCGCCTCCTGCTGCAGGGTCGAGGTCATGAAGGGCGCCGAGGGGTTGCGGGTCGACGGTTTCGCCTCGACCGACAGCACCTTGAGCTTGCGCCCAGCCACCGCCTGCACCGCCATCTCGGCCTGCGTGGCATTCTCCAGATCATAGCGGTCGAGCTTTTTGCCGGCGAGCGCGGTCAGACGCGCCTCGAACTCCTGCCCGCGCGGCGTCTGCAGCAGCGCTTTCACCTGCCAGTATTCGCGCGGGTTGAAGGCTTCGATCTCCATCTCCCGCTCGACGATGAGTCGCAGACAGACCGACTGCACCCGCCCCGCCGAGCGCGCGCCCGGCAGTTTGCGCCAGAGCACCGGCGAGAGGTTGAAGCCCACGAGATAGTCGAGCGCGCGGCGGGCCAGATAGGCCTCCACCAGCGGCGCGTCGATGTCGCGCGGGTTCTGCATCGCCTCGGTGACGGCGGCCTTGGTGATCGCGTTGAAGGTGACCCGGCGAACCTCGGTGTCCTTCTTGATAGACCGGCGCTTGGTGAGCGCCTCTTTCAGGTGCCACGAGATGGCTTCGCCCTCGCGATCGGGGTCGGTCGCGAGAATGAGGGAGTTGTCGCTCTTCAGCGCCTCGGCGATCGCCGAGACGTGCTTGCGCGAGTCGTTGGCGATCTCCCATTTCATGTCAAAATCATGCTCGGTGTCGACCGAGCCATCCTTCGGAGGCAGGTCGCGCACGTGACCGTAAGAGGCGAGCACCGTGTAATCGGATCCCAAATACTTGTTGATTGTCTTGGCTTTGGCCGGGGATTCGACGACGACGACGGGCATTAATGAGACCTCATTGCAACGCTGTGCTCAAAACGGCTTGCCTGCCGCTATGGCGGCGCAAGATGTGGGGTGCAAGGGGGAAATGTCAATGCGGCCCCCAGCGTCGGCGGTGCGGCAACAGGGCAAGCGGCGTGGTTTCGGGCATCTCTGGGCCGCTGCGCAGGCCTAGCCCGACCGGCAGAGCAGGCCGCCCGGGCGCCGCTCCAGCCGCCCCTCAAGCTCGAGGTCGGTGAGCGCCGGGGCGATCTGCCCAACCGCGCCGCCCAGATCGCGGATCACCTGATCTTCGGGCACCGGGACCGGGCCGAGCCGGTCGAGAATGCGCTGATGCAGGGCGCGCGTCTCGGCCTGGCTATAGCGTTCGGGCGGCGCGGGCGGAATGGTCGGCAGCGCGTCATTGGGCGCGGGGTGCGGCGCGGCGCAGGGCACCGCCAGCGCCTCCAGCACATCCTCGGCATGGCGAACCAGCCGCGCGCCATCGCGCAAAAGCAGGTTGCAGCCCCCTGCCCGCCCGTCGAGCGGATGGCCGGGCACTGCCATCACCTCGCGCCCCTGATCGAGCGCGCAGCGCGCGGTGATCAACGAGCCCGATTTCACCGCCGCCTCGACCACCACCACACCCTGCGCCATGCCCGAGACGATGCGATTGCGCGTAGGGAAATGCCGCGCCTGCGGCTGCACACCCGGCGGCTGTTCCGACAGCAGGGCACCGCGCTCGCGGATCGCGCCGGCGAGCCGGATGTTTTCCTGCGGGTAGATCACGTCGACACCGCCCGCCATCACCGCGGCAGTGCCCTCCTCCAGCGCGGCGCCATGCGCCTCGGCATCGATGCCGCGCGCCAGTCCCGAGACGACGACCCAACCCGCCGCGGACAGATCACGCGCCAACAGCCGCGCCATGCGTGCGCCCAGCGAGGAGGCATTGCGCGCGCCGACGATTGCCACCGCCGGGCGGCTCAGCAGCCCCGGTCGTCCCATCACCCAGACGAAAGGCGGCGCATCGTCGAGCTCGGCCAGATGCGCGGGATAATCCGCCTCGCCGCGAAACAGCAGTGAAGCGCCCGCCCGCGCCCCGGCCGCCATTTCAGCGGCAACCACACCTTCGGGGCAGATGCGATAGTCCGAAACCCCGGCGGCGGCGGCCACCTCCGGCAGCGCCGCGAGCCCCGCAGATGCCGCGCCATGCTCGGCCATCAGCCGCCAGAAGGTGGTCGGCCCGACACGGCGCGAGCGCAAGAGACGGAGCCAGTCAAACCGCTCAGCTTCCGTGGTGGGTGGGAGTGGGGGGTGGGTGGAAGTCTGTGTGTGCCCGGTCATCCTGATCCCGTCGCTTGCAGAACCTCTCTAACAGATGAGTGGTTAATCAACGGTGAAGCACGAAAGACGCGGGGGGGGCCATCACAGCCCCCCTCGCTTCTTCTCTTCCCAAATACGCGGGTCCAAACCCCTCCGCCGCGCTGGCGCAGCCGCGGAGGCGCGGCGGCTCAACTGCCCGAGCCGCCCACGGTCAGCCCGCCGATCATCACCGTCGGCTGGCCCACGCCCACCGGCACCCATTGCCCCTGCTTACCGCAGTTGCCCATGCCCGGATCCAGCGCCATGTCGTTGCCGAGCGCCCGCACGTGCTGCAACGCGGTGGCGCCGTCGCCGATCAGCGTGGCACCCTTCACCGGCGCGCCGACCTTGCCGTCTTTCACCCGGTAAGCCTCGGTGCAGGAGAAGACGAATTTGCCATTGGTGATGTCCACCTGACCGCCGCCAAACCCGGTGGCCCAGATCCCGTCCTTGAGATCGGCCACGATGTCCTGCGGATCGGCGTCGCCGCCCTCCATGATCGTGTTGGTCATCCGCGGCATCGGCGCATGGGCATAGCTCTCACGGCGGCCATTGCCGGTGGCTTCGACGCCCATCAGCCGGGCGTTCTGCCGGTCCTGCATATAGCCCACGAGGATGCCGTCCTCGATCAGCACATTGCGCGCCGAGGGCGTGCCCTCGTCATCGACCGAGATCGAGCCGCGCCGGTCCGGCATGGTGCCGTCATCGACCACCGTGACCCCGGGCGCGGCGACGCGCTGGCCCATGAGCCCGGCAAAGGCCGAGCTGCCCTTGCGGTTGAAATCACCCTCCAGCCCGTGGCCCACCGCCTCATGCAGCAGAATGCCCGGCCAGCCCGGCCCGAGCACGATGTCCATGACGCCTGCCGGGGCATCCTCGGCGCGCAGGTTCACCAGCGCCACGCGCAGCGCTTCGCGCGCCTGCCCCTGCCACGTCGCGGGCTCCAGCAGCCCGTCCAGCAGGAACCGGCCACCGCCCGAGGCGCTGCCCTGCTCGCGGCGACCGTTCTCCTCGACGATCACGCTGACCGTCACACGGGTCATCGGGCGCGTGTCGCTGACCAGCCCGCCCTCGGGGCGCAGGATTGAAACCTCCTGACAGGAGGCGGCGATGGTCGCGGTGACCTGCACCACGCGGTTGTCGAGATCGCGGGTGAAGGCGTCGATCTCGCGCAGCGTATCGAGCTTCACCGCAAAGCTGTGCCCGGCAATCGGGTCGGCGTCGGTATAAATCTTGTGGTTGGTGCCTGCGGGCGGCGGAGCCAGCACGCCGCCGCCATCGCCCACCGCGAGCCGCGCGGTTTCCACGGCGCGCGAGATGGCCTTCTCCGAGATCTCGGTGGCATGGGCGTACCCGGCGACCTCGCCGCGCACCGCGCGCAGGCCGAAACCCTCGGAGGCGTCGTAGCTGGCGGTTCTGATTCGTCCGTCGTCGAGCACCAAAGCCTCGGCGCGACGCCTTTCAAGGAACAACTCACCGTCATCCGCGCCTGCGACAGCATTACGCAGCTGCGCAAGGGTGCGATCCAGGTCGAGGGCGGTTTCGAAGGGCCGGAACGGGCTTTCGCTCATAGGTATCTTCCTCTGGTATTTTGATCTGGATCAAAAAAGTGCGCTTTTGCCGCAAGCGTTCATCTTTATTTGAGGGACGCAATGTGCTTTTTAAAGAGCATATCTAGGGGAGGACTCTCTTCGGGCTGCGGTCCGGGGCTCATTCCTCCTGTCCGCAAGAGAAGAATGACAACCGGATCAGGTGATACATGCGTAAACTTTCTATGCTGGCAGGACTCATTTTCGGCGTGACCGCCGCGCCCGCGATGGCGCAGGACTCGCTGGAACTGGTCGGCCACCCGCAGGCAGGCGGAATCGGCTTCCAGCCAGCCTCGACAGAGCTGGCCCGTGACCTTCAGTGGCTCGACGGCATGCTGCTCGTGATCATCACCGCGATCTGCATCTTCGTCATTGCACTGCTGGCCTACGCCGTGGTCCGCTTCAATGCCAAGAAGAACCCCAACCCGAAAAGCTTCACCCACAACTCGCCGCTGGAAATCGCATGGACGCTTGGCCCCATCGTGATCCTGGTGGTGATCGGTGCCTTCTCGCTGCCGGTGCTGTTCAAGCAGCAGGAAATCCCCGAAGGCGACATCGTGATCAAGGTCACCGGGTATCAGTGGTACTGGGGCTATGAATATGTCGGCACCGATCTGGCCTATGACAGCTACATGATCGGCGCCCCGGCCACCGGCGGCGACAACCGTTTCAACGCGGATGTCTCGGCGCAGCTGCAAGAAGCGGGCTACAGCGACAGCGAATTCCTTCTGGCCACCGACAGCGCCGTTGTTGTGCCGGTCGGCAAGACCGTGGTGATGCAGGTCACGGGCGCCGATGTGATCCACTCCTGGACCATCCCGGCCTTCGGTGTGAAACAGGACGCCGTGCCCGGCCGCATCGCCGAGCTGTGGTTCAAACCCGAGCGTGAAGGCGTGTTCTTCGGCCAATGCTCGGAACTCTGTGGCATCAGCCACGCTTACATGCCGATCACCGTCAAGGTGGTCAGCCAGGAAGCCTATGACGCCTGGCTCGCCGCATCGCAGGAAGATGGCGGCTATCTGGATGTGCGCGAGTTCCTCGCCGCTTCCTGATCCTTTGAAACAAGGCGGCGCGCCCCGAGGAGGAGGGCGCGTCGCCACAAGCTGAATCGAGACCGGAAATGAGCGACCTCACCACCAACACGGCAGCCCCCGCGGCACGCGCCTCCGAATACGACGCGCAGTTCGGCGATTACTTCGCCCTGCTCAAGCCGCGCGTCATGACTCTGGTGGTGTTCACCGCCTTCGTAGGCCTGCTGGCGGCCCCGGTCCCGGTCCATCCGTTCATCGGTTTCTGCGCCGTGCTGTTCATCGCCGTCGGCGGCGGTGCCTCGGGCGCGCTCAACATGTGGTGGGACGCAGACATCGACGCGGTGATGAAGCGCACGGTCAAGCGGCCGATCCCCTCGGGCCGGGTGCAGCCCGGCGAAGCGCTGGCCATCGGCCTCGCGCTCTCGGCCTTCTCCTGCGTCTTCCTCGCGCTCGCCACCAATATTCTCGCCGGCGCGCTGCTGGCCTTCACCATTTTCTTCTATGTCGTGATCTACACCATGTGGCTGAAGCGCTCGACACCGCAGAACATCGTCATCGGCGGCGCCGCGGGCGCCTTCCCCCCGATGATCGGCTGGGCCGCGGCAACCGGCTCGGTGAGCATCGAGGCGGTGCTGATGTTCTGCCTGACCTTCATGTGGACGCCGCCGCACTTCTGGGCGCTCGCGCTCTTCATGCGCTCGGATTACGACGACGCCAATGTGCCGATGCTGACGGTCACCCATGGCCGCCGCTCGACCCGCGTGCATATCCTCGTCTACACCGTGCTGCTCGCCGCTCTGGCCATCGGCACCGGCTTCACCTCGGTCGGCGGGCCGGTCTATCTGGCCGTGGCCCTGGTGCTGAACGCGCTCTTCCTGAAGGGCGCATGGAACATCTTCCGCCGCGACGAGACCATGTCCGAGGCGGACAACTTCAAGACCGAGAGGAGCTTCTTCAAGCTCTCGCTGCTGTATCTCTTCGCCCATTTCGGCGCGATCCTGGTGGAAGCCGGGCTCGACCGTTTCGGCATAGACCTGGCGCTCGGCGGCTGGACCATCGGAGGCTGAGAATGGGCATCGCGCACGAACACGAACTGCACCAGCGGCGCCGGGGCCGCAACATCGGCGTCGGGCTGGTGCTGGCGGCCTTCATCGCCATCGTTTTCGGCATGACCATCGTCAAGATCGGCAGCGGAGACTACGCGTCGACGCCCGAGCTGCAAAGCAGCGAGGCCGCTAATGGCAACTAAGGGCACCACCAGAACCCTCTGGGCGCTGATCGGCGTGGTCGTCTTCATGGGCGCCATGGCCTGGGCAGCGGTGCCGTTCTACAACTGGTTCTGCCGGGTCACCGGCTATGGCGGCACGACCAATGTCGCCACCGGCGCCTCTTCGGGCGTGCTCGACCAGACCATCAAGATCCGCTTCGACGCCTCGAAGGAACGCGGCATGCCGTGGGACTTCAAACCGATGCAGACCGAGATGACCCTGCGTATCGGCGAGGACGGGCTGGCCTTCTATGAGGCCTACAACCCCACCGACCGCCCGATCGCCGGGCAGGCCGCCTATAACGTCGCGCCCTTCGATGCCGGCGCGTATTTCAACAAGATCGAATGCTTCTGCTTCACCGAGCAGGTGCTGATGCCCGGCGAGCGGGTGGAAATGCCGGTGAGCTTTTACGTCGACCCCGAGATCGTCAACGATCCCGACGCGAAGTTCGCCAAGCACATCACGCTCAGCTACACTTTCTACGAGATCGACCTGCCAGAGGAGACTTTGGAGGAGACACAGGCCGCTCTCGACACGAAACCGGACGAAAGCTCCGTGAACTGACCGCCTGACCAACGAGGGATAACGAGATGGCGCATGCTAAGAACCACGACTACCACATATTGCCCCCATCCGCCTGGCCGCTGATCGGCTCGGCCTCGGCCTTCGTTATGCTCTTCGGGGCGGTGCTGTGGATGCACGACAGCGGACCGTGGATCTTCCTCGCGGGCTTTGTCGGCGTGCTTTACACGATGTTCGGCTGGTGGTCCGAGGTGGTGGTCGAAAGCCGCGTCGGCGATCACACCCCGGTGGTGCAGATCGGCCTGAAGTACGGCTTCATCCTCTTCATCATGTCCGAGGTGATGTTCTTCCTGGCCTGGTTCTGGTCGTTCTTCAAACACGCGCTCTACCCGATGGGCCCGAACAGCCCGGCGGTCGACGGCGTCTGGCCGCCGGCTGGAATCGAGACCTTCGATCCCTGGCACCTGCCGCTGATCAACACGCTGATCCTGCTCTGCTCGGGCGCCGCCGTCACTTGGGCGCACCACGCGCTGGTGCATGAGAACAACCGCGAAGACATGAAGTGGGGCCTGACCATCGGCATCGCGCTTGGCGTGCTCTTCACCGTGTTCCAGGCCTATGAGTACAGCCACGCGGCCTTTGGCTTCTCGGGCAACATCTACGGCGCCAACTTCTTCATGGCGACGGGCTTTCACGGCATGCATGTGATCATCGGCACGATCTTCCTCTTCGTGTGCCTGCTGCGCCTGATGCGCGGCGATTTCACCCCCGACAAACACGTCGGCTTCGAAGCCGCCGCCTGGTACTGGCACTTCGTCGACGTGGTGTGGCTGTTCCTCTTCGCCTCAATCTACATCTGGGGCGGCTGAGCCGAGCCCGCGACCTCGTTGCAGACTGCACCGCAGACGCCCGCCCCCTTGGCGGGCGTCTCGCGTTCGGTGACGCCGCCGCCCGTGGCCGGCGCCCCGCCGTGCGTATTTGGAAAGAGAAGAAGACCGGGCGCGGGTGCTTCTTCTCTTTCCAAATACGCCGGGGTGAATGCGGCGCAGCCGCAGAGGGGCAGCGCCCCTTCTTCCGATGCCAGCCCTTTTCGCCTTGCAACGCGGCAGCAATCGCGCCTTGATGTGCCCCGCGCTGAGGCGCTAAAGCAGGCGGGACGCGCCAGCGCCCTGAACCCGGACCCGGACTTACTTGACCCGCTACCTCGCCCCCCTCCTCTTTGGCCTGATCGGCGCCGCGATCCTGATATCGCTCGGCAGCTGGCAGCTGCGCCGCCTGGAGTGGAAAGAGGCGGTTCTGGCCGATATCGACGCGCGCATCGAAGGCGAGGCGCAGCCTTTGCCCACGCTGATCTCGCCGACCGAGCAGCGCTATATGCCGGTGGCGCTCAAGGGCGAGATCCTGCCCGGCGAGATCCGCGTGCTGGTCAGCCAGAAACAGGTGGGCGCAGGCTACCGGATCATCTCGCCCTTCCGCACCGAGGGCGGGCGGCTGATCTTGCTGGACCGCGGTTTCACCGCCAGCGCGCAGAAGGACGCCATCCGCTACACCGGCCCCGCCGAGGCGACGGGCAATCTACACTGGCCCGACGAGCGCAACAGCTCGACCCCCGAGAACGATATCACCGGCAACATCTGGTTCGCCCGCGATATCGGAGCGATGGCTGAAGAGCTGCAGACCGAGCCTCTGCTCGTCGTGGCGCGCAGCACCAGCCCCGGCGATCCCGACATCCAGCCGCTGCCGGTCAGCCGCAACGGCATCCCGAACGATCACCTGCAATATGCCATCACCTGGTTCTCGCTGGCCGTGGTGTGGCTGATCATGACCGGCTATTACATCCGCCGGCAGTCCAAGACAGGAAAGGCCTGAGCCCCCATGAGCCCCCAGAGCCCCCAGCCCCCTATGCGCTATATCTCCACCCGCGGCAAAGCCCCGGCGCTCAACTTCGAAGAGGCCATGCTGTCCGGCCTCGCCCGTGACGGCGGCCTCTATGTGCCCGAGACCGTGCCGGTGATGACCCCCGGCGACATCCGCGCGCTGAACGGCCTGTCCTACGAGGAAGTGGCCTTCCGCGTCATGCGCCCCTTCGTTGGCGACAGCTTCAGCGACGAGACCTTTGGCGATCTGATCTCCAAGGCCTATGCCGGATTCGGCCACAACGCCCGCGCGCCGCTGGTGCAGCTGGCGCCGAACCACTTCCTGCTGGAGCTTTTCCACGGGCCGACGCTGGCGTTCAAAGACTTCGCCATGCAGCTCATCGGCCAGCTCTTCCAAGAGGCGCTGACGCGCCGCGGCGAGCGGGTGACCATCGTCGGCGCCACCTCGGGCGACACCGGCTCGGCAGCGATCGAGGCCTTCAAGGGGCTCGACGCGGTGGATGTCTTCATCCTCTTCCCGCATGGCCGCGTCTCGGAGGTGCAGCGCCGCCAGATGACCACGCCGTCCGAGGCCAACGTGCACGCACTGGCGCTCGACGGGCATTTCGACGACTGTCAGGCCAAGCTCAAGGATATGTTCAACGATTTCGCCTTCCGCGACGAAGTGCGGCTGGCGGGCGTGAACTCGATCAACTGGGCGCGGGTGCTGGCGCAGGTCGTCTACTACTTCTCGTCGGCGGTCTCGCTCGGCGCGCCCGACCGCAAGGTCAGCTTCACCGTGCCCACCGGCAATTTCGGCGACATCTTCGCGGGCTATATCGCCAAGAAGATGGGCCTGCCGATCGACCGGCTGGTGGTGGCCACCAACCAGAACGACATTCTGCACCGCTGCCTCTCGACCGGCGATTACCAGACCTCGGAAGTGCACCCGTCGATCAGCCCCTCGATGGACATTCAGGTCAGTTCCAACTTCGAGCGCGCGCTCTTTGATGCCTACGGGCGCGATGGTGCCGCCGTGGGCCAGCTGATGGACGAGCTGAAGGCGGGCGGCTTCCATGTGAGCCAGGGCGCGCTGCAGGCGCTGCGCGAGGATTTCGAGAGTGGCCGCGCCTCGGAAGAGGACACGCTGGCCACGATCGCCGGGGCCAACAAGACCATGGGCGAGCTTCTCTGCCCCCATTCCGCCATCGGTGTGAAGGTCGCCGAAGAGCATCGCACGCCCGCCGTGCCGATGATCACGCTTGCCACCGCGCATCCAGCGAAATTCCCCGACGCCGTGGAAAAGGCCAGCGGCATCCGCCCGCCCCTGCCCGAGCGCATGGGCGACCTCTTTGATCGCGAAGAGCGCGTGACCCGCGTGCCCAACGACCTTTCCGCCCTCGAAACCCTGATCCGGGAGCGTATCGCCAAGTGACCGTGCAACTGACCACCCTCAAGAACGGCTTTCGCATCGTCTCCGAGCAGATGCCGGGCCTGCAATCCTCCACCCTCGGGATCTGGGTGACCGCTGGCGGCCGCAACGAGCGGCTGGAACAGAACGGCATCGCCCATTTCCTCGAACATATGGCGTTCAAGGGCACCAAGACCCGCACCGCGCTGCAGATCGCCGAGGCGATCGAGGACGTGGGCGGCTATATCAACGCCTATACCTCGCGCGAGGTGACCGCCTATTACGCCCGCGTTCTGGAGCAGGACTGCAAGCTGGCGATGGATGTCATCGGCGACATCCTTCTGAACCCGATCTTCGAGCCCAAGGAGATCGAGACCGAGCGCCACGTGATCCTGCAGGAGATCGGTCAGGCGCTGGACACACCCGACGACGTGATCTTCGACTGGCTGCAAGAACGCGCCTATAGCGATCAGGCGCTGGGGCGCACGATCCTTGGCGAAGAGGCCAATGTGCGCAGCTTCGGGCGCGACGATCTGGCGACCTTCGTGGCCGAGCAATACGGGCCGGGGCAGATGATCCTCTCGGCAGCTGGGTCGGTGGATCACGACGCGCTGGTGGCGCAGGCCGAGGCGCTCTTTGGCGGTATGGTCGCCCGCTCGGCGCCGGATCTGGAGCACGCGAAATTCACCGGCGGCGAGATCCGCCGCGAGAAGACCCTCGAACAGGCGCATATGGCGCTGGCATTCGAAGGTCCGGGCTATCGCGATCCGAACTTCTACACCGCGCAGATCTATTCGATCGCGCTTGGTGGCGGCATGTCCTCGCGGCTGTTTCAGGAAATCCGCGAAAAGCGGGGCCTGTGCTACACGATCTTCTCGCAGACCGGCGCCTATGCCGAGACCGGGCTCAACACGATCTACGCCGGCACCTCGGGCGAAGAGGTCGGTGCGCTGGCGCGGCTGACCATCGACGAGATGAAGCGCGCCGCCGACGACATGAGCCCCGAAGAGGTCGCCCGCGCCCGCGCGCAGATGAAGGCCGGGCTGCTCATGGGGCTGGAAAGCTCGTCGAGCCGCGCCGAGCGCATGGCCCGCATGGTGCAGATCTGGGGCAAGGTGCCGCCGATCGAAGAGACGGTCGAGAAGATCGACAATGTGACCACCGGCGACGTCCGCGACTTCGCCGAGCAGGTGGCCACCGACGCGCCCGCGGCGCTGGCGCTCTACGGGCCGGTGGCCGGGGCGCCGGGGCTGGACGACCTTCAGGCGCAGCGGGCAGCCTGATGCTGGGGCGGCGGCGGAAGTTCAGGCTCGACACCGAGCGTCTGATCCTGCGGCCGCCGATGCATGGCGATTTCAACGCCTGGGTGGCGCTGCGGCTCGAGAGCAAGGATTACCTCACCCCCTGGGAGCCCTCCTGGGCAGAGGATCATCTCTCGCGCCGCGCCTTCACCAACCGCGTCTACTGGGCCAATCGCTCGATCATCGGCGGCACCGCGGTGCCGCTGTTCCTCGTCCGGCGCGAGGACTCGGTGCTGGTGGGCGCGATCACCCTCGACAACATCCGCCGCGGGCCGGCGCAGTCGGGCACGCTGGGCTATTGGACCGGCCTGCCCTTTGCCCGGCATGGCTACATGCGCGAGGCCATCGCGTCGCTGGTGCATCACGCCTTCACCCAGATGGACCTCAGCCGCATCGAGGCCGCCTGCCTGCCGGAAAACGTCGCCTCGCGTGGGCTCTTGGAAAGCTCCGGCTTCAAGTATGAGGGCGTGGCCCAAAGCTACCTGCAGATCAACGGTCGCTGGCGCACCCATGTGCTTTACAGCTCGCTGCGGCTCGACCGGCGCGGCCGCACGCAGGTCGGCTGAGCGCATCCTCGCGCTGCCCAAAGCTTACCCCACGTAAATTTCAACAACGCTGCGGGGGATCCGCGCTTAGGCTGTCTCTGGAAAGGAGGCCTGCCATGCCGCGCCCTGCCCTTGCCCAAGTCACTGCTTACGCCCTCGCCCTGCTGTCCCTGCTCACCGCCCTGCCCGCCTCGGCGCAGGAGAGTCGCCGCCCCTCGCATTGCATCGCGATCGCCGACGCGGCACCGGGCCTGCAGTATCTGCACAAGGCCGCCTGGACCGATCCGGTGCCCGAATATTCGGTGCGCATCCAATACCTCGGCCACGCCGCCTTCCTGATCCAGACCCGTGGCGGGCTGAACGCGGTGACCGATTTCACCGGCTACATCGGCAACGTGCCGATGATCCCCGATGTCGTCACCATGAACCACGCCCATTCCAGCCATTGGACCGCCGCCCCCGATCCGGCCATCCCGCATGTGCTCGAAGGCTGGGGCGAATTTGGACAGGGAATCGACCATTACCTCGACCTTGGCGAGATGCTGGTGCGCAATGTCTCGACCGACATCCGCTCGTCCTATGGCGGCACCGAGGAGCGCGGCAATTCGATCTTCGTCTTCGAGGTCGAGGGGCTGTGCATCGGCCATCTCGGCCACCTCCACCACGAGCCCAATGACGAACAATACGCCGCGCTCGGGCGGCTCGACGTGCTGATGGTGCCGGTGGATGGCGGATATACGATGGCCCTCGATGGCATGGTGCGGGTGGTCGAGCGCCTGCGCAGTTCGGTGATCATCCCGATGCACTGGTTCTCTGGCACCTCGCTGGAGCGCTTCGTCGCCGATGTCTCGGACACTTTCCCGGTCGAGCGCCGCGACGGGCCGGAGATTGAGGTGAGCCTGCGCGAGTTGCCCGCGCAGCCCACGGTGATCGTGCTGCAGCCGCAATGGCTGCGCGAGTGAGGCCGCGCGCCGCTGGACGTGGCGGTGCCGAGGCATCAGTATGCATCTGCGCCGCCGTCCCGCGCTGCCAAGGAAAAGGATACCGCGCCATGCCTCTCGTCTTCACGCCTCGCAGCACGGGCTGCGCCGCATGATGAAATCCGTTGTCTTCGACCTTGATGGCACGCTGATCGACAGCGCGCCCGACCTGCACCGCGCCGCCAATGTGGTGCTGCGCGACGAAGGGCTGCCCGAAATCACCTTCGCGCAGGCGCGCAGCTTCATCGGCCATGGCGCGCCGGTGTTGATCGCCCGCGTGGTCGAGGCGGTCGGCCTCGGCGGCGACCCCGAGGCGCATGAGCGCCTGCTTGGCAAGTTCATGACGGAATACAACCACGCACCGCAGCTGACCGTGCTCTATCCCGGGGTCATGGACGCGCTGGCGCAGCTGGAGCTTCTTGGCTGCGCCATGGGGCTTTGCACCAATAAGCCCGAGGCTCCCACCCATATCGCGCTGTCGCATTTCGGGCTGACGGACTATATGCGCTCGGTCGCCAGCGGCGACAGCCTGCCGGTGCGCAAACCCGATCCCGCGCCGCTGATCGAGGTGATGCAGGCGCTTGGCGCCGGTCCCGGCCTTTATGTGGGCGACAGCGAGGTGGACGCCGAAACTGCCGCGCGCGCAGGTATTCCCTTCGCGATCTACACTGAGGGCTATCGCAAAGCGGCGCTCGACGAGTTGCCCCATACCTATGCGTTCGACCATTGGGATCAGTTGCCGGGCATCGTCGCCCAGCATTTCGGCGGCCTCGAAGCCTGAGGCCGCCCCAAAAGCGCCGCTAGCGTTTGACCGCGACCAGATCGATCAGCGCCGAACGCCCGACGTGGCCGCTGCCTTCGTTGATGTCGAGTTCATAATCCTCGAGCACCTGAATGCGCATATCCGCGAAAAGCCGGCGCAGCAGTTCGGCGGTGTAGAGGTTCTCGCGCTGCTTCGGGCCGCCGGTGCCATAGTGCAACTGCTTGGGCGTGTAGCCATGCAGCATCAGCACGCCGCCCGGTTTCAGCGCCGCTGCCATCTTATTGAACAGCTGATCGCGCCCTTCGGGCGGCAGAAACTGGATGAAGATTCCGACCACGAGGTCATAGGCCCCCTCGGGCCAGTCCCACTCGAAGACGTCCTGCACCGAATAATCGACCTCGACGCCCCGCGCCGTGGCCAGCTTGCGCGCCTTGGCGACCGCGGCTGGCGATCCGTCCCACGCTGTAACCTGCAGCCCCTGCTCGGCGAGATACACCGAGTTGCGCCCCTCGCCATCGGCCACGCAAAGCGCCTTTGCGCCACGTTTGAGCCAGTGATCACGGCGCGTGAGGAAGCCCGAGGGCTCGGTTCCGAACACATAATCCTCGACGGAATATCTTTCATCCCACATCAGCAACGCTCCTGGAAAATTCTTATGCTTCAGATAGAAAGCTGCCCGAAGGCTGCAAGCCCGCTGTAACCGTTCGCACCCTTTTGTCAGTTGACCGGAGGGCGGCGTGCTTGCGACAACATGACACCATATAGCACAAAAGCGCCGCAGGTCGCGGCACAACAAGAAAGTCCCGCGCAATGTTCCGCCGTCTCATGCGCCAGAGCCTGCCGCTCTCCCTTGCCGCCACTCTCGCCAGCGCCGGTTTCGCCGCCGCGGAAACTCCGAATGCCCAAGTTGATCCCGCCGACTGGCCCGCAGTGCTGGCCGAGGCGGAGGGGCAGACCGTCTATTGGAACGCTTGGGGCGGGGCCGAAAACGTCAATGCCTTCATCGACTGGATCGGCGATCTGGCGCAGGAGCAATATGGCGTCACGCTCGAGCATGTGAAGCTTTCGGACACCGCCGAGGCGGTGAGCCGCGTGCTGGCCGAGAAAGGCGCGGGGAAAGACGCAGGCGGCGCGATCGACCTCATCTGGATCAACGGCGAGAATTTCGCGGCGATGAAGCGGCAGGGGCTGCTCTTTGGCCCGTGGTCCGAGGAACTGCCGAACTGGCAGCTGACCGACCCCGAAACCAACGCCGCGCTGACCGCCGATTTCACCGTGCCCACGAGCGGCATGGAAAGCCCGTGGGGCATGGCGCAGCTTGTGTTCTATCATGACACCGCCCGCCTGCCCGAGCCGCCGCGCAGCATGGCGGCGCTGGCCGAATGGGCCGCCGAGAACCCCGGCCGTTTCACCTACCCGCAGCCGCCGGATTTCCTTGGCTCCACCTTCCTCAAGCAGGCGCTGATCGAGTTGACCCCCGATCCCGAGGTGCTCTCGGCCCCGGTCACAGAAGCCGACTATGAAGCCGCCACCGCGCCGCTCTGGGACTGGCTCGATGCGCTGACGCCGAACCTGTGGCGGCAGGGCAAGGCCTATCCGCAGAACGCGCAGCGGATGATCCAGCTGATGGCCGACAACGAGATCGACATCGGTTTCGAGTTCAACCCCAACGCCGCCTCCAACGCCATCGCCAACTTCCAACTGCCCGAGAGCGTGCGCAGCTTCGTCCTCGACGGCGGCTCGCTCGGCAACGCAAGTTTTGTCGCGATCCCCTACAATGCCAACGCCAAGGCCGGAGCCATGGTGATCGCCAACCTGCTGCTCTCGCCGCAGGCACAGGCGCGTATGGCCAGCCCCGACGAGCTGGGCTTCGGCACGGTGCTGGCGATGGAGAAGCTCTCGGACGACGACGTGCGCCTCTTCGACGAGATCCCGGTGGGGATCGCCACGCTGACCCCCGAGGAACTTGGTCCGACCCTGCCCGAGCCGCATCCCTCGTGGATGGAGAAGCTCGAAGAAGGCTGGACCGCACGCTACGGCGTCGCGCCCTGAGCGGACGCCGGGAATGAGCCTCTGATGCGCCTGTCCCTGACCCGCGCGGCACCCGCCCTGACGCTGCTGGCGCTGCTCGGGCCGGTGGCGGCGGGCCTCCTCGGGACAGTGGCGCCCGCCTTTGGCCTGCTGCCCGCGCTGGGGGCGGATGAGCTGAGCCTCGATCCTTTGCGCGCGCTTCTGGGCTGGCCGGGCCTGTCCCGCGCCGTGCTGCTGAGCCTTTTCACCGGGCTTGCCGCCACCGCCCTGTCGCTGGCGTTGACCTTGCTGATCTGCGCCGGATGGCAGGGGACACGGCCTTTCCGGGCGCTTGAGCGGGCACTCTCGCCGCTGCTGTCGGTGCCTCATGCCGCCGCCGCCTTCGGCCTTGCGTTCCTGATCGCCCCCTCGGGCTGGATCGCGCGGCTGATCGCGCTGCCGCTGGGCTGGCACCGCCCGCCCGACCTGCTGATCTTGCAGGACCCATGGGGCCTGTCGCTGATCGCTGGGCTGGTGGTGAAGGAAATGCCCTTCCTGCTGTTGATGAGCCTCGCCGCCCTGCCTGCGCTGCGCCCCGGCCAAAGCCTCGCAACCGCGCAAGCGCTGGGATACGGGCGGGTGTCTGGCTGGATAAAGACCGTCCTGCCAAGGCTCTACCCACAAATCTGCCTGCCGGTCTATGCGGTGCTGGCCTATTCGCTTTCGGCGGTGGATGTGGCGATGATCCTCGGGCCGGGCACGCCGCCGCCCTTGGCCGTGCAGGTGCTGAAATGGATGAACGATCCCGATCTGGCGCTGCGCCTGCAGGCCGCCGCCGGAGCCTTGCTGCTGCTGGGGCTGACGCTGGCGGCGCTGGGGCTCTGGCGCTTTGGCGAGGCCGCGCTCGCCCGTCTGTCGGCGCGCTGGCTGGTGGCCGGGGGCCGCGGCCACGCCGAACAGTTTTGGCGCGCCTTGGGGCTGGCGCTCGGCGCGCTCTGCGCCGCGCTTGTGCTGCTGGGACTGGCGGGGCTTGCGGTGTGGTCTCTGGCCGGGCTCTGGCGCTTTCCCGAGCTTTTGCCGCAGGGCTGGAGCCTGCGCAGCTGGATGCGCTACGGCCCCGACCTTTTGTCGCTCTTCGCGCGGACCCTGCTGATCGCCGCAGCCTCGAGCGCCATCGCGATGCTCCTCACCACCGCCTGTCTGGAGGCCGAGCAGCGTCATGGCCTGCGCCCGGGAACCCGCGCGCTCTGGCTGCTCTACCTGCCGCTTCTGGTGCCGCAGATCGCCTTTCTGCCGGGGCTGCAGGTGGCCGGGCTGCTGACCGGGCTGGACGGCACGCTTGCGGCGGTGATTGCAGCGCATGTGGTCTTTGTGCTGCCCTATGCCTTCCTGTCGCTGTCCGACCCCTTCCGCGCGCTCGATCCACGCTATGCCGCGGTGGCCCATGCGCTCGGCAAGGGCGCCAGCGCCACCTTCTGGCGCGTGCGCCTGCCGCTGTTGCTGCGCCCGCTGCTGACCGCCGCGGCGGTCAGCGCCGCGGTCAGCGTCGGGCTATATCTGCCGACCCTGCTGATCGGCGGAGGCCGGGTTCCGACGCTGACCACCGAGGCGGTGGCGCTGGCCTCGGGCGGCGACCGGCGGGTGATCGGCGTGACCGCGCTTGCCCAGACCTCTGCCGCGTTCCTGCCCTTCGCGCTGGCGCTGCTGATCCCGGCGCTGGTCTGGCGCAACCGGCGGGGAATGCGGCATGGTGCCTGACATGACCTCCGGTTTGAGTTTCGAGACCCTGCGCATCACCCGGCAGGACGCGCCGCTACTGAGCCTCGACGCGCGCGTCGCGCCGGGCGAGGTGCTGACCCTCATGGGCCCCTCTGGCTCGGGTAAATCCACGCTGCTGGCCGCGGTCATCGGCACACTCGCGCCGGGCTTCGGCCTCACCGGGCGCATCACGCTGGATGGGCAGGACATCACCGCGCTGCCTCCCGAGCGCCGCCGCGTCGGCATCCTCTTTCAGGACGAGCTGCTGTTTCCGCATCTGTCGGTGGGCGGCAATCTCGGCTTTGGCCTGCCACCGCAATTGCGCGGCAAAGCACGCCGCGCCCGGATCGACGCCGCGCTCTCCGAGATCGGGCTCGCGGACTATGCCAGCCGCGATCCAGCCACGCTCTCGGGCGGGCAGAAAGCACGGGTGGCGCTGATGCGCATGCTGCTCTCCGAGCCGCGCGCCCTGCTGCTCGACGAACCATTCTCGAAACTAGACGCCGCGCTGCGCGGCCAGATCCACAGCCTCGTGTTCGAGCGCGCGCGGGCGCAAGGGCTTCCCGTGCTGCTGGTGACGCATGATCCCGCCGATGCCGAGGCCGCCGGAGGACAGCTGATCGAGCTCGGCTGACCCCCCTTGCGGCGGCAGCCGATCCGCGAAATGGTCGGCGCGGAAGGCGACAGGGATCGTGGGAGGAGAACTGTCTTGGAAATTGGATTGGACCTCGGCACCAGTTCGGTGATCGCGGTGCTCTGCGACGCCGGGGTGCCCCGCGCCGAGGCGCGGCGCGCCCTGCATAGCGCCTCGCCCATGCCCTATGCCTCCGAACAAGACCCCGAGGCGTGGTGGCAGGCCGCACGGGCGGTGCTGGCCGAGGTTCTCGCGCCGCTCTCCGACGCCGAGCGTCGCGCGGTGACCGCCATCGGGCTTTCGGGGCAGATGCACGGCGCGGTCCTGCTGGACGGCGGTGGCGCGGTCCTGCGCCCGGCGATGCTGTGGAACGACGGGCGAGCGCATGCGGAATGCACCGCGCTGCGCGCCGCGGTGCCGGAGATCGGCACCATTGCCGGTGTCCCGCCCCTGCCCGGCTTCACCGCGCCAAAGCTGATGTGGCTGGCGCGGCACGAGCCGCAGGTCCACGCCCGCATCGCGCATATCCTGCTCCCCAAGGATTACCTCGGCTTTCGCCTCCATGGCACCTATGCCACCGACCCTTCCGATGCGGCGGGCACGCTGTGGTACCACCAGAAGGCCCGGCGCTGGTCAGAGCGGCTCTGTACGGCCAGCAACACCGACCCCGACTGGCTTCCGCAGGTTTTGGACGGACATGAGGTCGCGGGGCTGATCCGCCCGGCACTGGCCGCAGAGTTGGGGCTGCAGCCCTCGGTGAAGATCGTCACCGGCGGCGGAGACGCGGCCACCGGTGCCGTCGCCGTCGGAGCCGTCGAGGATGGCACGGGGCAGATCTCGCTTGGCACCTCGGGACAGCTGTTGCTGGCGGGCACCCGTTATCAGCCCAATCCCGGCGCCTATGTGCATGCCTTTGCCCATACGCTGCCCGACCGCTGGTATCAGATGGCGGCGATGCTCAATGGCGCGCGGCCACTGGCCTGGTTCGCTGGCATCGCCGGGGCCGAGATCGGCCCCTTGCTGGCGGAGGCGACGACCGTGCCCGAGGCCCGCGTGCCGCTGTTCCTGCCCTATCTCACCGGCGAGCGCAGCCCGCATGGCGATCCGCACATTCGGGGCGGCTTTTTCGGCCTCGAAGACAGCACCAGCCGCGCTGCGATGATGCGCGCGGTGGTCGAGGCCGTGGCCTTTTGCTTTGCCGATGCGGTGGAGAGTTTCGGATCCGCCGCCGAGGGGCTCGCCCCGCTGCCCGCGCTTGGCGGCGGCGCGCAGAGCGATGCGCTGCTGCAGGCGGTCAGCGATGCCAGCGGCCTGCAGCTCTTCCGTCCCGACGGTGCCACCTTTGGCCCGTCGCTCGGGGCGGCCAAACTAGCAGCGCTTGCCGTCGGCGCGCTGTCGCGCAGCGACCTCGCGCGTCGCCCCGAGGCGCTGCGGATCTTCGCGCCCGCCGCCTCGGAGCCGATGCTGGAGCGCCTGCAGAACTGGCGCGCGCTTTACGCCGCGCTCAAGCCCCTGGCCGCGCCGCGCTAAGGCAGCGCCTGTCCAAGCGCCCGCTCAGGCCTGCTTGAGCCGCGCCTCGACGGTGCCTGCATATTCGGCCATGCGCACCCGAAACTTCTTCTCGATACTGGCGCGGGCGAGCTTCAGCGATTGCACCATGAGCCGCGCCGAAAGCGTCTTGGGCTGCAGCGCGACCTGCATTGCCACGCGAGTACGGCTGCGCGACAAGGCGACGAACTCGATGCGCGTCAGAACCTCCAGCCCGTCCGACAGGCTGCGATAGACCAGCAGATTGGGCGTGTCCTGCTCCACAAGCGCGATCGACGCCTTGCGGGTCTTGCCACGAAAGGTGAACTCCGCCCCCCAAGCCATCTGCGGCCCGGCATCGCCATCGGTACCCGTCGGCACTCGGCGCAACTCGATCCCGCGCCGCATGATCTGCCGTTCCAGATGATCGAAATTCGTCGCTTCGGCGAAGACCCGGTCGACCGGGACCTCAATGTCTTCCTTCGTGGATATGTCCATCAACTGCCTCGAGTAACCGTTTCTAAATCGTTATCGCCGCATTTTGTCTTAATCGAGGCGGTCTGCAAGCCAGTTGCGCAGCAGGAAGTTGGCGATTGAACCCCGCCGCGCCGGCTGCAACCCCGGCAGGTTGCCCGCGAACGCCTCGGCCAGATCCTCGCGGCTGACCCATTGCGCGTGTTCGATTTCATCGGGATCGATCGTGATCTCTTCGCTGAGCGCCGCGCCGTGACAGCCAAGCATCAGCGAAGCCGGGAAGGGCCAAGGCTGGCTCGACAGGTAGTTCACCTCGCCGACCTCGATCCCGGTTTCCTCCATGACCTCGCGGCGCACCGCCGCCTCGATCGCCTCGCCGGGCTCGATGAAGCCCGCTAGGCAGGAATACATCCCCTCGGGCCAGCCGGGCGAGCGCCCCAGAAGGCAGGAATTGCCTCGGGTGATCAGCATGATGACAACAGGGTCGGTGCGCGGGAAATGCGGCGCGCCGCAGGCCGGGCACACCCGCTGCCAGCCCGCCTGCGTCACCTCCGACGCGGCCCCGCAGCGGGAACAGAACCCATGCGCCTCGTGCCAGCCGAGGATCGCCTTGGCGGTGGCTGCCAGTTCCGCGTCACGCGGGCTCAAGGTGATGAGCTGCGTGCGCAACTCGACGAAGCGGCTGCCCTCAGGCGCATCGGGATGGGTCTGCACGCTGTGATCGACAAAGCCCTCGCCCTGCGGTGCATCCGGCTCCCAACCCGAGATATCATAGGCCAGCACCACCTCACCCGCCTCGCGCCCGAGCAGCACCGGGCGGGCGCTTGCGGCGGCGAGCAGCGGGTGGTCGAGCGGCAGCCGCAGTAGCTCGGCCACCTCCTCGCCCTGCAACAGCGGCTTGCCGCGCCAAAGCACCACGCCGCGCGCGCCCGGGCGCTGCATCGCCGCCGCAAGCCCCGGGATGTCGCCCCGCATCTCCGCCGCACGGTCGAGCCCCGATCCGCCGAAAGTCACCTGTTCCGCCTGCTGCATGCGCTGCCTCCTGCTGAGTGCGCAAGCCATGGCACGCACGGCGCGGGGTGGCAACCGACGCCCCTAGCCCACAGGCTCTGCGAGGGGCGCTGCCCCTCGCGCTCCCCGGCGTATTTGGAAAGAGAAGAAGGACAGGCCGCGTCCCCTGCTTCTTCTCTTTAAAAATACGCACGGCGCGCCGCCTGCCGCAGCGCACAGCTGTGCAGCGCTTGGCGCCACGTCAGCCCCTCACACACGGACGTGCGGAGCGCAACCGTTGCAAGACTGTCTTGAAGCTGCACTATTCCGGGCAGCGACTACACTCGAAGGAGAGCATGATGCGCCGTTTTCCCCAAGCCCCGATCAGCCGCCGCGGCTTTCTCGCTGGCAGCGCCGCAAGCGGTGCGCTGATCGCGCTGCACCCCTATTCCGCCCGCGCCGCGGCCAATCAGGCGCATCTGCGCATCATGGAAACCACCGACCTGCATGTGCATGTCTTCCCCTATGACTATTACGCCGACAAGCCGGTGGACACGGTGGGCCTGTCGCGCACAGCCTCGATCATCGAGAGCATCCGCGCCGAGGCGACGAACGCGATGCTGGTCGACAATGGCGACTTCCTGCAGGGCAACCCGCTGGGCGATTACATCGCCTATGAGCGCGGCATGAAAGACGGCGACATGCATCCGGTCATCACCGCGATGAACACGCTGGGCTATGACGCGGGCACCATCGGCAACCATGAGTTCAACTACGGGCTCGGCTTCCTCGAGAAATCCGCCGCCGGGGCGAATTTCCCCATCGTGCTGGCGAATATTGCCAAGACACAAGGCGCAACTCCGCGCGAGGATGAGACGCTGTTCAAACCCTATGTGATCCTCGACCGCGAGATCACCGACGGCGCAGGCAACACCCATCCGATCCGCGTCGGCATCATCGGCTTCACCCCGCCGCAGGTGATGAACTGGGACCGCAAGCACCTCGAAGGCAACGTCGAGGCGCGCGACATCGTCACCACCGCCGAGGCCTGGGTGCCGCAGATGAAGGAAGAGGGCGCCGAGATTATCATCGCGCTGTCGCACTCGGGCATCGGCGCGGCGCAGCATGAGGACGGGATGGAGAACGCCTCGGTGCCGCTGGCCGCCGTCGACGGGATCGACGCGCTGATGACCGGTCACAGCCACCTCGTCTTCCCGTCGGCCGATTACGACGGGCGCGATGCCATCGACCTTGCCGCCGGGACCATCCACGGCAAGCCCGCGGTCATGGGCGGCTTCTGGGGCTCGCACATGGGGCTCATCGACCTGCTGCTCGAGCGCGATGGCAATGCATGGAAAGTGATCTCCACCACCTCCGAGGCGCGTCCGATCTACGAGCGTGGCGAGGATCGCAAGGTCACCGCGCTGGTTGGCGACGACGAAGAGGTGCTCGACTCGATCCGCCCCGAGCATGAGGCCACGCTGGATTACGTGCGCCGCGCCGTGGGCGAGACCTCGGCGCCGCTCTATTCCTATTTCGCGCTGGTGGCGGATGACCCTTCGGTGCAGATCGTCTCGATCGCGCAGAGCTGGTACATCGAACAGATGATGCAGGGCACCGAGTACGAGGGGCTGCCGATCCTCTCGGCGGCGGCGCCGTTCAAGGCCGGGGGCCGCGGCGGGCCGGAGTATTACACCGATGTGCCCAAGGGCCCGGTGGCGATCAAGAACGTCGCCGACCTCTACCTCTATCCCAACACGGTGCGCGCGGTGAAAGTGACCGGCGCGCAGGTGAAGAACTGGCTGGAGCGTTCGGCGGGCATGTTCAACCAGATCGAGCCCGGTTCCAGTGATGCGCCGCTGCTGAACCCCGACTTCCCGAGCTACAACTTCGACGTGATCGACGGGGTGACCTATCAGATCGACCTGTCGCAGCCGGCGATGTTCGACCGCGATGGCAATGTGGTGAACGAGGGCACCAATCGGATCGTCAACCTCAGCTACGATGGTGCGCCGATTGACCCCGAGGCCGAGTTCATCATTGCGACGAACAACTACCGCGCCTCGGGCGGCGGCAGCTTCCCCGGTGCCAAGGGCGATACCATCGTCTTCGAAGCGCCAGACACCAACCGCGACGTCATCGTGCGCTACATCGTCGAGCAGGGCACCATCAACCCTTCAGCCGACGACAATTGGAGCTTCGCGCCGATGGAGGGCACCACGGTGCTGTTCGAGACCGGCCCCAAGGCGCGCGACTACATGGAGAGCGTCGCGCTCGACATCGAGGATGCGGGCGACAACGCCGATGGCTACGCCCAGTTCCGCGTGACGCTCTGAGCACCGACCCGGGGGCGCATCGCAGCGCCCCCTCTCCCTTGCCCATGTTGTGCCGCTATCTCACCCACCCGCAGATCATCGTCGACCCGGCGCTTGACGTTCCGCGCTGGCACCTGAGCGATGCGGGCAGGGCACGCATCGCGGCGCTGGCCGCAAGCGGGGCGCTTCAGGGCACCACGCGGATGATCTCCAGCGATGAGACCAAGGCTCTGGAAACCGCGCAACCCTTGGCCGACGCGCTTGGACTGCGGCTCGAGGTACGCCCGGCGATGCATGAGAACGACCGCAGCGCCACGGGATTTCTGCCGCCCGCCGAGTTCGAAGAGACCGCCGATCGTTTCTTTGCCGCGCCCGAAACCTCGGTCCGAGGCTGGGAGCGCGCCGTGGATGCGCAGGCACGCATCCTCCAAGAGGTGAGCGACTGCCTCGCGCAACTAAGCCAGCCAAGACAGCCAAGCCAGGGCGACACGCTCTTTGTCGGTCATGGCGGCGTGGGCACCCTGCTGTGGTGCGCGGTGGCGGGCAAGCCCATCAGCCGCGCCCACGACCAAGGGCCGGGAGGCGGCGGGAACGTCTTCGCCTTTACGTGGACGCCGCGCGCCGTGCTGACCGGCTGGCAGCCGATGGAGCGGCTCAGCGCCGGATAATCCCACCCTCGACAAGCTCATAGTGGCGGATCAGCCTGCTCTCGACGAGGTCCTCTTCAGCCGGGTCCACATGCGGGCGGGTATAGTCCTCATCCGCGAAAGCCTTGAGCGAGGCCAGATCGCGCCAGACCATGACCACGGAAAACTCCCGCGGACTTTCGGGCCGTGCCGCGCCGGGCAGCACTTCGACGATCCCCTCGGTCCGCCGCAGCAGCGGAATGGCGATCGTATGGAAGAATTCGGCGAATTCCTCTTCCTTGCCGGGCCGCGTCACGACCTGGAAAATACGCATGATCATCGAACCACCCTCCTTGTATCGCGCGATATCGGGGGGCCTGTCTGCCTCAAGGTTCGCGAGCATAACACGAAATCGCGCTCTCGACATTCCCCGCAGCACCGGGCCACATTGGCGCCGCCCGAACCCGAAAGGCCCGTGATGACTGCCCCTCTCCCCTTCTCCGCCGTGATCTTCGACCTCGATGGCACACTCGTTGACAGCGAACGCGTGGCGCTCGAGGCCGGGCGGCGGGCGTTCCTGCGCTTTGGCGTGACTGTGGCGCCGGGGTTTCTCGAAGGGCTGATCGGGCGCGACCGCGACGCCGTGGCCGATGCGCTGCGCGTGAGTTATGGCGCGCTCGACCAGCTTGCGCTGAAACGGGCCATCCGCGAAGAGAGCATCGCCCTGCGCGAAGCGGAGGGCCTGCCACTGAAACCCGGCGCGGTGCTGCTGATCGAAGAGATCGCCGCGCTTGGCCTGCCCATGGCGGTGGCCACCAGTTCCGGCGCCGAAGAGGCCGAGCGCAAGCTCACCCTCGCCGGGTTGCGCGCGCATTTCACCGCCGTCATCGCCTTCGACCACGTCGAGAACCCCAAGCCCGCGCCGGACCCCTACCTCATGGCCGCCGCAGCGCTGGGGCATGCCCCCGAGCTCTGTCTCGCCTTCGAGGACAGCGATCCCGGCGCCGCCAGCGCCCGCGCCGCCGGGATGCGGGTGGTGCAGGTGCCCGACATGCTGCCCAGCGACGGCGTCCATGCGCATCACCTCGCGACCTCGCTGATCGCGGGGGCATTGGCGGCGGGGCTTCCGTTGCAGAGGCCGGGAGACGAGATCGGCGCCTAATTTTTGATCATTAGGTCAAAATGTAGCAGGTGCTCTGAGAAGCTTCCCCTGATGGGGCCTTCCCTTTGCCGCATTTCCCGGCAAGATCACCGCCAAGACGTGAAAAACACGCCGGAAAAAACGCCCAAGACCAAGGCGGCCCAGCCGCCCCAACACGGAGGAAACCCCACCATGTACCCCCGCGCCTTCGCGCTGGCCGCTGGCCTTATGGCCGCAGCAGCCGCCGCCCAAGCCGAAACCGCCCTGCCCTTCGCGCTCGACTGGAAATTCGAAGGCCCCTCGGCCCCCTATTTCGTCGCCATCGACAAGGGCTACTTCGCCGAGGCCGATCTCGCGGTGGAAATCTCCGCGGGATCCGGCTCGCTCGACGCCATTCCGAAGGTCGCCACGGGGGCTTTCCCGGTGGGCTTTGCCGACATCAACTCGCTGATCAAATTCCTCGACCAGAACCCCGGCGCGCCGGTCACCGGCGTGATGATGGTCTATGACAAGCCGCCCTTCGCCATCATTGGCCGCAAGTCGCTGGGCGTCTCCGCGCCCAAGGATCTCGAGGGCAAGGTGCTTGGCGCGCCGCCGCCCGATGGCGCTTGGGCGCAATTCCCGATCTTCGCCGCCGAGAACGACCTCGACACCGACGCGATCACCGTCGAGCCGGTCGGCTTCCCGACCCGCGAGCCGATGCTGGCCGAGGGCAAAGTGGCCGCGGTCACCGGGTTTTCCTTCACCTCCTATCTCAACACCGCACGTCTCGGCGTGGATGAGGCTGACATCTCGACAATCCTGATGGCCGATTATGGCGTCGACCTCTACGGCAATGCGATCATCGTCAACACCGACTGGGCGGCCGAGAATGGCGAGCTTCTGAAAGGCTTCCTCGCCGCCGTCGCCGCGGGCTGGAAGGACGCGGTGGCCGATCCCGCCGCAGCGGTGGAAAGCCTGATGACCCGCAACCCCGCCGCGGATGCCGAGCTTGAAACCCGCCGGCTGGAACTGGCGCTGGAGGCCAATGTGGTCACCGACTGGACGAAGGCGAACGGCTTCGGCCCGATCGACGACGCCCGGATGGACAGCGCGCTGGAGCAGATCAAGCTCACCTATGAGTTCCAGAACGCTCCCGACGCCGCGCTCTATTTCACCGGCGAATATCTGCCCGAGGGCGGCTTCCCGCTCGAGTGACACAGCCCCACCCCTGTCACCGGGGGCGGCACGCCTGCCCCCGGTGAAGCGAAGGCACGACATGACCAACCTCATCGAGATCAAGGGCGTGCGCCACGCCTACAAGACCGCCCGCGGCCCGCTGCCGGTGCTGGACGGGTTGGAACTGGCGGTGCCCGAAGGCGGCTTTACCGCCGTCGTCGGCCCCTCGGGCTGCGGCAAGTCCACGCTGACCAAATTGGTCGCGGGCCTTCTTAAGCCGGACGAGGGCGAGGTCTGGCTGCATGGCGAGAAGGTGAAAAGCCCGCGCTCCACCGTCGGCATGGCCTTCCAGAACCCGGTGATGCTGGAATGGCGCTCGATCCTCAAGAACGTCATGCTGCCGCTGGAGATCGTGCCCACCAAGCTCAGCAAGAAACAGCAGGAAGAGCGTGCGCGCTACCTGCTCGCCCTCGTCGGTCTCGAAGGTTTCGAGGACAAGCGCCCCTCCGAGCTTTCGGGCGGCATGCGCCAGCGCGCCTCGCTCTGCCGCGCCCTCGTCCACAGCCCCGAGGTGCTCATCCTCGACGAGCCCTTCGGCGCGCTCGACGCCTTCACCCGCGAGGATCTGTGGCAGATCATGCATCAGGTGAAGGAAAAAGAACCCTTCACCGGCGTGCTGATCACCCACGACCTGCGCGAGTCGATCTATCTCGCCGATCAGGTGGTGGTGCTCTCGGGCCGTCCCGCCCGTACTCAGTTCACCCTCGACACCGGGATCACCGGCCCGCGCGACATCGAGCATCTCTACACGCCGCAGGCCGCCGAAATGCTCGCCACGCTGCGCCACCAGATCGAGATCGCGCAGGGCCGCGCCCCCGCAGGGGCAACCGCCTGATGCCGACCCCGCGCGCCGTCCCCGCTTCTTCTCTTTCCAAATACGCAAATCCCGCCGCAGGGGCCCGCGCCTCCGCTGGCCGGGTCGCGGAGCAGAGCCCGTCATGACTTTCCGCCAGATCGCCGTCCCCACCCTCGCCATCCTCATCTTCCTCGCGCTCTGGGAGGCGCTGGTCTGGGTGATGGGCTGGCCGAACTACAAGATGGCCTCGCCCTCGGACCTCCTCCCCGCCTACGAGCGCTATTGGAGCCTGTTTCTGACCATGGGCTGGCAGACGCTCTGGCGCACCGTCGTCGGCCTGCTGATCGCCGTGATTTTCGGCACGGCGCTTGGCATGGTGATGGGCTTTTCTCGCACCATGCGCGACGCGCTCTATCCGCTGCTGGTCGGCTTCAACGCCGTGCCCAAGGCCACCGTCGTGCCGATCGTCGCGCTGATGTTCGTCGGCATGCACGACTTCAACACGGTGCTCATCGCCTTCATGATCTCCTTCTTCCCGATCGCCGTATCGGTCTCGATTGGCCTGTCGACGCTGGAGCCCGAGTATCGTGACATTCTGCGCTCGCTCGGCGCCAGCCAGTCGGTGATCTTCTGGAAAATCGCCCTGCCCAAGACGCTGCCCGAATTCTTCGGCGCGCTGAAGGTGGCGGTGACGCTGGCCTTTATCGGCACCAACCTTATGGAGATCGTCAGCCCGCATGGCCGCGGCCTAGGCGCGCTCTTCGATTCCGGCAAGACCAATTCGGACTACCCGCTGATGTTCGCGGTGCTGATCGCCTTGGCCTTCCTTGGCATCGTGCTCTACTACGTGGTGGTCGCGCTGGAGAAAATCTTCGCGGGCTGGGCCGAACGCCCGCAGGGCTGAGCCCCGCTCAGCCCTTCCCCATCCGCGCCAGCAACCACCCCTTCATGTCCGGATCCTCAAGCGCATAGCGCCCCCGCCCCGGCCGCCAGACCAGTTGCTTCTCGCGCAGCGCATCCAGCGCCTTCTGGATCGCCTGCGCCGAACTCTGACCTCCGATGATCTCACCGACGCGGGCCACGGTCCGTTCGTGGAACGGCGCGAAATCGGCCCCGTCGCGGATCAGCACCTCGAGCACCGCGCGTTGCAACCGGGTCAGCGCATCGAAATCCGATCCGTATTGATCCCAGACGCGCGCCCGCAGCTCATCAGCCCGCTCTTCCAGCGTGCGCTTCAGCCCGGCGCTGCCGGGCAGCCACGCCGCATGCTGCTGCACCACTTCCACCAGTTTTTCGGGCCGGTGCCCCAAGAGATCGAAGGCCCGCGCCACATCCTCGGGATCGAGCTTGTTGTCCTCCGCAAGCCGCGGGTTGATCGCCGCCACAAGCGCATCGACATAGGGCCGGCCCAGCGTCGGGAAGTCCTCGACCCGCGCTCCGAAGAAGGGCTGCTGGTTGGTCGAGACAAGACCCGCCAGACCGTCCCGGTTCGACCCGGTGCAAAGCACGAAAAGCCGCGCCCCCTCGGGGCGCTGGTTCATCGCGTCACGAGCGGCCTTCAGCGCGAACATCGCGTCGAGCCCAGCCTCGGAGGTCACCGCCTGCTGCGCCTCGTCGATGATGAAGACCACATCGGATTTCGCCCGAGCGCCGATCTCGATCAGCGCCTCGGTCAGCGTCAGATTGCGGCCCTCGGCCACGCCGCCGATCTCGGCCCTTAGCCCGCCGATGCTGATCGCCTTCACCGGCAGCGCGCGCAGGGCTTTCTCGGTCGGCGTCGGCAGCGCGGTAATCTCGGCGGCCAGCGCGTCGGCGATGAGTTGCCCGGGGTCCGCTTTGCGGTCGGCCCAGAGATCGACCAGCACCGGGTGATCTCCGCGCGCCTCGAGCACGGGCAGAAGGTCGCGGCGCAGGAAGGTGCTTTTGCCCGTCCGCCGCGGTGCCGCCAAGAGCAGGCCCGAAGGGCTGCCCATCAGCGGATCGAGCGACAGCCGACCGGCAATCGCCTCGGCAAGCTCTTTGCGACCCACGTAAAATTCGCGTCCGTTGCTGCGGCTGGTCATCGCACGGCCCCACTTTATAGTGATCTTGATAATTGAAGCTAGACCGGCCTGACGTCGGCGGCAAGAGGTGCCGCGTCACCCTTTATACCGACTCAGATAAAGCGAGGGAAAGCACCGCTTGGCCGCCTGCATAAAAATCTCTTGCCCCGCCCCCTTGCGTCCCCCCGGTCCGACACTCTATATGCGGCGTTGAGAGGTTGGCGCGGGCAGGCGCCTCGCCAACCCGGTCAGGTCCGGAAGGAAGCAGCCGTAACGAGCCCCGCTTGGGTCGTTGTCCAGCCTCTCACCTCATCCCCTATAAAAGATACAAATGACCGATGCCCTTGGTCTCAAGGGCTTTTTGCCGTTTTTGGTCCCAGTTCCAGTGCCAGAATGGGTGTAACGCTGGCAGGTAAGACACCTCATCTCAAAGCTAAGGGCGGATGCTTCTCCGCGAGGCTCGCCGTTCTTAAGCTGCTACAAGTGCATGTTGGAAAGACTGAGCTGTCGCCGGCTCTTGCCAGCAACAAACGAGAAGCGCTTCGCCAACTCCCGCAAGCAGTCGCTGAGCAAGGAGCGCCTGGCTGTGAAGCACTACAAGATGCGTGTTCAGTCGGACGAGCGCGCACACGCGATATCGCCCGTGTGGGCCCACGTCGGGGTCAACGATATTTATTCCAACGCCCTGTACGAGAGACGAAAGAGCCGCGCAACCGACGCTCAGCTTGCCGGACTTGTCAGTAGCCTTACCGAAGGCCAGAGTCGGGCGGTCCCCATTTCTGGTGCAGTTTTGCGGCGCTGCTAAGCTTGCCTATTGATCATGCTGCCCCCTGTAGGTCAGTGCCGTGATCGACCTCGACCGGTGTTCTTCGCCCGAGTGCGGAATACGGGTGCTCGATGTTGTAAAAGTCGATCCACGTGCCGATGCCAGCCCGAGCGGCCGACCCTGCATCGAAGGCGTAGAGGTAGACGCACTCATACTTCAAGGGTCGCCATAACCGTGCGATCATGACGCTGTCCATCCACTGACCGCGTCCGTCCATGGACACCTTCACCGTGGCATCGAGCAAGGGTTGCGTGAAACGCGCGCTGGTGAACTGGCTGACCTGGTCCGTCTTGAAAATCTCGGGCTTTCCGTGCTGCCGAAGGGCATCCTCCAGCGCCTCGATGCAGGACTCGGTGTTCGTCCGGAATGGGCCTCGGACCCATGGCGGCCCTGTGCCGAACTGTTCGATAGCCGCCACGACAGAACCCGGCGCGTCGCCCAGTCCATGATCGCAACCAAGTAGAGGAGCCCACGCCGCATCGGGATGTAGGTTATGTCGGCACACCAAACATGGTTGGAGCGTTTTACTGCCAAATCTCTGAGCTAACGAGCTCTGTGCGCCATTGGTGCAAGCACAGTGGCGAGCGATCTTTGCGGTACTCCGGGTGAGGCACAGCGGTCTTCGGTTTCTGACAGAAGGCGCGTAGGCCCAACTGCGCCATCAGCCGCCGAATGCGCTTGCGCCCGACGCAATAACCTTGGTTGCGCAGGTGCCTTGCCATCTGACGGCTGCCGTAGAACGGCGTTTCCATGAACTGCGCGTCGATGATTTTCATCACGTCAGGTTCAGCGGTGTCTCGGTCCTGCCTCGCCCATACCACGCCGATCGGCTGCGCCCGATCAGCGCGCAATGCCGGGTGACCGACAGCTCCGTGCGCCTTGGATCGACCATCTCTCGCCTCCGGGCCATACTCACCGTCCAGAGGCCTTGACTAAAAAATCGCGTTCCACCACGAGCTGGCCGATCTTGGCGTGCCGCTTCTCGAGCTCGTCGGACCCATCAGCGGCCGTCGCCTCGGCGTTGCCTGAGTGCGTCCCGAACATGCCCTCAAGGGCTTGCCGCTTCTAGGTGTTGATGAGGGTTTGATGCACGCCATGCTTTGCCACCAACTCGGCCACCGTCAGTTCGCCACAGATCGCCTCAAGCACCACCTTCGCCTTGCGCTCGGCGCCGTAATTCTTTCGTCTGCCAGCCACGCTTTTCTTCCTCGTCATCGTTGGCGGCAAGCTTAGCAGCGTGTCCGATTGTCGGGGAGCACCTCAATGATCTTGGTATCAAACACCGGGCAGCGGCGCTTATACTTGGCGATCAGCACCGGATCGCGGCTGCCGTCGCAGTCCCGTGGGAGATCCAGAGCGACCTTGCCGCTGTCGGTGGTAATCGTCTTCTGGCTGCTTCCATCGCGCCGGTTCGCAGCCTGAGATGCCCCTTCCGCCGGCGGCAATGCGCGCTCCTCGGTTAGATGGTCATCCAGCTCGACGCTCGGGGCGCGCTCTGCCAACGCCTTGGTCAGCTCAGCGAGAACGCCATCCTTGCCCAATAGGTCCCTAGCCGACCGGCCTTTCATCAACTCATCCAGAAGGTCATTACCGATCCTCATACATGGGTCTCCTCATCTCAGAGCTACCACGCCAAGGCACAGAATTCCGGACAGTCGCCGTTGCGCGCCTGACCGCGCTGGCCGGGATCACGGCACAGATCGGCTACAAGCGCCGCCCCGCGAAGTGTGGCCGCAAACTCTCGTTCGTGGTCAACAACACCTTGGGTCGGCAGTTCGACGTGGAGGCTCCGGCCAAGGTCTGAGACGAGCCAATGTCCGCCATCGCTCCGAGGACGAAGGCGAGTGACATCACCTACATAAGCACGCAAGAAAGCTTCGCTTAGCTCGCTGTCGTAATCGACCTGTTTTCTCGATGCGTGGTCGGATGCTGCATGCGGTCACGCCAGACGACCAACGTCGTATCCCAAGCTCTGCTCATAGCCACATGGCGAAGAAAGCCGAAGGCTGAGGTGCTGGTCCTCTCGGATCAGGGCAGCCATTTTACAAGTATGGATTGGGCGTTCGCAGGGTCTCTCGGACCTGTGGCGTTCACCCGCTCACTCCCTAAAGCCTACGACTTCAAGCATTTCATGAGCCGACGCGGCAATTGCCACGACGAGGATCAGGCACCGCACCTACCGGCCCCGCCACGAAGCGCGGCGCGACGTGTTTGCCTACATCGCGATGTTCTTTAATCCAAAGCGCAAGCACGCGCGGAACGGAATGCTGTCGCCTGTCGAGTTCGAGCGGCAGCAGAAACTGAGACACGAAGGCGTCTAAGAGACGCGGGGCTATTCAATTTGTGAAGAAAAGAAGCGGGAGCGCGGGCCGCGTCCGAACGCCGCAGGCGGGCGCGCGCGGCGGGCGCGGCGTTGCGCCGGGCGGTGGCGGGGATTAACGCTCGACCTGCCGGACGGGCGGTTTGCGGGAGGGTGCCGCCGCGCGCCGCGCATGAGACCATGTCAAATCAATAGGTGCCTCCCGTGATCCTGCGCAAACGTCCCGGCCTGCTCGGGCTTTTCTTCGTTCTCAAGGGCTCGGTGGTCCAGCAGATCTGGATCCAGCTGCTGGCCGTGGTGCTGATCTCGATCGCCGTGGTTTTCGCACACCGCCAGTTCCCCGGCCTCGTGCCCTCGCTCGATCCGGCCCCCTTCGCGCTGATCGGCATCGCGCTGTCGATCTTCCTGAGCTTCCGCAATGGCGCCTGCTATGACCGCTGGTGGGAGGCGCGCAAGCTTTGGGGGCTGATGATCCAGACCGCCCGCGACCTGCTGCGCCAGACGGTGATGATCGAGGGCACGCAGGAGCGCCGCGCGCTGCTTTTGGCGATCGTCCGCTACGCCAAGCGCGCCGGACAGCAGCTCCGCGGCGGCGGCGCGGGACAGAGCCCCGAGACCGCCGATGCGGCGCTCACCGAGGCCGGGCGCATCATCTCGACGCTGGAGCGCAGCGGCGCCCTCACGCAGGTCGAGACGCTGGTGCTGCACGAGAGCCTGTCGCGCATGGCGCAAGCGCTGCTCGGCTGCGAGCGACTGGCCAGCACGCCGGTGCCCTTCGCCTATTCGCTGCTGCTGCACCGCACCGCCTATATCTACTGCATCATCCTGCCCTTCGGCTTCGCCGACACGCTGGGCTGGGTCGCGCCGCTGGCGACCGGGCTGGTGGCCTATGCTTTTTTCGGCCTCGACGCGCTGGCCGAAGAACTGGAAGAGCCCTTCTCAGACAAGCAGAACGCCATGCCGCTCTCGGCCTATGCCACCACCATCGAGATCGCGCTGCGCGGCGGGCTGGGCGATACGGACCTGCCGCCGCCGCCAAAGGCCGTGGACTTCGTGCTGCGCTGACCGCCCTAGCCGGGGAATTGCCGCGAGAGGCGGGGCTTGGCTTGCTCCTCGCGGGCCGAGCGGCTATGGGGAGCGCGCAATCTGGACAGCCGGAGCGAGGCCATGGCCAAGGAAAAGAAAGCCCCCCGCCCCCGGGCGCAAACGCCCAAGGGGTTCCGCGACTATTTCGGCACCGAGGTGACCGAACGCGCAGAAATGCTGCATACGATCGCCGGGGTCTATCATCGCTACGGCTTCGAGGCGCTGGAAAGCTCTGCCGTGGAGACCGTCGAGGCGCTCGGCAAGTTCCTTCCGGATGTGGACCGTCCGAACGAGGGGGTCTTTGCCTGGGAAGACGATGACGACGGCTGGGTGGCGCTGCGCTATGACCTGACCGCGCCGCTGGCACGGGTCTACGCCCAGCACCGCAACGACCTGCCGACCCCCTACCGGCGCTATGCCATGGGGCCGGTCTGGCGCAATGAAAAGCCCGGCCCGGGCCGTTTCCGCCAGTTCTACCAGTGCGATGCGGATACCGTGGGCGCTCCCTCGGTGGCCGCCGACGCCGAGATCTGCGCGATGCTGTCGGACACGCTGGAAGAGGTCGGCATCCCGCGCGGCGACTATCTGGTGCGGGTCAACAACCGCAAGGTTCTGAACGGCGTGCTCGAGACCATGGGCCTGTCGGATGACGCGCAGCAGCAAGCGGTGCTGCGCACCATCGACAAGTTCGACAAGGTCGGCGAGAGCGGCGTGCGCGAGCTTTTGGGCAAGGGGCGTCTTGACGCCTCGGGCGCCTATATCGACGGCGTGGGCCTTTCCGACGATCAGGCGGCACCGGTGCTGGCCTTCCTGACCTCCAAGGGTGCGGACGCGGGTGCGACGCTCGCCAATCTGCGCGCTGCCATTGGCGGCTCGGCCGTGGGCGCCGAAGGTGTCGACGAGCTGGAGCAGATCGCCACGCTGCTGGACGCGGGCGGCTATGGCTCGAGCCGTATCGAGATCGATCCGTCGGTGGTGCGCGGCCTCGGCTATTACACCGGCCCGGTGTTCGAGGCGGAACTGACCTTCGAGATTCTCGACGAGAAGGGCCGCAAGCGGCAGTTCGGCTCGGTCTCGGGCGGCGGGCGTTACGACGATCTGGTCAAACGCTTCACCGGCCAGTCGGTGCCCGCGACGGGCGTGTCGATCGGTGTCGACCGGCTGCTCGCCGCGCTGCGCGCCAAGGGCCGCATTGGCGGCACCGCGCAGGGCCCGGTTGTGGTGACCGTGATGGATAAGGCCCGCATGGCCGACTATCAGGCGATGGTCGCCGAGCTGCGCAACAACGGCATCCGCGCCGAGGTCTACCTCGGCAACCCGAAGAACTTCGGCAACCAGCTCAAATACGCCGACAAGCGCGAATCCCCCGTGGCCGTCATCGAGGGCGGCGACGAGAAAGAGCGCGGCGTGGTGCAGATCAAGGACCTGATCCTCGGCGCGAAGCTGGCACAGAGCGCCAGCCTCGAAGAGTGGAAAGAACGGCCCTCGCAATACGAGGTGCCGCGCGATCAACTGGTCGCCAAGGTGCGCGAGATCCTGAACCAATGGGCGTGAGCATGGCTGCCGAAAAGGCCGAGGCGGAACGGCTGAAGTCGGTCTTCGCCGAGGCCGGGGCGCTGCCGCTCGACTGCGCGATCATGCAATCGGCGGAGACGCTGCTGGATCTCTACGGCGAGGATATCCGCGCCCGCGCCTATGTGACCCACGATCCGAACCGCGGCGAGGTCATGCTGCGCCCCGACTTCACCGTGCCGGTGGTCGAGATGCACATGAGCCACGGCGCCGAGCCCGCGCGCTACACCTACGCCGGGGAGATTTTCCGGCGGCAGGAAGAGCACCCCGAGCGCCCGTCCGAGTATTTTCAGGTGGGCTATGAGGTGTTTGACCGGGGTGATCAGGCGCAGCTCGATGCCGAGGTCTTCGGTCTTTTCGCAGAAGTGCTGCAGCCCTATGCGCTGCGCCCGGTGACCGGCGATATCGGCATTCTTACCGCTGCCGTGGCGGGGCTGCAGACCTCGCAGGCGCGCCGCGACGCGCTGCTGCGGCACATCTGGCGCCCGCGCCGGTTCCGCGCGCTGCTCGACCGGTTCTCGGGCAAGACCCCGGTGCCCGCCCCGCGCGCCGCGATGCTGGCGCAGGCGGACCCGATGGCCAAGGCCGGTCCGGTGATCGGCATGCGCTCCGAGCGCGAGATCGCCGAGCGCATCGCCGCGCTGCGCGCCGATGCCGCCGAACCGCCGCTGCCGCGCGCGCAGGTGGAACTGATCGACGCGGTGCTGGCCGTGCGCGAGACCTGCTCTTTCGCACTCGAGCATCTGCGCGACATCGCCGTGGACATGCCCGCTCTGCTGCCCGCGCTCGAGACCTTCGAGCGCCGTTGCGACGCGCTGTCGGCCCGCGGCGTCGACGTGGCCGAGCTGGACTTCGAAGCCAGCTATGGCCGCAGTTCGATGGAATATTACGACGGGTTCGCCTTCGGCTTCGTCTGCGAGAGCCGTCCCGACCTGCCCCCCATCGCCACCGGCGGGCGTTATGACGCGCTGACCCGGCGGCTTGGCGGCGGTCAGGAGATTCCGGCGGTGGGCGGTGTGATCCGTCCCGGCATCCTTCTGGAGGTGGCGAAATGAGCATCAAGCTTGGCGTGCCCTCCAAGGGCCGACTGATGGAGAAGACCTTCGACTGGTTCGGCGCGCGTGGCGTACAGCTGTCGCGCACCGGCTCCGAGCGGGAATACGCCGGGGCCGTCGAGGGCGTCGACGGCGTGTCGCTGGTGCTGCTCTCGGCCGGGGAAATCCCGCGCGAGCTGGCGGCGGGGCGGATTCACCTCGGCGTCACCGGCACCGACCTCATCCGCGAGAAGCTGGTGCAATGGGATCAGAAGGTCGAGCCGCTGGCCGAACTGGGTTTCGGGCAGGCCGATCTGATCGTCGCCGTGCCCGCAGCTTGGGTCGATGTGGACACGCTCGACGATCTCGACGGCGCCGCCGCCGCCTTCCGCGCGACGCATGGCTTCCGCATGCGCATCGCGACGAAATACCACCGGCTGGTGCGCGACTACCTGCGTATGGGCGGCGTGGCCGATTATCAGCTTGTCGACAGTCAGGGCGCGACCGAGGGCACGGTGAAGAACCTCACCGCCGAGGCTGTCGCCGACATCACCTCGACCGGCGAGACGCTGCGTGCCAACCACCTCAAGGTGCTGGCCGAAGAGCCGGTGCTGCGCTCGCAGGCGACGCTGTTCCGCTCGCGCGCGGCCAAGATGAACGACGCCGACCGCGACGCGCTGCGCACGCTCACGGAGATGCTCGGCGTCTGAGCGGCCTCTGCTCAAAGGGGCCTCGCGGCTACGCTGCGGGGTTTCCTTTGCTCCGCGTTAGACGGCCCCGCAAGCCCAGAGAACCAGCGGCAGGGTCAGCACCGAAAGTAGCGTCTGGCCGGTGATAATCCCGGCCATATAAGGCCCGTCGCCGCCGAGCTGCCGGGTGAGCACATAGGCCGTCGGCGCAGAAGGCACCGCCGAGAAGACCACCAGCACGAGGGCTGACGTGCTTTCGAGCCCGAAGAGCGCGGCCACTGCCACGGCCAGCGCGGGCATGCATAGAAGCCGCAGCAGACTGACGCCCGCAAGCGCCGGCAGGTCTTTGCGCAACGCCTCGGGCTGCAGCGCCGCGCCGACGCAGAGCAGGCCCAGTGGCAGGCTGCCCTGCGCCAGAAGTTTCATGAAAGAGCCGGTGCCGAAGGGCAGCCCAACCCCGCTCAGCGCCACGGCGATGCCCGCAAGGCAGGCGAGGATCAGCGGATTGCGAAAGATCGTCCGCAGCAGCAGCACCGCGCCGCGCCGCCCGCCTGCCCCGCTGCCACTGCCGCTCAGCGCGAGGATCGACAGCACGTTGACCAGAGGAACCGCCAACGCCAGATAGACCGCCGCCAGAGCGCTTGCGCCGCTGGCCCCCACGCTGGCCGCCACGCTGGCAAGGACGGCGACCCCGAGATAGGTATTGAACCGGATGACGCCCTGCAGGCCCGGACCGAAGCGCGCCGCAGGGCTGGGCCGGACGCGCCGCGACAGCGCCATAGCGGCAGAGGCGATCAGGATGGTCGCCAGCGCCGCGCCGCCGAGCCGCAGCACCTGCGGGTCGCGCACCGGCGCGGCGGCGAGGCTGGAGAAGAGCAGCGCCGGGAACAGCAAGAAATAATTGAGCCGCTCGGCGGCGGGCCAGAAGGCGTCGGACGGGAAACCGGAGCGGCGCAGCGCGAAGCCCAGACAGATCAGCGCAAAGATCGGCCAGATGGCGGTAATCAGCATGTCATCCTGTTGCGGTCATCCTGTTCCGGTCATCGTGTTCCGGCCGCACCCATCGAAGGGCAAATCTCTTGGAAGAGATTTGCAAGAGCCTTCGAAGGCTCTTGCAAGGGGTCCGCTGTCAGCGTGTCAGCCCGCGAGCTTGTCCTGCGTGCGCAGATCGAAGTCCGAGGCGTCATGGCGCTCGTGCAGCTGCTCTTCGAGCGGGCCGACGGCCTTGTTGACCATGCGGCCCCGCTGCACTGCCGGGCGGGCGTCGATCTCCTTGGCCCACCGCTGGACGTTGGCATAGCTCTCGACGTCGAGGAATTCCCCGGCGCTATACTGCCGCCCCAGCGCGAGATTGCCGTACCAGCACCAGATCGCGATATCGGCAATGGTGTAGTCATCGCCGCTCATGAACTTGCGGTCCGCGAGGTTGCGGTCCAGCACGTCGAGCTGGCGCTTGGTTTCCATCGCGAAGCGGTTGATCGGATATTCCATCTTCTCGGGTGCATAGGCGTAGAAATGGCCAAAGCCGCCACCCAGATAGGGCGCGCTGCCCATCTGCCAGAACAGCCAGCTGAGCATCTCGGCCCGCACTTCGGGCTTGCCGAGGAAGGCGCCGAATTTTTCCGCCAGATGCAGCAGGATGGCACCGGATTCGAACACCCGCACCGGCGTGACGCCCGAGCGGTCCATCAGCGCGGGAATCTTCGAGTTGGGGTTCACGTCGACAAAGCCCGAGCCGAACTGATCGCCCTCGTTGATGCGGATCAGCCAAGCGTCATATTCGGCGTCATGGCCGGCGGCGAGCAGCTCTTCGAACATCACCCCGACCTTCTGGCCGTTCGGCGTGGCGAGGCTGTAGAGCTGGAACGGATGTTTGCCGACCGGCAGCTCCTTGTCGTGGGTCGCCCCGGCGATCGGGCGGTTGATCGAGGCGAACTGGCCGCCGCTTTCGGCTTCCCAAGTCCACACCTTGGGCGGGGTGTAATGCGCAGTCATGAGAGGGACTCCATGATTTTTGATTGAGCCAGACCCTAGCGGTTTGAACCGGAAAGGCCAGAGATCGACCTGTGCATTGCGGCACAGGCGCCTGTTGATGCTCCGCCGAAGCATCGGGGGCGCTGCCCCCGTCCGCGCCATGCGCGGCCTCCCCCGGGATATTTCCGCCAAGAGGAAGGCGGGACGTTTTTCCTGTGTTCCCGGCGCACTATCTTGGGGGCATGACCTCGCTTCCCGCCTCTCTGTCCAATTGGTTCGACCGCCGCGACTGGCAAATGCACCCGCATCAACGCGCCATGCTGGAGCGCGCCGGGGCGCCTGCGCTGCTGCTTATTGCGCCAACCGGCGGCGGCAAGACGTTGGCGGGCTTCCTGCCGACGCTGGCCGAGCTGACCGAAGCACCGCGCGCCGGGCTGCACACGCTCTATGTCTCGCCGCTGAAGGCTCTGGCGGCGGACATTCGGCGCAACCTGCTGATCCCCATCGAAGAGGCCGGGCTGCCGATCCGGGTCGAGGACCGCACCGGCGACACGCCCTCGTCGCGCAAGCGTCGCCAGCGCGCCGATCCGCCGCATATCCTGCTGACCACACCCGAGAGCCTCGCGCTGCTCACCTCCTATGAGGATGCGCCGCGGATGTTTCAGGGGCTGAGCCGGGTGGTGGTCGACGAGATCCACGCGCTGGCCGAGAGCAAGCGCGGCGACCAGCTGATGCTGGCGCTGGCGCGGCTGCAACGCATGTGCCCGGACCTGCGGCGGGTGGGGCTGTCGGCCACGGTCGAGGACCCCGCCGCCATTGCCCGGCTGCTGGCGCGGCACCCGGACCCCTGCGAGATCGTCGAGGCCGACCCCGGCCCCGAGCCCGACATTTCGATGCTGCAGACCGAGGCGGCCCCACCCTGGTCGGGCGGCGGCGCGGCCTATGCCATCCCGGCGGTGCTGGAGCAGGTGAAGCGGCACCGCACCACGCTCATCTTCCACAACACCCGCGCGCAGGCCGAGATCTTCTTTCACAAGCTCTGGCTGGCCAATGAGGACGCCCTGCCCATCGGCATCCACCACGGCTCGCTCGACCGCGGCCAGCGCGAGAAGGTCGAGGCTGCCATGGTGCGCGGCGATCTGCGCGCCATCGTCTGCACCGGCTCGCTGGATCTGGGCATCGACTGGGGCGACGTCGATCTGGTGATCCAGGTCGGCGCGCCGAAGAACGTCAAGCGGCTGGTACAGCGCATCGGGCGCGCCAACCACCGCTACAACGCCCCCTCCAAGGCGCTGCTGGTGCCCGCCAACCGTTTCGAGGTGGTGGAATGCGTGGCGGCGCTCGAGGCGGTGCGGGCGCGCGACCTCGACGGTGAGAGCCGCGGTCCCGGCCCGCGCGACGTGCTGTGCCAGCACATCCTCATTGCCGCCTGCGCCGCGCCCTTCGAGGCGGATGCGCTCTATGCCGAGATGACCACGGCGGGCGCCTATGCCGGGCTGAGCCGCGCGGAGTTCGACGATTGCCTGCAGTTCTGCGCCACCGGTGGCTACGCTCTGCGCGCCTATGACCAGTGGCAGCGCCTCAAGCAGCGCGAGGACGGGCTGTGGCAGCTGCGCGACCCGCGCTCGGCGGTGCGGATCCGGCAGAACATCGGCACCATTCAGGACACCGACACATTGAAGGTGCGCTACCGCGGGCGCGGCGGCGCGCCGCTGGGCGAGATCGAGGAGGGCTTTGCCGCGCAGCTCACCCGCGGCGATACCTTCCTCATCGGCGGGCAGATCGTGCGCTATGAGGGCCTGCGCGAGATGGTCGTACAGGTCAGCCGCGACGCGCACCGCAAACCCAAGATCGCCACTTTCATGGGCACCAAATTCGCCACCTCCACCCAGCTTTCGGAGCGTATCCTGCGGATGTTCCAGCAAGAGGACTGGCCCGCGCTGCCCCCGCACACCGCCGATTGGCTGCGCCTGCAACGCGATGTCTCGCGCCTGCCGCAGCCGGGGCGCCTGCTCATCGAGAGCTTTCCGCATGACGGGCGCGAGCAATTGGTGGTCTACGGGTTTGCCGGGCGCAACGCGATGCAGACGCTGGGGCTGCTGCTCACCAAGCGGATGGAGGAGGAAGGGCTGGCGCCCATGGGCTTTGTCGCCACCGATTACGCGACGCTGATCTGGGGGCTCGACGAGGTCATCGACCCGGCGCCGCTGTTTGATCTGCAGGCGCTGGAGGCGGGACTCGAAGGCTGGCTGGCCGGCAATGCCGTGATGAAGCGCACCTTCCGCGCCTCGGCCACCATCGCCGGGCTGATCGAGCGCAACATCGGCGGGCAGCGCAAGACCGGCAAGCAGGCGACCATGTCGTCGGACATCCTTTACGACACGCTGGTGAAATACGACCCCGAGCACCTGCTGTTGCAGATCACCCGCGAAGAAGCGATGCGCGGGCTGGTGGATTTCTCGCGCATCCGCGAGATGTGCGCCCGTGTCGAAGGCCGGATTGACCTTGTGCGGCTCGGGCGGCTCTCGCCGCTCTCGGCGCCGCTGTTTCTGGAGCCGGGGCGCGTGCCGATCCGCGGCAGCGCCGACGAGCGGCTTTTGGAGGAAGAAGTGGGCGCACTGCTGCGCGAGAGCGGGCTGGCCGAGATCTGAGGTCTATTCGGCGTAGATCATCTTTTTGGTCATGCCGCCGTCGACGGTGAGCGTCTGGCCGGTAACAAAGCCAGCCTCTGCCAGATAGAGCACCGCGTCCGCAATGTCGCCGGTGCGGCCAACGCGCCCCACGGGATGCTGTGCGTGGTCTTCCTGTGACAGCTCTGTCTCGCCGCTGATCCAGCCCGGCGCGATGGCGTTGACCCGCACCTTCGGCCCCAGCTGAACTGCCAGCGCCTGCGTCAGCCCAATCAGCCCGCCCTTGGCGGCAGCATAGGCGAAATCGCCGCCTTCCGACATCAGCGCGCGGGTCGAGGCCATGATCACGATCGCCCCGCCCTCCGCCATCAGCGGCAGCGCCGCGCGGCTCATCAGGAAGGCACCGGTGAGATGACTGCCTATCATGCCGTTCCACTCCTCCAGCGAGGTGGCGCTCAGATCCATGTCGATGCCGCCGGTGCGCCCGGCGTTGCTGACCAGCAGGTCGAGGCGATCCCAGCCGAGGGCCTCGAAAGCAGCCGTCACCGAAGCCTCGTCCGAGACATCGCAGCGAATGTGACGTGCGGGGCCCGTCTCGGCGAGGTCGAAGCTGGCCACCTCCCAACCCGCCGCGATCAGCGCGTCGCAGATTCCCCTGCCGATGAGGCCCGATCCTCCGGTGACGATGGCGCGGCGCATGGCTCTCTCCTTCTTGTGTCCTGCACGCCAGCTAGGGCGGCGATGGTTCAGGGGCAAGCGTCTTGCGGGGCGCGCGGTGCTCTGGCATGGCAGCGCGCATGACACGGCTCGGTTTCGACTTTCATGGCGCGGCGCTGGAGGCGCTTGGATCGGGGGCGCTTCATTGGCCCGCCGAAGGGCTGCTTGTGGTCTCAGACCTGCACTTCGGCAAATCGGCGCGGCTGGCAGCGCAGGGCGGCGCGCTGATGCCGCCCTACGAGGGGCGCGAGACCCTGCTGCGGCTGGAGCGCGACCTCGATGCCACCGGTGCGCGGCGCGTGGTCTGCCTTGGCGACAGTTTCGACGCGGCGGGGCTCGATCTGGTGCTGCCGGAGGAAGAGCAGCTGTGGATCGCCCGGCTGCAGGCGGGGCGCGAGTGGCTCTGGGTCGAGGGCAACCACGATCCCGGCCCGGTGTCGCTGGGCGGCACGCATCTGGCAGAACTGCGGCTGAACGGGCTGGTGCTGCGGCACATGGCCGAAGATGGCGCGCGTGGAGAGATCTCGGGGCATTACCACCCCAAAGCGCGCATTGCGCTGCGCGGGCGGGTGATCTCGCGGCCTTGTTTCCTGCTCGACGATGCCCGGCTGATCCTACCCGCCTATGGGGCCTATACCGGCGGGCTACGCACCGACAGCGCGGTGCTGTCGGGCATGATGGGCCACGGCGCACAGGCGATCCTGACCGGGCCGAAGCCGGTTCGGCTGCCGATGCCGAGGTAGTGGCAGGCGCAGCACGAGCCGGGCGAGCGCCGGCCCGTGGGGTGGCGCTGCGACCATTGAGGTCAGCGCTTTATCCTCGCCAAATCCGGACGCCATCGTTCCCTTGCGCGAGGATGAAAAAGCGCCAGCCCGCGGGGACGGGCCGGCGCGTGCCCGGCGGCCTTCGGCCTTGTTCCGGGCTCTTCACCTTATTACGAGGCTTACGCCGTCAGCCCCTCGGGCTCGGGCAGGCCGTTGGCGCGGCAGCAGGCGGTCACGGTGTTGGCCAGCAGGCAGGCGATGGTCATCGGGCCGACGCCGCCGGGCACCGGGGTGATCGCACCCGCGACCTCTGCCGCCGAGGCGAACTCGACGTCGCCCACCAGACGGGTCTTGCCCTCGCCCTTCTCGGGCGCGTCGATGCGGTTGATGCCCACGTCGATCACCGTCGCGCCGGGCTTCACCCAGTCGCCGGAGATCATCTCGGGGCGGCCCACGGCGGCGACGAGAATGTCGGCGCGGCGGCAGACCTCGGGCAGATCCTTGGTGCGCGAATGCGCGATGGTCACCGTGCAGCTGTCGCCCAGCAGCAGCTGCGCCATCGGCTTGCCGACGATGTTCGAGCGGCCCACGACCACGGCATTCAGCCCCGACAGCGAGCCCAGCTGATCGCGCAGCATCATCAGGCAGCCGAGCGGCGTGCAGGGCACCATGCTCTTTTGTCCGGTGCCCAGAAGACCGACGTTGGAGATGTGGAAGCCATCCACGTCCTTGGCCGGGTCGATGGCGTTGATCACCAGATCGGAGTTCATGTGCGGCGGCAGCGGCAGCTGCACGAGGATGCCATGCACCGCCGGATCGGCGTTGAGCTTTTCGACCAGCGCCAGCAGGTCGGCTTCCGAAGTATCCTCGGGCAGCTTGTGCTCAAAGCTCTGCATGCCGACCTCAAGGGTCTGCTTGCCCTTGTTGCGCACATAGACCTGACTGGCGGGATCCTCGCCCACCAGCACCACGGCGAGGCCGGGGGTGATGCCATGCGCGTCCTTCAGCCGGGCGACATGGCCCGCGACCTTCTCGCGGACCGTTGCGGCAAAGGCCTTGCCGTCGATGATGGTTGCACTCATGTGGCTCACTCCTGTCCCAGCACCGCTTCCTCGCGGCGGATCGACCATTCCACCAACTCGCGCCAGAGCCTCTCGCTCAGATCCGGGTCGATCCCCTCGGCCTCGGCATTGCGCCGGGCGTTGGCGACGACCTCGTCGACGCGGGCCTTGATCCGGGCGGGCAGTCCCGCGCCGGTCTTGATCTCGGCAGCACGGTCGATGAGGCTCTGACGATGCGCCAAGAGCGCTGTGAGCGCCTTGTCGGTCTCGTCGATCTCGGCGCGCAGCGCCGTCATGTCACCCAAGGTTGCGGGATCGCGCATGGGCGTCTCCTTGCAAGTTTTTCCGTGGCCGTTGCGCCCCCTATGCCGCGATGCGGCGCAAGGATCAACGCACCAGTGCGGCGGATATTGCGCCAATCGCGACAAAGCATGCGCCAATCGGAAACGCGCGGCGCTTTTTCGGCGCCGCGCGGCAGCGGCAGTGGCTCAGAAGAGCCCCTCGACCTCACCCTCTGCGTTGAGGCCGATGCTCTCGGCGGCGGGCACGCGCGGCAGGCCGGGCATGGTCATAATGTCACCGCAGATCGCCACGACAAAGCCCGCCCCGGCCGAGAGCCGCACTTCGCGGACCGGCACCGTGTGCCCCTCGGGCGCGCCGCGCAGGGTCGGATCGGTCGAGAAGGAATATTGCGTCTTGGCCATGCAGACCGGCAGCTCGCCAAAGCCCTGTTCTTCCCAGTCCTTCAGCTGCGCCAGAACCCGTGCATCCGCCGTGACCTCGCCCGCATGGTAGATGCGCTTGGCGACGGTCTCGATCTTCTCCCACAGCGGCAGCTCATCGCCATAGAGCGGGGCGAACTGCGCCGCGTCGCCATCGGCGATATGCGCCACGCGCTCGGCCAACGCGGTGATGCCCGCCGAGCCCTCGGCCCAGTGGCGGCACAGATGCGCTTCTGCGCCGCGCGCCTCGGCGTAGGATTTCACCGCCGCCACTTCATCCTCGCTGTCGCCCGCGAAATGGTTGATCGCCACGACGACCGGCACACCGAACTGGCGCAGGTTCTCGATATGGCGGCCAAGGTTGGCGCAGCCCTTCTTCACCGCGGCCACATCTTCGCTGCCAAGGTCGGCGCGCGCCACGCCGCCGTTCATCTTCAGCGCCCGCACCGTGGCCACCAGCACCACGCAATCGGGGTGAAGCCCGGCCTTGCGGCACTTGATGTCAAAGAACTTCTCGGCCCCCAGATCAGCGCCAAAGCCCGCCTCGGTCACCACGTAGTCGGCCAGCCGCAGCGCGGTCTTGGTGGCGATCACCGAGTTGCAGCCATGGGCGATATTGGCGAAGGGCCCGCCATGCACGAAGGCAGGCGTGTGTTCCAGCGTCTGCACGAGGTTGGGCTGCATCGCGTCTTTCAGCAGCACCGTCATTGCGCCATCGGCCTTCAGATCGCGCGCCAGCACCGGGGTCTTGTCGCGGCGATAGGCGACGATCATCCGGCCAAGGCGATCCTGCAGGTCGGTAAGATTGTCGGCAAGGCACAGGCAGGCCATGATCTCGGAGGCGACGGTGATGTCAAAGCCGCCCTGACGCGGGAAGCCGTTGGGCGCGCCGCCAAGGCCGGTCACCACGTCGCGCAGCGCCCGGTCGTTGACGTCGAGCACCCGGCGCCAGACCACGCGGCGCAGGTCGATCTCGAGCGCGTTGCCCCAGTGCACATGGTTGTCGATCATCGCCGACAGCAGGTTGTGCGCCGCCGTGATGGCGTGGAAGTCGCCGGTGAAATGAAGGTTCATCTCCTCCATCGGCACCACCTGCGCGTGACCGCCACCAGCCGCCCCGCCCTTCATCCCGAAGTTCGGCCCGAGCGAGGCCTCGCGGATGCAGATCGCCGCCTTCTTGCCAATCGCCTGCAGCCCGTCACCAAGACCGACGGTGGTGGTTGTCTTGCCCTCGCCCGCCGGGGTCGGGTTGATCGCCGTGACGAGGATCAGCCGACCGCGCTTGCGCTCGCCCAGCCCCTCGATGAAGCTGGCCGAGACCTTCGCCTTATCATGGCCATAGGGGATGAGGTCGGCCCCGGTGATGCCGAGCTTTTCGCCGATCTCTTGGATCGGGCGTTTCTGCGCGGCGCGGGCGATTTCGATGTCGGTGGTCATGGCGGGGCCTTCCTGCGGAGTGGTCTCGTGCCCCGTCCATAGCCGCTCTGGCGCGCGTGGTCACGCGCGAAGCGTTCGACCTCTGCGTGAAGCGCTCAGCCCTTGCGCGCCGCGTCGAGATGCGCCCAGACCGGCTGGTCGGGGATATGCAGCGTCAGCGTGTCCCCGATCGAGAGCGTGCCCGGACGCTCGACCCAGGCGGTCACCCCACGCTTGCCCTTGGCGGCGGATTTGAACGCCTTGCCGTGGCCCTTGTGCTCGGCCTCGATCTCGCGCGCGGGCAGATTGCAGGGGCGGTTTTCCATGTCGATCACCAGCGTCGCACCATCCGGCCCCTGCAGGCGCGAGGACGGCGGGATGTGGCTGAAATCGGGGATGCCTTCGAGGATCAGCGTCGCCCCTGCGAGCACCGGGTCGATGGCCTCGAGATCCAGCGTCGCGGCGATCTCGGCGAGGTCTTCGGCGGCGACGATGCTGAGTTGCCGGGCGTTGGCGATCTCGGTGCCGCGCTTGTGCTGCGACGTCACCCGCGAGCAGGACGGGCGCGTCAGACCGGCATGGCGCTCGTCTTGGGGCCCGGCCCAATCCAGTTCGATCGACTCGACGGGGACGGACCGGATGCTGTCGCCTTCGACCGGCACACGGCCAAGCCAAGTGATACGGGCAGAGAACTGGGTGGGCTTGAGCGCGGGCATGAGAGGGGTCCTTGGACAGCTTACGTTACGGCGCCAAGTTGGGCCACAGATAGGCGGCAAGGTCGAGGGGGTATCGGACCCGGTTCCTGCGCATTCGCCGCCGGACCCGGACCGCTGTCAGATCGTGACGGTGAAGAACAGCCGCCGGAACGGGAACAGCGCGCCGCCGCTCTCGTCCACCGGGTACACCGTACGGATCACCGCCTCATAGGCCGCGATCAAGTCGGTCCGCTCGGCCTCGGTCAACGGCTCCAGCACCGGGCGGGCAAACGTGGCTTGGGTGAAATGGCGCACCGGATGGCCGTTCTCCTGCGGGGCGAGATACTGATAGTACTCGGTTTCCCAAAGCGCGGTCTCGCCCTGCGGTGCCAGCAGCGCGTGATACTCTGCCGGGCGCAGGATGCCGGGGATCGTGGCGGGATCGACACGGCCCGGATAGCGTTCCTCGACCAGAGCCAGCCACATGCGGTGCGAGGGCGCATCGTTCTGCGCCGGGACCTGCACCGCCAGCGTGCCGCCGGGGGCCAGCATGGCCAGCAGGCGCGGCAGCAGGATGTCGTGGCCATGGGTCCAATGCAGCGCCGCGTTGGAAAAGATCAGCGCGGGCGGGCTTTCGGCCTGCCATGCCGAGATGTCGGCCTGATGCAGCGCGTCGTAGCAATCGGTGGCGCGCGCCTTGTACAGCATCGCGGGGCTGAGATCGACCCCTTCGAGCCTCCGGCCCAGCTGCGCTAGTGCGGGACCGACATCCCCGGCGCCGCAGCCGAGGTCCACCACCGGCCCCTCGGGCAGCGCCGGCAGCGCGCGCAGCAGATCGAGCGCGGGGCGCAAACGATGACCCCGGAACCTGTGATAGGTCCCGGGGTCCCAGTCTTTATGACCGTCTTGGCTCATGCAGAGGGTTCGGGCTCCATCCCACCCTCGTCCGTCGGCTTAGCCTTCGGCTTGGTCTTGGGGATGGCCGTGACGCTCGGGGTGTCGTCCGATCCGTCATCCTCGCCGCCCGATGCGTTCGGCGGCTCGCCCTTCATCACGCGCTTGATCTCGTCGCCGGTGAGCGTCTCATACTCAAGCAGGCCCTGCGCCAGACGCTCCCATTCCTCGTTCTTCTCGGTGAGGATCTGGTAGGCGCGCTCATAGGCGATCTGGATGAAGTTGCGGACCTCTTCCTCGATCAGCTCTTTGGTATGCGCCGAGACCGACAGGCCAGCGGTGTTGCCCTGATAGCCCTCATGCGCCTCGGAGTAATCGATATTGCCGATCTTGTCCGACATGCCCCAGCGCAGCACCATGGCGCGTGCCAGCGCCGACGCCTGCTGGATGTCGCCCGCCGGGCCGTTCGAGACGTTGGGCTCGCCGTATTTGATGATCTCGGCAGCCTTACCAGCCATGGTCATCGCGAGCTTTTCCTCGCATTCCGACTTGTGCCAGTTCAGACGGTCGATCTCGGGCAGCGAGACCACCATGCCGAGCGCCCCGCCGCGCGGGATGATCGTCGCCTTGTAGACGGGATCGCACTGCGGCAGCGACAGGCCGACGACGGCGTGACCGGCCTCGTGGTAGGCGGTCTTCTCCTTCTGATCCGCGGTCAGGACCATCGACCGGCGCTCGGCGCCCATCATGACCTTGTCCTTGGCGTTCTCGAAGTCTTCCATCGTCACGAACCGGCGGCCAACGCGGGCGGCCATCAGCGCCGCCTCGTTCACGAGGTTCGCCAGATCCGCGCCCGAAAAACCGGGGGTGCCGCGCGCGATGATGCGCAGATCGACATCCGGGCCAAGCGGAGTCTTGCGGGCGTGCACGCCGAGGATCTTCTCGCGGCCCTTGATGTCGGGGTTGCCCACCATGACCTGACGGTCGAAGCGGCCCGGACGCAGCAGCGCGGGGTCAAGCACGTCGCGGCGGTTGGTGGCGGCGATGATGATCACGCCTTCGTTGGCCTCGAAACCGTCCATCTCGACCAGCAGCTGGTTGAGGGTCTGTTCGCGCTCGTCGTTGCCACCGCCGTAGCCCGAGCCACGGTTGCGGCCCACGGCGTCGATCTCGTCGATGAAGACGATACAGGGGGCATTCTTCTTGGCCTGCTCGAACATGTCGCGCACGCGGGACGCGCCGACACCGACGAACATTTCCACAAAGTCCGAGCCCGAAATGGTGAAGAAGGGCACGCCCGCCTCGCCTGCGATGGCGCGCGCCAGCAACGTTTTACCGGTGCCCGGAGGGCCCACTAGCAGAGCGCCTTTGGGGATCTTGCCGCCGAGGCGCGAGAACTTCTGCGGGTTGCGCAGGAATTCCACGATCTCTTCGAGTTCTTCCTTGGCCTCATCGATGCCCGCCACGTCGTCAAAGGTGACGCGGCCATGCTTTTCGGTCAGCAGCTTGGCCTTGGACTTGCCAAAGCCCATGGCGCCGCCTTTGCCGCCGCCCTGCATGCGGTTCATGAAATAGATCCACACGCCGATCAGCAGCAGGAAGGGCAGAAGGCTGAGCAGGAACGCTTGGAAGCCCGATTGCTCCTGCGGCTCTGCGCGCACGGTGACGCCCTTATCGATCAGCGTATCGGTGACCCGGGCATCCTCGGGCTTGACGGTGACGTAATCCTGTCCGTCGTTGCCGCGGTAGCGGATCTGCTCGCCGTCGATGGTGACGGTGCTGACGGATTGAGAATCGACCGCCTCCATGAAATCCGAGTAGCTGATTTCCCGGCTCTGCAGCGTGCTCCCGCCTCCGGAGAAGAGGTTGAAGAGCGCCAGAATCAACAGGAAAAGAACGACCCAGAAGGCGATATTTCGTGCGTTGCCCAAGGACGGCCTCCTAAAATGACGTATCTCGCGCTTCTCGCGAAGACGCGATGTGTGCCTAACATAAGGGCTGAGCCAGCCGGTTCAATGCGATTTCACCCGGTTTGCGGGCCGGATTGCAGGAATGCCGCGAAGCTCAGGCCCTTGCGACCGGAGCGGCAGAGCTCAAAGACGGGTGCGGCGCTCCCCGAAAGCGCCACCGCATCACAGGCCACCAGCCGCGCACCGTCGAAAAGCGCCGGTGCCGAGCGGGCGGCGTGATAGGGCACCGGCGGCGGCGCGGTGCGGTCACGCTGCGCCCAGCCGTCGTCGCCAAGCGCGCGCAACTCGGTGCCCTTCCCCGCGTCCTGCCCCGCGTTGAGGCAGAGCCGCCAGCGGCCATCCCAGAGCGCATTTTGGGTGGCGGCGCAGACAGTCTCACGCACAGCATCATACTCGCGAAAGATCGCGACCCGCCCGCGCTCGATGCGCAGCTCGCAGCCATGCAGCGTGCCGCCGCCCCCGCCAAGCAGCCGGTCGAGCAGAGCCTCGAGCGGCGCCTCGCGCGGGCGGTACTCTGCGCCCGAGACGAACTGCAGCGCGGCGGAGAGCAGCCGCAACTGGGTGTCACGCTCGATGGTCTGGAAGGCGGATTGATCGAACAGCAGATCGCCCACGCGCTCGGGAGGCGTGGCAACGGCGATCTCTTTCCAGACCTGCAGCGCGCGCGCGCGCAGCGCCTCGCCCGCCCGCGCCATGCGCTTCGCGGCGGCTGTCAGGTCGGGGCCGGAGAGCTCACCTTCCGCCTCGAGCCGGGCGATCAGCTTGCGGGCGCGCACCCGGTCATAGCTGTCATCCTCGTTCGAAGGATCGTCTGCCCATGTGCCCTTGAGCACGCGAAGGTAGTGGCGCAACTCCTCGCGGCGCATGTCGAGGCAGGGCCGAATGATGCGCATGGGCCGGGTCTCGCCCGGTTCAAAGACCTCGCGCACCGGCTGCATCGCCGACAGCCCCTCGACCCCGGCACCGCGGGCAAGGCGCATCAGGAAAGTCTCGGCCATGTCGTCCGCGGTATGCGCCATGAGCACGTCGCGAATATCGCCGCGCCAGCCGCCAATCAGCGACAGACGCGCGCGCCGCGCCGCATCCATCAGGTTGCCCTGCCCGTCCCAGTTCCAGCGAAGGGTGCTGTGCGGCCAGCCCAGTTCGGCGCAGGTCTGCGCGACCATGCGTGCCTCGTCCGCCGCCTCGGGCCGCAACCCGTGATCGACGGTGACCACATGCAGGCGAACGCCCCAGACATGGGTCCAGTTGTGCGCCAGCGTGAGCATCGCCATGCTGTCGCCGCCGCCAGAGACGGCCAGCGCGATATCGGAAGGGAAGTCAGGCCCCAGCGCCGCGCCCATGGCATCGGCAAAGCGCTGGTCCAGAGTTGGCGTCACCGCGGTCACTCCCGGCTGCTTCACTGGCAGCCGAGACGGTCCATTTCGGTCTGCGCCTTGGCGACGGCCGCATTGCCCGGATAGCGGGTGGCCACCTCGCCCAGCGTCACGCAGGCCTCATTGGTGCTGCCAAGCTGCCCAAGCGCCGCGCCAAGCCGCCACAGCGCATCGGGGGCCACCTCGCTTTCGGGGTAGTTGGCGTAGGCGCCGAGGAAGCGCCGCGCGGCCTCGCGCGTGTCACCTGCCTCGCTCAGGGCCCGGCCCTCGCCGAGATAGCTTGCCGCCTCTAGCGGAGAACCCGGGTAGGTCTGGCGGAAGGACGCAAACTCACTCGCGGCGGATTGAAAGTCACCGTTGGCGAGCGCCTCCTGGGCTCGCCGGAAATCGGTTTCTTCGCCAACTGCCAGCTCGGCCCCGTCCGACGGCAGCGCGTCCCCGCCAGAGGAAGCGCTCTGCGACGGCGCGGGCGCAGGCGTGCCCGAGGTCGCCGGCTGATCGCCGCCAAGCGGGCGTGTCTGGCCGATGTTGCCGATGTCGCAGCCCGGTTCGATCTCGCAGATGCGGAACTCCAGATCGCCGATCCGGTTGGTGCCGTCGCTGACGACGCTGTCGATCCGGTGGCTCAGCTCTTCGGTGCGTGCGGTGAGCCGGGTCAGTTCGGCCTCGATCGCGTTGACCCGATCAAGCGTGCTGCCGCCAACATTGGCCGTGCCAATGCCGGTGGTGTTGAGCTCTTGCTTCAGCTTCTTGAGCTGACTGTCGAGCATAACAAGCTCCTGGCGGAGGTCCGCCAGGGTCTCACTCTGCTGGGCCTGCGCGCCGCTCGCGATCAGGCCCAGACATAGGGCAATGCCGGTCAGACGCATCAGGCCCTCCTTCAGCTCGTCATGCCCATGGAGATCACCGTCACCGCGCGGCGGTTCTTGGCGTAGCAGGCTTCTTCCGAACAAATCTCGACCGGACGCTCCTTGCCGTAGGAAATCTGGCGCAGGCGGGTCGGTGCCACACCCTTGGAGATCAGATATTCCATCACGGCGTTGGCGCGGCGCGCACCAAGCGCGATGTTATACTCGCGGGTGCCCTGCTCGTCGGCGTGGCCTTCGATCACCGCGAGGTAATCGGAGTTGGTCATCAGCCATTGCGCCTGCGCGTCGAGCGTGGCCTGCGCCTGTGCCGAAAGCGTCGACTGATCGACGGCGAAGAGCACGCGGTCGCCGATCGCCTGATTGAAGTAGGCCGAGGAGGTCGGGTCGTTCGCCGAGCCCGGCACCATGCCGCCATTGGCGCCCGCGCCATAACCCGCGCCGGCACCGGCGCCATAGGCACCTTCGTTGAAACGGTCGGGGTTGGTGCAGGCAGCAAGGCCAAGACCGGCCACCAGCATCAGAACCTTCGGAAGATATGTCATTGGATCACTGTCCTGCTCGTTTGTTTGCCGCAAGGCTATCACAGCGCGAAAGTCTTGGGAACGTGGCGTCTCTGAGCGCGGATAACCCTTTTGAGAGAATTGTTTCCGGCGCATTGGGACGCAAAGCGAAGGGCGCGCTCCGGCGGAGCGCACCCATTTGTCCTGCCGTTACTGCAGCGGCCCCCAGCTCGGGTCAGAGGCCCCGTCAGGCGTGCGCACCCGCTTGAGGTTCCGGCCCGAGATGTCGACCGTGTAGAGCGAGCTTGCGCCCTGCGCGCCCTGCGTCTCACGGGCGAACATCAGCACCCGGCCATTCGGTGCCCAGCTCGGGCCCTCGTCGAGGAAAGAGGCCGTGAGCAGCCGCTCTTCCGAGCCGTCCGTGCGCATCACCCCGATGTGGAAGCGCCCGGCGTTCTGCTTGGTGAAGGCGATGAGATCGCCGCGCGGCGACCAGACCGGCGTGCCATAGCGGCCCTGACCAAAGCTGATGCGGGTCGGCTCGCCGCCGCTCACCGGCATGACATAGAGCTGCTGGCTGCCCGAACGGTCGCTTTCGAAGACGATCTTGCTGCCGTCGGGCGAGAAGCTGGCGCCGGTCTCGATCGAGGGCGCGGTGGTCAACTGCCGGGTCTGGCCGGAGTTGATGTCCATCGCGTAGATGTCGGTGTTGGAGCCGCGGGTCATCGAATAGAGCAGTTGCGAGCCATCAGGCGAGAAGCGCGGCGCAAAGCTCATCACCCCGTCCGAGGTCGGCAGGATGCGGCTTTGCACAGAGCCCACGTCGAGCACATGGATGCGCGGCTCGCCGGTCTCATAGCTGGTGTAAAGCACCCGGTCGCCGTTCGGCGAGAAGCGCGGCGCGATGACGATCGAGCGGCTGTCGGTCAGATACTGCACATTGGCGCCGTCGTAATCCATCACCGCGAGGCGTTTGGCGCGCTCATCCTTCGGCCCGCTCTCCGAGACATAGACCACGCGGCTGTCGAAATAGCCGCTCTCGCCGGTGATGCGCGAATAGACCTGATCGGCGACCTTATGCGCCAGCCGCCGCCAGCCATCGGTGGTGGCCGAGAACTGCATGCCGTCGCCAAGTTCGGTACCCGCAAAAACATCCCAAGCCCGGAACTTCACGGTGAGCCGCCCTGCCCCGTCAGAGCTGACGGCGCCGGTGATCAGCGCCTGCGCGTTGATCGCCTTCCAGTCCGAAAATTGCACCGGGCTGGAGAAATTCGACACGCGGCTGATATGCGCATCGCGCGGAATTTCGCGGAAGAGGCCGGTGCCGCTGAGGTCTTCGGCGATCACCCGGCTGATCTGCTGCGCATACTCCGCCGCGTTGCCACCCTCGGCGACGAAATCGGGCACCGCATAGGGCAGCGGTTCGATCACGCCCTCGGTGATCTCGATGCGCAAAGGGCCATCCTGCGCCAGCGCCGGTGCCGCAACGCCCACCGCCGTCCCGGCGGTGCCGAGGGCAAGGATCAGGGCCAGAATTCTTGTCATGCTCGTAGTCTCCTTCCCGGTCGCCGTGCCGCGCCGCGGATTACCTGCCAGTTTGCCTGCTTTTGGTCGTCCTCGGGGCGAACATAGCGCGGGACCCCGCCCCGGACAAAGAGCCGTGTCATGCGGCCCAAGTCGGCCCGTATGCTGACCTGTGTGCCAGGCTGTGCGTCGACCTGAATGCAGGCGCTTGCCGAAATGCCCCATCACCGCTGCCTCATCTGCTCGGGATTGAAGGTCATTTCGATGGTCTTCCACTGGTCGTATTTGTCGGCAGGCAGCGAATAGCCGTCCCCCTGACAGCGCAGAATGGCGCGCCGCGCGTTCTGGAACGCGGTCTCTGCCGCGGAGGCATCGCCGCCCGACGAGCCCAGCATCTTCAGGCTCGACGAGACCACGCGGCCCGAAGCGTCCATATCCATACCGACGGTCACGGTCACATTCGCCGCCTGACTGCCGACATCCACGACCCAGCACTTTTGTACAGCCACACGCAACGAGTCGCGCTCGCCCTGCGTCAGCGGCGGCCCCGAAGGACCACTCTGCTGCGCCGCGCCGCCACCGCCGCCGGCAAGCGCCTGCGCGATGGCATCGGCCACGGCATCGTCCGCGCTGTCCTGCGCTGGCGGCGTTTCCTTTGGCGGCTCGGGCTTGCGCTCGGCGGTTTCGGTGCGCGGCTGCTCTGCCGGTTTCTCCGGTTTGGGCGCGGGCTCCGGTTCCGGCTGCGGCTCGGGGCGCTGCGCGAGCTTGGTCGGACGGGTCAGCGGGCGGCGCGAGGCGTCGGGCGCGAGCACCGGCGCATCGGGCACCGGCTCTGCCGCCGCGGCGGGTTCCTCGGCCTCGGTGACGATCTCGGTCGCGGTTTCCTCGGGCGCCGTCGCCTCCTGCTCTTCCTCGGCCACCTGCGGTGCCTCGGCATCGGGCTCGGCGGCCTGCTGCACCTCTTCGGCCACCTGCGTGTCGGGCTCGGGCGGGGCGACGGGTTCGGGCGCCACGCGCGGCGCCGGGCGCGGCACCGGGCGGTCGGCCACCTCGGGCGCAAGCACCGGCGGCGGCGCAACGGCCTCGGGCGTCGGCGGCGAGATCGGCTCGGTGGGATCGGGCGGGGTCACCTGCGCAGGCGGTGCCACCGGCTCGGGGGTGGTTTCCGGTGCCGGTTCGGGCGCGGGCTGCGGCGGCTCGGGGCTCGGCGCGGGTTCCGGCTCGGCGGGCGCGGGGGCCGGCTCGGGCTCGGGTTCCGGAGCGGGCGCGGGCGGGGCATCGACCTCCTGCGCAGTCTCTGGCGATTGCGCGGCACGGGTCATCGCGGCGAACTCGGCTTCCGAGATCACCGTCACCGCCGAGGTCTCGACCTGCGGCGGATCGGGGCGGAACACATTGCCGAAGATCGCCCAGAGGATCACGGCAAGGTGCAGACCGCCCGAAATATAGAGGCTCTTGCGCAAGGGCGCTCCCTCAGTTGCCAGACAGTCCGGCCGCGCCATCGAGCGCCGGGCCGCCGGTGTCGGTGACCAGACCGATCGACGAGAACCCGCCACGGTTCAGCGCGCCCATCACCTTGGCCACGGTGTCATAGGGCACCGAGCCGTCGGCGCGCAGGAAGATGCGGTCGTCACTGCGTTCCTCGGCGATGGCCCGCAGGCGCGGCGTCAGCTCGTCCATCGCCACCTCGGTGGTCTGGATCATCACCATGCCATCGGCGGCAATGGTGACGGTGAGCGGCTCCTCGGCCTCGTTCGGCAGCGCGGTCGCGGCGGTTTTCGGCAGTTCCACGGGCACGCCCACGGTGAGCAGCGGGGCCGCGACCATGAAGATGATCAGCAGCACCAGCATCACGTCCACCATCGGCGTGACATTGATCTCGGCCATGGGCTGGCCGCCGCCACCAGAGCGGCGCCGCCTGCGGCGACCGCCGCCGCCTCCCTTTTTCATCACGCCTCCGGCCATGGCTCAGGCGTCCAGCTGGCGCGACAGGATGGTGGAGAACTCATCGGCAAAAGCCTCATAGCCCGCGATCACGCGGTCCGAGTCTGCCGAGAGCTTGTTGTAGAAGATCACCGCCGGGATGGCCGCGACGAGGCCGAGCGCCGTGGCAAAGAGCGCCTCGGCGATCCCCGGAGCCACGACCACCAGCGAGGTGTCCTGCTGCGCGGCGATCTCGATGAAGGCATGCATGATGCCCCAGACCGTGCCGAAAAGACCGACGAAGGGCGCCGCCGAGGCGACCGTGGCCAGCACTGGCAGTCCGCGCTGCAGCGCCTCGGCCTCTTTCTGGATCGCCACATCCATCGAACGGTCGATGCGCGCGCTGGCGTTGGCGATCATGCCGCCGTCGCCGCGATGCGAACGGCGCCATTCGGTCATGCCTGCGGCAAAGACCCGCTGCGCGCGTCCGCGCGGCTCGGGGCCGATCTGGTCAAACAGCTCGTCCAGCGGCTCGCCGGACCAGAACGCGCGGTCGAAGACAGCGGCTTCGCGGCGGGCGCGCCGATAGGCGACGAGTTTCTCGAAAATGATCGCCCAAGCCCAGACCGAAGCGAGGATCAGCATCAGCATCACCAGCTTAACGGTCAGTGTGGCGCGGGCAAAGAGCCCCCACATGGAGAAATCGATCTCCTGCGCGAGCGCGAGGGTATTTGCGTCCATAAGCCTGCTCTTCCTCATGGGCTATGAAATGGCCTCTGTGCCGAGGCTCTGATTATCGGTCTACATAGCCGATTTGCAGCGCCGACACCAACACAATGGCGTCATTTTGGTGTCAGGGCGCCGCATTTCCCGCAGGAAATCGCCGATTTCCGTAGCGGCATGCAGGGCATTACGCGCAAGACGAAGGTGGTTCCGAAATCGCCACCGCCGCACTCCTTGCTAGAAGCCTTGGCGAATGGATGTTCGTTGCAACATCCTCGACCGCGCTGCAGCGGGGATAAAGACTTTCCGCGAACCGATCTCGTGCACAAGGACACTTACTTATAATGGATCTGGCACTGGCTGTTCTCCGAGCATGGGCTGCCGGTTGCGCTCGACCGGCAACCCGACCACGCAGCGCAAGCCGCGTCTTAAATTGGGTGATAGAGAGCAGCTGCTACCCCACACCGCCGCGTTGGCCGTAGATACGGCGGCTATAGCTACAGCCGGATCTCCATGAGTTTCGGCGTGTGCCCTGCGTCATGTGAACTGGACCGTTTGAAGCCGGAGCGATCGGCTAAGTTCTTCTGGCCAGGAGACGAGCGGAAGCCGAGACAAGACCCCTGCCGCAAGAGACCGGCAGAGCCTGTCACTCGTGCAGTAGCTCCGTTCCTCACCGATCATACGAACGGAGACCGCTTCGGCTAGGTTTGCACCAAGATGTCTGCCGATGGGAACGGGCCTCAGTCCAATCCTTCGATACGTACGACCACCGCGTCGTGATCCGACAGCGGCGTCCCACCCGCCCCAAGCGAAGCCCGGATTTCGACTTCTCCCAATCGCATACCACGCGCGAGGAACCAGTCGAGTTTCATCGCCCGCTCCGGCCAGCGGGTGATCAGGCTCGGGCGCGTGGTCGGCTCATCCTCCGGCCCACCATGGGCAGAGAAGCCGGCCGCCCGCGCAACCTCGAAAAGCCCCTCGGCACGCCAGTCGCCGCCCGCGTGATTTCCGGTGTTCAGATCGCCGCCAATCAAGAGGGGCAGCGCCGGAAAAGCCGAGTCCAAGGCTTCGATCAGTCCCGCCACTTGACGCGCGCGATGCTCGGGGCCGCAGGCGCTTTCGAGGTGGGTCGAGACGGCAATAAAAGGCCCCGCTTCGGTCTCGATCCGAGCGCCAACGGCAATGCGCTCACCGAGGCGCGGCTGCTCGCCATCCGCGAACCATTGCCGCTGCCCCCAGAGCCGCAGTGCGAAGGGATCGTGCAGCGCGCTTCGCGCCATCAGCCCGTTGCCGTGATAGCCAAGCGCGTTGTGATCGTCGTCGCAGAATTGGTGTTCGATCGGCGATCCAAGGCCCAGTTCAAGGAACTCCACTGCATAGGCGTAGGCCATGCCCAGATCTGCGGCCATGTCGGCGGTGGTGTTGCGCTGCTTGGTGCGCGCCATGCCGTGGTCCATCTCGGAGACCAGCACAAGATCGCAGTCCCGCACATGCGCCGCCGAGGCCTCGGGAAAAAGGCAGCGTTCGAGGTTCCAGGCCGCAACCGTCAGCGGCAGCGCCAGAGGCGCCGCCTGCCCGCTCCCACCGACCTCGACAAGGTTCATGCCGGGCACGGTGGCCATATGCGCGTCATGCGCGGCGATCTCTCGTGGCAGGTCATGCAGCGCGAGGTCAGCGCCTGTCGGCACCGGCAGCGCTTGCGTCGTCTCGCGGATCATTGCGCCGCCTCCGCCATGCGCTGCAGGGATTTTTCGAAGCGGCGCCCGGTCTGCGCATCGAAAAGGTGCAGCCGAGCGGGGTCGAAGGCCACGCGCATCACTTGCGAGAGCGGCGTATCATGCATGTCGGTGACTGCCAGGGCCTGATCGCCCACCATGCCGTGGATGATGCGCTGCGCGCCCAGCTCCTCGACGTATTCCACCCGCATCGGCAGGCCGCCGGTCTCGACGATGCGCAGATCCTCGGCCCGGAAGCCCAGCGTCACCGGCCCCGGCGCATTGCCCACCTCGGCCAGCGCATGACCTTCGAGCAGCACACGCCCGCCCTCGATCCGCGCGTCCAGAAGGCTCATGGCCGGAGCCCCGATAAAGGAGGCAACAAAGGTGGACGCGGGCTTGCGGTAGACCTCGAGCGGCGCGCCGATCTGCTCGACCCGCCCGCCGTTCAGCACCACCAGCCGGTCGGCGAGCGTCATCGCCTCGAGCTGGTCGTGGGTGACGTAGAGCGAGGTCGTCCCGAGCCGCTGCTGCAGCTTGCGGATTTCCATCCGCATGGACACCCGCAGCTTGGCGTCGAGGTTCGACAGCGGCTCGTCGAAAAGGAAGGCGGCGGGCTGGCGCACGATGGCGCGGCCCATGGCGACCCGCTGGCGCTGACCGCCCGACAGGGCGCGCGGCTTGCGGTCAAGATACGGCCCAAGCTCCAGCATGCGCGAGGCTTCGGCCACGCGCTCCTCGATCACCGCTTTGCTTTCGCCGCGGTTCTTCAGCCCGTAGGCCATGTTGTCGCGCACCGACATATGCGGGTAGAGCGCATAGTTCTGGAACACCATGGCGATGTCGCGCTCGGCCGGATCGAGGTCATTCACCCGCCGACCGCCAATCATCACGTCGCCGCGCGTGACCGTCTCCAGCCCCGCCACCATGCGCAGAAGCGTGGACTTGCCACAGCCCGAGGGGCCGACGAGCACGATGAACTCGCCGTCCTTGATATCGATGTTCACATCGGAGACGGCATCGACGCCGCCGGAGTAGGTCTTGCCGACCGACTTGAGAGTAAGCTCAGCCATTATTTGTCACTTTCCGTCAGGCCCTTGATGAACATGCGCTGAAAGATCACCACCACGGCAACCGGGGGGACCATGGCCAGCACCGCGAGGGCAAAGGCTTCGTTGTAATCGGGGATCTGACTGCCGACCCAGACCTGCAGGATCGACTTGATGCCGCGCATGAGCGTGTAAAAGCTCTCGTCCGTGGTCATCAGCAGCGGCCAGAGGTACTGGTTCCAGCCGTAGATGAACATGATGATGAAGATCGCCGCCATCATGGTTTTCGACAGAGGCACCAGCACGTCGATGAAGAATTTCACCGGCCCCGCGCCGTCGATCCGCGCCGCTTCAAGCAGTTCGTCCGGCACCGAGCGAAAGAACTGCCGGAAGAAGAACGTGCCGGTGGCCGAGGCCAGCAGCGGCACGATCAGCCCGGTGTAGGTGTTGAGCAGATGCAGCTCCGACATCACCTGATAAGAGGGCACGATGCGCACCTCGAGCGGCAGCAGCAGCGTGGCGAAGATCGCCCAGAACATCAGCGTGGCAAAGCGGAAACGGAAGTAGACCAGCGCGTAGGCAGCCAACATCGACAGCACGATTTTCCCGATGGCAAAGCCAAGGCCCATGATCATCGAGTTGCCCAGCATCAAAAGGCCGGTGACGTCGCCGGTGAAGCCGCCCTTGTGGGTCAGCACCTTGCCGTAGGTCTCGGCGCCGTGGCTGCCGGGGGTGAGGTAGAGGCCATTCGAATGGATGTCGATCGCCGCATGGGTCGAGGACATCAGCGCCATGACCACCGGCGTGCAGAGAAACAGCGCGCCGAGGATCAGGATCAGGTGGTCGAGGGGTTTGATTTTCTGCATGGCGTCACCCGTAATGCACGCGGCGTTCGAGGAAGCGGAACTGCAGCACCGTCAGCAGCGCCACGACGATCATCAGGATCACCGACTGCGCCGAGCTGCCGCCGATGTCATTGCCTTTGAAGCCGTCGAGATAGACCTTGTAGACCAGCGTCATTGGGTTGTTGGCGGGCTTGTCTTTCACGATGACATCGATGATCGGGAAAGTGTCGAACATCGCGTAGGTGATGTTGATTACCAGCAGGAAGAAGGCGGTGGGTGCCAGCAGCGGCAGGGTGATGTCCTTGAACCGGCGCCAGCCGGACTGCGCGTCGATCAGCGCGGCTTCGCGCACCGAGACCGGCACCGACTGCAACCCCGACAGGAAGAAGATGAAGTTGTAGGGGATCTGCTTCCACACGGCGATCACGATGAGCGCAGTGGCGGTGTCCCAATAATTGATGCCGACCTTCAGATCATAGCCGAAAAAGGCGGCGAGGTCCTTCATTGGCCCCATGTGCATGTCAAAGAACATCATGCCGATCAGCCCGGCGACCGGCGGCGCGATGGCGTAGACCGAGATCAGCAGCGTCTTGTAGGTCTCCGCGCCGCGGATCACCTTGTCGGCCTTGACCGCCAGCAGCAGCCCCAGCCCCAGCGCCAACGCGGTCACCACCACGCAGAAAAAGGCGGTGAAGGCGGCGGTCGAGAGGTAGCCCGAACTGCTCAGCGCGTCGGTGTAGTTCTCCATCCCGACGAAGGTGGCGCCGAACCCGAAGGGGTCTTCGAGGTAAAACGACGAGGTCACCGCCTGCACGGAGGGCCAGTAGAAGAAGATCACCACCACCGCGAGCTGCGGCAGCAGAAAGAGCCATGGGGTGAGCGGGCGGTCGAACTGCACGCGTTTGACGGGGTTGGCGGTCTCGCCGCCCCACCACGCGCGCAGGCGATCCAGCGCGCTGCGCTCGGCCCTTGGCAAGGTCATGGGAGTGTCGGTCACGGGCTGTGTCCTGATCGGTCTGGGCGCCTGTTTGGCGCATCAACGGCAGCGGGCCCCGGACATCCGCCCGGGGCCCCTGAACGCGGCAGGGCCGGTCTTAGTTGGCGGTCTTGGCAAAGCGCGCCAGCAGCGCGTCGCCCTCTTCCTGGATGGTGTCGAACGCGGCCTGCACGTCGGTCTCACCCGAGAAGATGCGGTTGAACTCGCGCTCCATCACCGAGCGGATCTGCGGGTAGAAGCCCAGACGGTAGCCCTTGGACCATTCGCCGCCGTCGAGCATCAGCTGCTGGATGCCGACCTCGGCCACCGGCTGCTCGTCGTAGTAGCCTTCGCCCTTGGCCATCTCGTAGGCGGCCTCGGTGATCGGCACATAGCCGGTGTTCTTGTGCCAGTAGACCTGGGTCTCGGGCGAGGTCAGGAACGAGAAGAACTTCGCGGTACAGGCGTTCTCGGCGTCGGGTTTGCCGGCCATGGCGAAAAGCGCGGCGCCACCGATGAAGCTTTGCGTGCCGGCACCTTCGATGCTGTCCCAATAGGGCATGTAGACGGCGTCAAAATCGAAATCTGCTGATTTCTGCAGGCCGCCGAAGCTGCCCGACGAGCCGATCCACATGGCGGCCTCGCCCTCTTCGAAGGGCTTGAGGTTGTCGGCCCAGCCAGCGCCGTAGAAGCCGTAGAGGCCTTCGTCGGCCCATGCCTTGAGCTTTTCGAACATCATCACCTGGTTCTCATCGTTGACGATGATCTCGGTGCCCTCAGTGCCGTCGTAGCCGTTGTTGTTGGTGGCGAACTGCTGGTTGTTCCGCGACTTGAAGTTCTCAACCATCATCCAGGTCAACTGCGAGGCGGTCATCGGCAGGTAACCTGCCTCTTTCAGCGCGGGAGCAACCTCTTCGAACTCTTCCCAGGTCTTCGGCGGCTCGACGCCCGCCTTCTCGAAGGCTTCAACGTTGTAATACATGATCGGCGCCGACGAGTTGAACGGCATGCCAATGAACTTGCCGTCGCTGTCGGCGTAGAAGTTCCGCACACCGGCGATGAAGTCGTCGCGGTTGAACTCTTCGCCCGCGCCCTTGATCAGGTCTTCGGCGGGGACCGTCGCGCCCTTTGCAGCGATGATGGTGGCGGCGCCCGCGTCGAACACCTGCAGGATGTTCGGCTGCTCCCCCGAACGGAAGGCCGCGATGCCCGACGACAGCGCCTCTTCGTAGGTGCCGCGCGAGATCGGCGTCAGGTTACATGCGTCCTGCGCCTCGTTGAATTGCTGCGAAATCTCGTTGATCACTTCGCCGTTGCGGCCGCCCATGCCGTGCCACCACGTGATGTCGGTGGCGGCGAGTGCGGTCGAGGCGGTCAGTGCGAAAGTCACTGTCCCTGCTGCAAGCTTGATCATTGTGTCCCTCATTGGTCAGGCGTTGTCTGACCGCAGCCCCTAAGCCGGGACTGTGACACTTCGCATTACGTTGGGTGATGTTTTGATTTCGCCTGCGTGACGTTTCGATGACGTCCACCCCCTTTGCCCCTGCCCTAAGCGCAAAAGCAAACGCGCCGGGCAATGCCGGCGCGTCGCTCTGCTCGAGGTCTTGCGGGGCCTCAGAAGAGCCCGGCCTCCTTAGCCAGCATGGCGGCCTGCGTGCGGTTCGAGGCGCCGATCTTGCGATAGAGCGTTTTCACGTGCAGCTTCACGGTCGGCTCGCGGATATCGAGATCGCGGGCGATCTCCTTGTTCGATTTGCCCTGCGTCAGCCCTTCGAGCACTTCAAGCTCGCGCGGGGACAGGCGCTCGGCCATCGGGTGGCTCGGCGCGGCCTCTTCCTGACGCATGAAGTCGAGTGGCGCATATTGCTCGCCCATCGCCATGAAGCGCACGGCGTTGACAAGCGACTTGGCAGAGAGAGTCTTGGGCAGGAAGCCGGCGGCACCGGCTTCGAGCACCTGTTCGGCGACATCGCGGCTTGCGGTCCCCGAGATGATCGCCACGCGGTGCGTGCCTTCGAGCGCGCGCATCTTGTGGAAGCCGTCGAGCGCATTCATCCCCGGCATCGAGTAGTCGAGCAGCACGAGATCAAACTGCTCGCCCGCCTTCACCAGCGCCTCTGCCTCGGAATAACTGGCCACGCAGACCGTCTCGAACGTGCCTTCGCCTTCAAGAAAGATCTGCAGCGTATCGCGCAGCAGGTCATGGTCGTCGGCGATCAATACCCGCAGCACATTGGCCGGTCTGGTTAAAGTCTGAGCCACCTGCTGAGCCATCATGTCCCGTCTCCCCGAAATCCTCCGACGAATCGCCGGTCATCGTTCTCTAAACAAATAGCAAATCTGTCGCCGGATTACGGTTAAATTAAGGACAAAAGGCGGCGTGTGGCCTTCCTGCCATGCTAAACCTTGACGTGTTTTCGGCAAAATTCCGCTAACGTGTTGTATCAAGAGCCCAATGTCGCTCATCGCTGTCAGAGGGCTCCGTTACGGCATGGGCTGCCGCAAATAAAAAAGAGAGCTATGGCCGCGATCAGAGCTCCCTACCCGGACGGATAGGGAACCCTCCCATTGCCCCGATACCGCTTCGGCGCCGCGTATGACAGTATTCCGCAACGCACCAAGGAGTCGCCCCATGTCTCTTCTTTCGCCCCTGCGCGCCGTGATTGCACTTGCCATCCTCGCCACGCCCGTGGTCGCGGAAGATCTGCCCCAACCTGAGGGCGAGCCGCTGCTCGTTGTCAGCGGCGCGATCGCCAACACCAATGTTGGCGATACGGCGAGCTTCGATTTCGAGATGCTCGAAAATCTCGAAACCCGCACCTTCACCACCAAGACGATCTGGACCGATGGCGATCAGACGTTCACCGGCGTTCAGCTCAGCGACCTTATGGAACTGGTGGGTGCCGAAGGTGACGTGATCAAAGCCACCGCGATCAACGACTATGCGGTCGACATCCCGCGTGAGGATTGGGTCGACGACGGGCCGATCGTGGCGTTCCTGAACAACGGCGAGACCATGCCCGTACGGCAGAAGGGTCCGCTGTGGATCGTCTACCCGTTCGATCAGAACCCCGAGTATCAGACCGAGCAAATCTACTCGCGCGCAATCTGGCAGCTGGACCGCATCATCGTGCTTGACTAGGGCGCGCGGTTCATGCCCTTGGAGGCATGATTAAGTTGACCTTGTCTGAAGACACCTCAACCCAAAGTCGTACAACCCTCGTCCAGACCGGTGGCGCGGTATCCGCCCTCGTGCTCTGTGTTGGGCTGGTGGTTTGGCTGGGGTGGCTCGTCCTGCGAGAGATCGACGATTTCTCGGTCGCCAACTCCGACAACCTGCAGTGGAGCCTCGCGCAGGCGGATGTGGAGTTTCTGCAGTTCCGGCTGGCGCTGAAAGAAGCGCAGGACGATCCCGAGGAACTGGAGGGCGTGCGCCGCCGGTTCGACATTTTCTACAGCCGCATGGTGACCATGAGCAGCGGGCGGGTGTTCCATTCGCTGCGCGAGTCGCTGCAATCCTCGGCGCCGCGCATGCGGGTGCTGGACTTCCTCGAAAACACGGTGCCGCTGATCGACGGACCGGATGAGGCGCTGGAATCCGAACTGCCCGATCTGCTGGCCCAGTCCGAGGGGGTCTCGGCCGACGTCCGCGCCTTCTCGCTCGCCGCGCTTTCGGCCTTTGCCGAGGTTTCGGATGCCCGCCGCGAGGGGATCACCGAGCTGATGATCTACATCGCCGCGGTGCTGCTGGCGCTGTTCATCGGCCTCACCCTGCTGGCCTATGCCATGTTCCGTCTGTTCCGCCTCGCGCAGAAACGGGCCGACGCGCTGCAATTCGCCAGCACCCGGATGAAGACCATCGTGCAGACCTCGCCCAACGCCATTGTCGTGACCGATGAGGTTGGCGTTGTGCGCGAGTTCAACACCGCCGCCGAAACGCTCTTTGGCTACACCCGCGCCGAGGCCGTCGGGCGTCTGGCGCTGGAACTGATGGTGCCGCCCGAGAATCTCGCCCAGCATCAGCTTGGCGCGCTCAGCTTCATTGAAGAGCACCGCCGGCCGCGCCCCGAAGAACAGCATTTCGAGATCACGCTGCAGACCCGCGACGCGACGCTCTTCCCCGCAGAGATCTCGGCCGACCGCGCCGATGCAGAGAACGCTCTTTACGTTTTCTACATCCGCGACATTTCGAACTGGAAAGAAGCCGAAGAGCAGCTAACCGACGCGCGCGACCGGGCGCTCGCAGGCGAGCGGACGAAATCCGAATTCCTCGCGGTGATGAGCCACGAGATGCGCACGCCGCTGAACGGGCTTTTGGGCGCGATGCAGTTGATGCGCGACCACAGTCTTTCGGTGCGGCAGACCGACCTGCTCGACCGGATGCAAAGCTCGGGACGCCTGCTGCTGGAACTGGTCAACGATGTGCTCGATCTGGCCAAGTTCGAGGCGGGCAAGATGAAGGCCGACGAAGCGCCCTTCTCGATAAACCGGCTGCTCAGTGGCCTTGTCGAGACGGCGCAGCCGCTGGCGCAGACCTATGGCAATGAACTCAACTGGCGATGGTGCGGCCCCGAAGGCGATGGTGCCGTCGGCGATGCCCGCCGCCTGCGTCAGGTTCTGCTCAACCTCGTCGGCAACGCGCTGAAATTCACCCGTGACGGCTCGGTCGAGATCGAGGTGGAATATCTCGATGCGGCGAAGACCGAGGTCGAGTTCCGCGTGATCGACAACGGCATCGGCATCGCCGAAAAAGACCTGACCCGCATCTTCCAGGACTTCGAGACGCTGGATTCCTCTTATGCGCGCGAGTCCGGCGGCACCGGCCTTGGCCTTGGCATCGCGCGGCGCTTCATGCGCCTGATGGGCGGCGAGATCGGCGCCGAAAGCGAACCCGGCGAAGGCAGCCTGTTCTGGATCCGCGTGCCGCTGCAGCCTGCGCCCGATTTCGCAGCCACGCCGGAAGAGCCCAGCACCTGCCCCGACAAGCCGCAGCGTCCGCTCGACGTGCTTCTGGTCGAGGACAATGAGATCAACCGCTTCATCGTGCGGGAGATGCTCGAGACCGAGGGCCATACCGTCAGCATCGCCGAGAACGGGCAGACCGGCGTGGATTGCGCGGCCTTGCGCCGGTTCGATGTGATCTTGATGGATATCTCGATGCCGGTCATGGATGGCACCACGGCGACCAGCCGGATCCGGGCCTCTGACGGGGCCTCGGCGGAGGTGCCGATCATCGCGCTCACCGCGCATGCCCTGCCCGAAGAGCGCGCCCGCTTCCACAAGGTCGGGATGAGCGCCTGTCTGACCAAGCCGATCGACCGCCCGTTGCTGCTGCGCACGCTGGCCGAGGTGACCGCGGCCAATGGCACCCCGAGCACGCCCTGCAGCCCAGAAGCGCCCGAGGTGCCCGAGGCCGAGGCGCCAGCCGCTCAGCAGGCGCCGACCCCGGTGGCCGCAGTGCCGCAGCCCGCCGATGGCCTGCTGGACGAAGAACGACTCGATGCCTTCCTGACAGAGATCCCGCGCGCCGCCGCCGGCAAGCTGCTGGAGCGTTTCTTCACCGAGATGGACCAGAACATCGAAGCGCTGGCCGTGACCGCGCCGGACGATCCCGATCTTGCACCGGTCGCCCACCAATGCGCCGGATCCTGCGGGCCGTTCGGCGTCGAGGCGCTGCGCCGGGCGCTCGGCCGGGTGGAGACGCAGGTCAAGCTCGGAGAGCAGCCCGCCCCCGAGGAACTGGCCGCTTTGCGCGCGCTCTGGCGCGACAGCCGCGCGGCGCTGGAGGCGCGTCTCGAAGCGGCCTGACACCCGCTGGAGCCCCGGCACGACACAGCAAATGCGGCAGCCGTTTGGCTGCCGCATTTCTTTTTGCCTCAATTGCTTAGCGGGCCCATCCCGACTCACCAAAGGGCGTTTTCCGCGGATCCGGTGAGTCGTAGGCCGCGCATCCTACCCGGACGGATAGGGCTCTCACCGCTTGCCCCATTTCCCTCCCCTCCGGCGCGAGGGACAGCGGCGGGCTTGTCCAGTTAGAAAAGGTCACGGGCCGCATGTTGCTGCCCATTCTGTTTATCGGTTTTCACCCTGGTCCTGCCCCGCAGAGAAGGATGCCTGAAGATGCCCCGCTTTTCCGTCGTCATTCCCTGCTTCAACGCCGAAGACACCATCGGTGACACGCTCGACAGCCTGCTGGCGCAAACCGAGGGCGACTGGGAAGCGCTGATCATCGACGACGGCTCGACCGACGACACCCGGCTGATCGTCGCTTCCATGGCGGGCATCGACCTGCGCTTCCGCCTGATGAAGAACAGCGGCGTCGGCCCCAGCGCCGCGCGCAACATGGCGCTGGCCGAGGCCGATGGCGAAATCATCGCCTTCCTTGATGCCGACGACACCTGGCACCCCGAGAAGCTCGAACGCCTCGACGCCGTCTTCGACGATGAAGAGGTCGACGCCTGCTTTGCCCGCGTGGCGATGTATCAGGGCAAGACGCGTTTTGGCCTTTCGCCCGAACCCGAAGCCAAGCTGACCGTCGACGCGCTGCTGAGCAACGATCCGGTCTGCACCATGTCCAACGTGGCGATCCGCCTCGAAAGCTTCCTGTCCAGCGGAGGCTTCAACACCGAGATGGTTCACAACGCCGATCTTGAGTGGATGATCCGGCTCGTGGGTGACGGCGCGAATGTCATCGGCCTCGACGAGGTGCTGGTGAACTACCTGTCCTCGGCCAATGGTCTGTCCACCGATCTCGAAGGCATGGCGGCGGGCCGCGCGCTCGCGCTGACCAGTGCCGCACGCTACGGTGTCGTCAGCGATGCACGCGCCGAGGCGGGCTATATGCGCACGCTCGCTGGCCGCGCGCTGCGCCTTGGCGCACCCGGCCTGCAAACCCTGCGCCTTGGTCTTTACTGCTGCGCCGCTTGCCCCTCTGGCTGGTTCTCGAACCCATTCTCCGGCGTGCGCGTGCTGACAGGCGCCCTGCTCGCCTCCGTGCTGCCGCGCTCGCTGCGCTGCGCCCTGCTCTCGCGCTGAGACCCGGAGCCGCCCTGATGCCCTGCGCCTCGATCATCGTTCCGGCCCATAACGCCGCAGACCGGCTGGAGCCCACGCTCCGCAGCCTCTGCGCGCAGAGCCGACCCGATCTCGAGATCATCGTCGTTGATGACGGCTCCACCGACGGCACCGCGGACCTGGCGGAGTCGCTGGGTGATCTGCGCATCCGTGTGCTGCGCCAGCGCACCCGCGGCGTCTCTGGTGCGCGCAACAGCGGCATTGCCGCCGCGCGTGGCAGCTACATCGGTTTTTGCGATGCGGACGATCTGTGGAGCCCGACCAAACTGGCCGAACATGTGCTGCAGTTCGAGACCCGGCCGACTGTTGGGCTGAGCTACGCGGGCTATGAGCTGCTGGACGCGCAAGGCACCCCGACCGGCATGAAGACCACCCCGCCACTGCGCGGCACCGGCGCTGCGCGGGTGTTCCGCCGCAACCCGGTTGGCAATGGCTCGACCGCCATGTTCCGCCGCACTGCGCTGCGCGGGCTCGCCTTCCGTCCGCCGCAGGAAACCGAGCGCGACTGGTGGTTCGACGAGACCTTCCGCCAGTGCGAGACCATAGAGTGCTGGCTGCGTTTCGCGCTCACCACCGATTGGGAGATCGCGGGCGTTCCCGGTGTACTGAGCCGCTGCCGCGCCCCGGCCAACACAAGCGCCGCCCGCACCGACAAGCATCTAGCCGCATGGGAGCGGATGGTCGGAAAGCTCGCGGCGCTCGACCGGCATTTCTTTGGTCGGCATTTCCGCGCTGCCCGCGCCTACCAGTACCGTGACCTTGGGCGACTTGCGCTGGCAAACCGTGACCGGAGCATGGCCGCCACCCTGCTGCGCAGCGCGCTTGCCGCCTCGCCCAGCCCGCTTCTGGAAGAGCCGCGCGCCACGTTGTCGAGTTGCTTTGGAAGTCTGCGGCTCACGCTGACAGGATCTTCCGCCCGCCCTGATACATCGCCGCAGACCCGCGGCAGATCCGCCTGACCCATCCGCGCCTGGAGACCAGCCAATGCTTCGCATAGCCCATCTTCACGACGACCGCGCGAGCTACGGTCTTGCCCGCTATCTGGCGTTCCTGCAGAGCGATGCCGGGCTTGGTGCGCTGGCCGAGCACCGCCTTGTGCCGGTGTCGCGCTTTGCCGCCGGGGCCGCGCGTGTCGAGGCCAACGTCATCGTCTCACATCTGCCGTTGTCGTGGCACAGCCTGCCGGGCCTGATGGCGCTGCGCGCGCGCCACCCCGGCACCACTTTGGTGCATGTGGAGCACAACCACTGCGAGGGCCTGCTGGCCGCCAGCACACGCCGCCGGGGCCGGCTTCGGACCTCGCTGCGCAGCGGGCTTGCGCTTTTCGATCATGTGGTCGCCGTCAGCCAAGCGCAGGCGCGCTGGATGCGCCGCCACGCGCTGGTTCCGACGGGGCAGCTTTCGGTGATCCCGCCGAGCAGCGATCTGTCGGCTCTGGCCACCCTGCCCGGTCCGGTCGGCCCGGTGCGCCGGATCGCGGCGGTCGGCACGCTGCACCGCCAAAAGGGCTATGACATCCTGGTCCAGGCCTTCGCTGCGGTCACCGCGCCCGAGGCACGGCTCGATATCTTTGGGGACGGGCCGCAGCGCGCCGAACTGCGCACCATGGCCCGGCACGATCCCCGCGTCACCCTGCACGGCGAGGTCCCGGCGCAGGCGGCGCTGCGCCTTGCCGATGCAATCGCGATCCCTTCGCGCTGGGAGCCCTTCGGTCTGGTCGCGCAGGAAGCGCAGGTCGCCGGGCGCAAGGTTCTGATGTCCGGCCGCGACGGGCTGTCCGAGCAGATGGGCCCCGGCACCGTGGCCATCGCCGATCTTTCTGTCGGCGCGTGGAGCCGCGCGCTGAGCGACGTACTCGCCGCACCCGCAGAAGCGCCGCGCCTGCCCGCCGAACTGCCGCATGAAGCCACGCTTCAGGGCTGGCGAGCCTTGCTTGAGCGGGTCGCGCTGCGCCAGCCCGGCAAAGCGACCGGATTCGCCACCATCTGAGCCACGCGGTCGCGGCTCGGCACGCGCGCCATCGTCAGCCCGCAGCGGCAACGCAGAGCTGGTGCTGCTGGCGTCCTTGCATCAGCAACCAATCCCGCAGCGCCCGCCCCATAGGTTTTTCTAGCGACGCCCGGTCCCACGCCAGCCCGTAAGGCACCGCGAGCGGCATGCGCAGATCGAAGGGCACGACGAGCCTGCCGCTGGCCAATTCCTCGCCGATCATCGCCAGCTGTCCCAGCACGAAGCCCCGCCCCGACACCGCCGCGTCGATCGCGCTCGACGACAGCGCGAAGGTCAGTGCGGGCTTGGCCGAACTGGGTGGCGGCGGCAGGCCGCAATGGGCGGCCCATTGCTCCCAATCCGGCACCTGATGGGCGGCGAAACTGTCTGTCCAGACGATCTCGAGCAGCGGGAACTCGAATATCTCCTCCGGCCGCTGCAGGTGACGCCCGTCCAGCAGCGCGGGCGCGCAGGCCGGAACGATGCGATCGGTGAAAAGTTCAGTGTAATGCTCGTGCGGCGGACGGTCGTCAAAGAACAGCCGGAAATCGACGTTGTCATGGTGCAGATCCGGCTCGATCTCGGTGCCCATAAGACGCACCGGCGCGTCGGGGTTTTCTGCGGTCCACTCAAACAGGCGCGGCCCCAGCCATTTGTTCGTCACGGTGGTGAGCGAACTGATCACAAAGCCATGGCGATTGCGCGCCCGCGCCAGTGCCGCCCCCGCGTGGTTGAGTTGGGCAAAGCCCTTGCTCAGTTCGGCGTGATAGACCCGGCCCCAACTGGTGAGTTCCAGCTGTCGGCCACGCCGCTCTAGCAGCACGAGGCCCAGATGCTCTTCGAGCCGGTGCACCTGTTGGCTGACCGCGCCCGAAGATACCCCAAGCTCCTGCGCCGCGCGGCGCACCGAGCCGCAACGGCCCACCGCCTCGAAGGCCTGCATGGCACGAAGATTTGGCAGCGGTGGCATCACGGTCCTTTCGAGTGGCGCCGCGAGTGAACCACGCGCCCCCGGCCTTGCCAAGCAGCGCCCGCGCGCGCCCGGCCCGGATCAGAGCAGGAAGTCGTCCTCTTCGAGGTCTTCGTCCGAGGCGATGGCCAGCGTCTGCGTCTCGCCGTCGATGTCAAAGCTGAGGCTGGCGTTGCCATCTGCCTGCGTGAGCGCGGCCATCAGCGCCTCGCCGTCCTCCCAAGCGCCGATCTCCGACAGATCGATCTGATCGCCCTGCGTAAAATCGGTGATGGTGACATTGCCCGCCACGGCCCCAACGCCGAACACATCCGCCCCGTCGCCGCCGGTCAGCGTGTCGTCTCCGCCCCCGCCGATCAGCGTGTCGGCACCGTCACCGCCCTCGAGAAGCTCATCCTCCTCGGTGCCGGTGAGTTGCAAATGTGCCTCTCCATCTGCGTCGAGCGTCCAGACGCTGCCCGGCTGGGTCACGCTGACATCGGAGATCTCGCCCTGCAGGGCACTGTCGCCGGTCCCGCCGAGCAGGTTGCTCAGCCGGTCGCTGTCGAGCGGCACGACACCGTCGCCCTCGGCGATTTGCTCGCCGTCCTTCTCGACATACATAAAGCCGCTCTCGTCGACCCCGACGCTCCAACTGGCGGTCTCACCCTCGGTGATCGCGTCCTCGGCGACGACGTAATGCGTGCTGCCGCCCTGCGTGACCGAAAAGACCACTGCATTGCTCGGGCCAAGCTGGCCGAAGGCGATGCGATCCTCGCCCGCGTCGCCAAACTCAAAGACCTGCTGGCCGCTGGCATCGGTGATGTCGTCAAAGCGCAGCGTGGCCGAAAATTCAAAAGCGCCGTCGATCTGCGGCAGGTTGCCATCGGCCTCGGCAGGCTCCGCATCCGTCCCGTCGCCGGTCTCGGTGGCGGCATCCTCCTCGCTCTCGTCGGGCGCGGTCTCGGTGGTCCCCGCCTCGGGGCTCCACATGGCGCTGCCCTGCGTGATCGAAACACCGCTCATCTCGCCCTGCAGCGCGCTGTCGCCCGTCCCGCCAAGCAGGTTGCTGAGCCGGTCACTATCCACCGGCACCACACCGTCGCCTTCGGCGATCTGCACGCCGTCTTTCTCGATATACATGAAGCCGCTGTCGTCGACGCCGACGGCCCACTCGGCGGTCTCGCCTTCGGTGATCGCATCCTCGGCCACGATGAGCGCGGTTACGCCATCCTGCACGATCTCGAAGAGCACCGCGCTGCTGGGACCAAGCTGGCCGAAGGTGATCCGGTCCTCGCCCTCGCCGCCGAATTCGAAGACGCGCTGGTCGCGGGCATCGGTGATGTCGTCAAAGCGGATCGTCGCCTCGAACTCGAAAGCGCCGTCGATCTGGGGGATGGTGCCTGCGTCACTTTCCGAAGAGCCGTCGTCCGTGCCGCCCGATGTATCGCTGCCGCCGGTATGGGTGCCGGTTTCGGTCCCGGTCTCGGTTTCGCCGCCCGTTCCGGTATCCGTACCTGTGTCTCCTCCGGTGTCCGTCTCCGCGGCATCGTCGTCCAAGGTCCAGACGTCGCTGCCCTGAGCGATAGAGACATCCGCAATCTCGCCAATCAGCGCGCTGTCGCCCGTGCCACCGAGCTGGTTCACCGACCGCTCGGTATCGGAGGGCACCACGCCATCGCCCTCGGCAACCTGCACGCCGTCTTTGTCGACGTACATGAAGCCGGTCTCGTCGACGCCAACGGTCCAGGTCGCGGTTTCGCCTTCGATGATCGCGTCTTCGGCCACCACCATCCACGTGGCACCATCCTGCACGATCTCGAAGATCACCGCACTGCTGGGACCAAGCTGGCCGAAGGTGATCCTGTCCTCGCCGCTGCCGCCGAATTCGAAGACCTTCTGCCCCGATGCGCCCGACAGGTCGTCAAAACGGATGGTCGCCTCGAATTCAAAGGTGCCGTCGATCTGCGGCAGGTCGGCAGAGCTGGTGTCGCTGCCGGTGTCACTGCTGCCGGAATCCGTGCCCCCCGTATCGGTGCCACCTGTATCCGTACCTGTGTCCGTGCCCGAGCCTGTGTCCGTGCCTCCGGTTTCCGTATCCCCGGTGTCGGTCTCGCCGGTGTCAGTTTCCCCGGTGTCGGAACCGGTATCCCCCGTCTCCTCAGAAGCCTCCGCCGCCGGAATCCCCAGCGCCTCAAGCTGCGCGGCCGATGCGACCTGCGACGCCAGCACCCCGACAAGCGTCAGCGACACGCCACCTGGAAAGCCCAGAACCGCATCACCCGTGCCATCGCCGACGGTGTCGCTGACCGTGACCTTGGCGGTGTCGACCGGGGCGCCATCGTCATCCGTCAGCCCCGAGACATCGAGAAGATCGTTCCCGGCGTAGCTGCCATCGCCCAGATCGGTCGGTGCCAAGAAGCCCGTCACCGCATCGAGACCGGCGCCATCGGCCAGCACCAGCGTGTCGACGCCGGAGCCCAGCACGATCGTCTCCACCTCGTCATAAACCAGCGTCGAGGTGCCATCGGTGAGGCTGCCGATCTCCGGCGTCACATTGGTCAGGTCGATCCGCAGCGCGTCGGTGACCGCCGACAGATCGAGCGTGTCGCCGACAACCTCGTCGACGCCTTCGGCATCCACGGTGTCATTGCCGAAGTCGTTTTCGATGTGGAACGTGTCGTCGCCCCAGCCACCCCAATAGGAATCGTCGCCGGTGCCACCCCAGAATTCGTCATTGGCGTAGGAGCCGCGCATCCAGTCGTTGCCCGCCCCGCCGATCAGCGTGTCGTTGCCCTCGTTGCCCTCAAGCGTGTCATCACCATCGCCGCCGCTGACGTAGTCATCGCCATATTGCCCGTAGAGCGAGTCGCTGCCCGCGCCGCCCTCCAGCGAATCGTCGCCTTCGTTGCCGGTGATGGAATCGTCGCCGTCACCGCCGGTGACCATGTCCGCGCCCTCTCCGGCATAGACCGTATCGTCGCCATCGCCGCCGGTGATCACGTCATCGCCCGCGTAGCCGAGCATGCTGTCGCTGCCCGCGCCGCCGTCCAGCGTGTCATCGCCCGCGCCGCCACCGAGCGTGTCGTCGCCGCCGCTGCCGTCTACGACCGAGAAAAAGCTCCACTCCGTGGTTCCGCCCAATTGCGCGTCGAAGGCGGCAGGCGCGGTCGCATCGCCGACCATGAAACTGGCGCCGCCGTAGTTGAGGAAGAGCACGAGGTTGGCTTGATCGAACTCGATCCCGAAGTCCGCAGGCAATGCAGAGAGATCGAGCGTGTGCCCGCCGGACCCTTCGGAGACCGCCGCCCAGAAAGCGGGATCATTCCAGTTGTCGAGCGTCACCGCGTAGGTCGTCATACCGCATACCCTTCACCGGACCACGCCCGTCGGCACGGCCAAAACCACCCGACCGGTTCTGCGCCGGGAATCGAGTCTCGTTAGGAAGAGTTTGCGGCAACTTTTGGGCATCACCCAGAGCCGCGATTTCGCACAGAGAAACAGCCCGATTAGAGGCCGTCGAAAAGCGCCATCACGGAGACAATCGGGCACAATTTCTCGTTATCCGCCGTTTTCAGGCAGGGGAAACGGCCAAACTTGGGCGGAGGCTCAGACCGTGCCCTTGCTGCGGTCGAGCATGTTGCGCAGGTCTTCGGCCTCGTGCCGCGCCTCGCGCAGACCTTCCATCGCCGCCGAAAGCTCGGCTTCGGTCTGGGCCAGCTGATTGGTCAGCTCCGCCTCGCGCTGCTGCAGATAGGTGATGGCCTGATCGCGGGTCTCTTCGGCCTCATGCAGCTCCTTGCTCATCTTCTCGAGCTGATCCACATCGGCCTGCGCCACCCGCTTGAAGCGATGAACCAGCCAGTTGGCGAACCAGCCCATGCAGAATGCCACGAAGAGAATGATTGCCGTGGCAATCACGAATTCCGTCCGGTTCATTCCTCTGCCCCTTCCTGCGGTTCCTGACCGTCTTGCCCTGCCTCGTCCGGCGCCGCCTCTTTCTGAGCGGCGTCCTGATCCTGCGTTTCGTCGTCCTGCGCCTGCTCTGCGCCTTCGGCCGCTGCCTCCGTCTCCGCCTCGGTGCCCTCCTGCTCGATCTGCTCGAGCGCGGTGGCCTCTTCTTCGGTCGGTTCGGGGGGGATCAGCTTGAATTCGATCCGGCGGTTCGCCTCGCGGCCTTCTTCTGTACTGTTATCCGCAATCGGCATGGTTTCGCCATAGCCTTTGACGCGATAGCTCGAGGTAAGCACGCGGCGGTTGCGCAGCGCGTCGAGCACCGATTGCGCGCGGTCGCGGCTCAGCGCCTCGTTCATCGACTCGCGGCCCTGACTGTCGGTGTGCCCCTGAATCTCGAGCGGGATGTCGCCGCAGATCTTCAGCAGCTCGGCCAGTTCATCCATGATGTCCTTGGCCGAGGCATCGAGGTTCGCCGAGCCCGGCTCGAAGCTGATCTTGCGGTCGCCGATGATCTCGACGATCTGCGCCTCGCATTCCTCGGGCGTGGGGATCGCCAGTTGCGGGTCGAGCTTTTCGAGATAGGTCACGTCGATCTCAAACTCGCCGCCATCGCCCAGCTTTTCGGCCAGCAGGCCCGAGATCTCGGCGTTGGCGTCCGGGTTGCCGGTGTTGCCGGAGATGCGCACGAGGTCGGGCGTGATGCGCAGCGAACCATTGCTGAGCTCGCCCATCGCCTCGAGCCCGGCCAGAACGCGGGTCGCCCAGCCGTTGGGCAGTCCCTCGGCCACACGCGCGGCGGTATACACCTTGTCCGAGCCAAAGAGCGCCTTGGCCAGACTGTCCGCCGTCTCGCGCGAGAGATCCGAATTGATCCGGCCGCGCAGCTGAACGGCCCCCTGCGGCGAGAGCGTGGCGGTGAACTCCGGCGGCCCCTGATCGCCCGCTTCGGGTGTTTCGGGCAGCGTCGCATGCAGCGCGAAGACCTGCGGCAGCTCGGTGTCCAGCTCGCCAACGACCTTGTCGAAAAGCTGCTGCTCGGTGCCCTCGGGGGCGACCAGCGCAACATCGGCGTTGGAGAAAGTGACCGAGCCGCCGCCCAGTTCGGCCAGCGCGCGAATGCCCATGGCGGTGGCGTCCCCCCAGCGGCGCGACGGCACACCAAGCCCCGTGCGGCAATGTGCGTCGCCCTCAAAGCCCGCGATCTTGGCGGCGTCGAGAATCTTCGTGCGCGCTTCTTCGGTGTCGACCGAACAGGCGTCAAAGCGGATGCCATCGCTGTCCATCACGAAGCGCAGCGTGAACGGGGTGATCACCGGGCGCGGTGCCGAAAGATCGAGGCTGAGATCGACGCCATCTGGAACACGGCGGCGCAGGTCGCGCTCGATCTCGCGCTTGGCGGCCTCGCTGTCGGCCATCGCCTTGATGTGGACGCGGCCCGCCGAGACGGAAATCTTCGAGCGCGGCAGTTCCTCCAGCACGCGGCCGGCGAAATCCACGGCGCGGCGCCAGCCCTCGGGCGGCGGGAAATCGGCATCTTCGAGCAGGTCCGAGACCTGCTGCGGCCCGCTCACCATGCCCGACATCACTTCCAGAAGACGCTCGCGGTCGGTCTCTGTCGGGACCAGCCCGATCACCGAGATACCGGCATCATTGCGCAGAATCTCCATCGAGAAGCGCGGCGCCTCGATCGCCTCGGCATCAGCGACCAGCATCTGGTCGATCACCCGCGCCGAATCCACAACCGAGCCAGCCACGGTCATCGCGCGGAATCGTGCCGCCTCGTCGGGCGCGGTGCCGATGAGAAAGACCTGCAAGCCGTTCACATCCACCTCGGCCCAGTCCTGCCCATCACGGCTGAGCGCATTGGCGACATCCTGCCGCGAGGCGGTCTCGATCATCTGCATCGAGAAGAAGGCGGTCCCGACGCAGAGCGCCGCAGCGGCAACAAATGCGGTCGTCGGAATGAGATAGCCGGAAAGGCGCATCAAAGCGTCCCTTTCTTGATCATTTTTTCAACTCTGATACGCCCCGCTCCCGGTCGGCGCAATCACGCCAAGAGAGCGACGGCGAAAAACAGCACGGGCAGCAGTCCGGCGTCGCGGTTGGCCCGGAACAGCCTGAGCAGCACGTCATTGTCGTTCACGTCGAGTTTGCGCATCTGCCAGAGCATGTGCCAGCCAAAGGTCCAAGGCCCGGCGATCAGCAGCACCAGCTGCCCGATCTCGCCATGCGGCGCGGCCAGAACCACGGCGACCCCCATCAGCGCGACCGAGATCACCATGAACCACGCCAGCATTTTTGGCGTGCGATCGTCTCCGAAGAGGCGCGCGGTGGATTTGACCCCGATCAGCGCGTCATCTTCCTTGTCCTGATGGGCATAGATCGTGTCGTAGAACAGTGTCCACGCCATGCCCGAAAAATAAAGCGCCACCGCGGGCCAGCCGAGGCTGCCGCTATGCGCGGTCCATGCCAGCAGCGCGCCCCAGTTGAAGGCGATACCAAGAAACACCTGCGGCCACCATGTGAAGCGCTTGGCAAAAGGATAGATCGCCACCGGCCCGAGCGAGAGCACCCCCAGCAGGATCGCCATCGGCGGGAAGGTCAGCAGAATGGCAAAGGAGATCAGGCACTGGATCACCGCCCATGCCAGCGCCTGTTTGGCGGTCACCTGCCCCGAGGGGATGGGGCGCGAGGCGGTGCGCGCCACGCTGCCATCGAAGTCGCGGTCGGTGATGTCGTTCCATGTGCAGCCCGCGCCGCGCATCAACACCGCGCCAATGCCGCAGCCCACAAATATCCACAGATCGAACCACGAAGCGTTGCCATCGGCGACCATCGACAGCAGCAGCCCCCACCAGCAGGGCAGCAGCAGCAACCATGTGCCGATGGGCCGGTCAGCGCGCGACAGGCGCAGATAGGGCCGGGTCCACGCCGGCGCGCGGTGGTCCACCCAATTGCCGCGTACCGCGTCGGACACCTGTCCTGAGGGATCTGGCGCTGCGCCGGGATGGGTCATATGGTCCGCCTCATGAATGCAAAGGTTCGTCTGTATGTAGATCACCCGCTGGGCGCGGGACAACCGGTCGCTCTCGAGCGGGAGCAGGCCCATTATCTCTTTTCCGTGATGCGGCTGCCACAGGGCGCTTCCGTGGCGCTGTTCAACGGGCGTGATGGCGCGTGGCTGGCCGAGGTTTCCGAGACCGGAAAACGCGGCGGCACGCTGGTTTGCGCCGAGCAGATCCAGCCGCAGGGCACGCCGCCCGACCTCTGGCTGCTGTTCGCGCCCATCAAAAAAGCGCGCACCGATTTTATTGTCGAAAAGGCGGTGGAACTGGGCGTGCGGCGGATCGTGCCGGTGCAGACCGCCTTCACCAACTCCGACAGGATTCGCCAGGACCGGTTGCAGGCCCACGCGGTGGAGGCCGCCGAGCAATGCGGCGCCACCTTTGTGCCAGAGGTCTCCGAGTTGCAGAAGCTCGGGCCGCTGCTGGCCGAATGGGGCGATAGGCGGCTGCTGTTCTGCGACGAGGCCGCGGTGGGCGCGGGCACAGATTACGCCGCCGCGCTGTCCGGCGCCTCTGGGCCTTGGGCGGTGCTGATCGGCCCCGAGGGCGGCTTTTCCGAGCCCGAGCGCAAAAAGCTGCACGGTATGGAACAGGCGACCTCCATCGCGCTTGGCCCGCGCATCCTGCGCGCCGACACGGCGGCGGTGGCGGCGCTGACGCTCTGGCAGGCGCATTGCGGAGACTGGCGATGATCTGCCCCGCTCGACTGCCGAGGAACCCCGCCGCATGAGTTTCCTGCGTCCCGAAGCCAAGGCCGGACTGATGCGCTGGCGCGAGGTGCTGGCTGGTCTGGCGGTGCTGGCGCTCGGCGCTTACTGGGCACTGTTTCCTGGTGGGCTGCTGATGTGGATCGGCTGGGTGGTCATCGTGATCGCCATTGCCCTGATTTTTGCCGGGGTGCAGCGCGCGCGCTTTCGCACCGGCACCGGCGGGCCGGGCATGGTGCAGGTGATTGAGGGGCGGATCAGCTATTTCGGCCCGCTGACCGGCGGCTTTACCGATCTCGACAGTCTGACCGCGCTGACCCTCGATCCCCGCGCCCGCCCGCCGCACTGGCTGCTGCGCAGCGAAGACGGCACGACGCTGGCGATTCCGCTGACAGCGGAGGGGGCAGATCAACTTTTCGACGTCTTCGCGCGGCTGCCGGGCCTGCAGACAGAGCGGATGCTGCAGAAAATGCAGGAGCGCGGGTCTGCGCCCGTGACCATCTGGCAGCGCGCCAGCGCACAAAAACCCGCCCTCCGTCTGCATTGACAAGGGCTTCGCTTGCCCCCATCCCTGAGCCTCGAGACCCAAGGCCAAGCAAGATCGGAGCCCAGACATGTCCATTCCCCAGTCCGGCGGCGGGCCGATCGAACATCATGCGCAGCTTGGCGAGTACCTCGAGGAGGGCATCAAGCCCAGAGAGGACTGGCGCATCGGCACCGAGCACGAGAAGTTCGGCTATCTGACCGACACCCACGCCCCGCTGCCCTATGAGGGCGAGCGCTCGATCCGCGCGGTGCTGGAAGGGCTGCGCGACCGGCACGGCTGGGCCGAGGTGAACGAGGGCGGCAATCTCATCGGCCTGACCAAGGACGGCGCCAACGTCTCGCTCGAGCCGGGCGGCGCGCTGGAACTGTCGGGTGCCCCGCTCGAGACCATCCACCAGACCTGCGACGAGGTGAACGAGCACCTGCGCGAGGTGAAGGGCATCGCCGACGAGATCGGCGTGGGCTTCATCGGCCTTGGCGCCGCGCCCGAATGGAAGCACGAGGAAATGCCCCTCATGCCCAAGGGCCGCTACAAGCTGATGGATGCCTATATGGGCAAGGTCGGCACCACAGGCACCACCATGATGCGGCGCACCTGCACCGTGCAGGTGAACCTCGATTTCGGCTCCGAACTGGACATGATCAACAAGATGCGCGTCGCGCTGGCTTTGCAGCCCGTCGCCACCGCGCTCTTTGCCAACTCGCCCTTCCTCGAAGGCAAGCCCAACGGCATGAAGAGCTATCGCTCCTATGTCTGGCAGAACCTCGATGACGCACGCACCGGCATGCTGCCCTTCGTCTTTGACGAGAGCTTCGGCTTTGAAAGCTACGTGGAATACGCGCTCGATGTGCCGATGTACTTTGTCTACCGCGATGGCAAATACATCGACGCGCTTGGCCAGTCCTTCCGCGACTTCATGGCGGGCCGCCTGCCCGCCCTGCCCGGCGAAAAGCCGACGCTGTCGGATTGGGCCGACCATCTGACCACGCTCTTCCCCGAGGCGCGGATGAAGAAATTCATCGAGATGCGCGGCGCCGATGGCGGCCCGTGGCGCCGCCTTTGCGCCCTGCCCGCCTTCTGGGTCGGGCTGACCTACGATCAAGGCGCGCTGGATGCCGCTTGGGACCTGGTGAAGGGCTGGGACGCCGAAACGCGCCAAGCCCTGCGCGTCGCGGCTGGTGAGGATGCCCTGCAGGCCGAGGTGAATGGCATCCGCATGCATGATCTCGCCCGCGAGGTGCTGAAGATCGCAGAAGCTGGCCTTGTCGCGCGCGCCCGCCCCGGCGCGGGTGGGCTGCTGCCGGACGAGACGCATTTCCTCAATGCGCTGAAGGAAAGCGTCGAAAGCGGGACGGTTCAGGCAGATGAGATGCTTGATCTCTATCACGGCGAATGGGGCGGTGATCTGTCGAAGATCTACGGCGCCTACAGCTACTGAGGGTCGTATGGCGGGCTGCTGAGAGGCCCGCCTAGCGCCGCCGGGCCCGATGGCTCCTGTCGCCAAGAAGCTCTCGCGAATGTCGGGAAGTGCCGCTGGTAGTTCCTCGGCGCCACGCACTGGGTGGGGGCTGAAACGGCGTGACGCCGAGGGAAGCCATATGCAGCTACATCTTCGGTATCGGCCTGAAATCGGGCGAGACTAAGGTGAGCTTGCGGCCATCCTGCAGCAGACCGGCGCAATCCGCAGCTTTCGGCGGAAGTTCGCCCGAGAAGCTGACGCAGCGGCACAAACCCGCCACCGCCGCAAAACGGGTGACGAGAAGCGCTTGGCGGATCAAGACAATTTTTCTGGAGAAGGTCCCCGGCCCCACGCACTGAGCGGGGGCTGATGAGCGCAGGTCCGGGGGAAGCTATATGCAGCTACCAGATCACTCTGCCCCGGCAATTTGTCGCAAATGCGCGCTATAAACGGCCATACGGAGACCAATCCGCCGATCTGCGCTGAGGTGGCGACGCGCATGCGGCGTCGCTGACCCCCAAGCGAGGGGCGCGCGAGCAACACTCAATCTGGTCTGAGGGAAGGCCTCGGCGTCGCACACTGGGTGGGGGCTGAAAACGGTGCGACGCCGAGCTATGCCGATATCGGCTTGATGATGACCATAGCCCGGAAGTTTGTCGCAAACCGGGCGCAACTGAGGCGATTTTAAGAGCAAGAGTACAACTAAAGGTGATTCTCCTTCGGTTGCGCGACCTTCATCGCTCATCGCAGGGGCATGACGATATCGAGGACATTCTCGCCCCCACAGCGCCTGTACCGGACCTCTGAAGCGAGTTTCCGGATCAGGTACCAGCCAAATCCCCCTTCCGGCAAATCTCGGTCATGGCCAAGCGGCTTGAGCCTGCCCTCGGGCAAGACCAGCCCGGGCATTGCGCTGCCCCTGTCGCGCACCTGCAGCAGGGCCTGATCCTCCGCCAAACTCACGCGCAGCCCGATATCCCCCGCCGCCGCGGGCGCATAGGCATGCTCGACGATGTTGTTCAGCGCTTCGGCCAGCACCAGTTCGATCGCCCCGCGTGCCTCTGGCGACACCTGATGTGCGGACAGCATCGCGGTCACCTCCGCCAACGCCGCGCGCACCTCTGCGGCGCAGGCACCCAAGGTGAGGCTCTGCGACAGTTTCCTTGTGCTTTCGGGCAGGCTGGTCATGTCGCGCCGCCAAATCAGCCTCTAGCTCTCCGGTCCCGCCCCCTGCGAAGACGCGGCCTCCGCCTCTGCCAGGGTGGGATAGAGCACGAAGATGGTGTCCATCCGAGTCAGGCGGAAGACCTTGTCGACCATCGGCGATAGCCCGGCCAGATCGAGCCTTTGCCCGGGAGCAAGCTCCTTCATTGCCGCGACGATGGCGCCCAATCCGCTTGAGTCGATGAACTCCACCGCGCCGAGATCAAGGATCACGCGCTTTGCGGCGGGGGTCACGCCGAGGCGCATCGCATCCTTGAACTGGATCGCCACCGCAGCGTCGATCCGCGTTTCCTCGACCCGAACCACCTGCGGATCCGTTCCATGGCTGCTGAGCTTCATGGCATTCTCCGACTATCCGGCTCCGATTATCTGGGCGCGCCCCGAGGGCTCATCCAAGCCCTGCCCCAGCACTTAGCCAAGCGCCGCCCGAGGGTGATTGCCGATGCGACCACAAGTGCCCATATCTTCAGCAAGCTAGACGGCATTCCTTACCATTCGGTATTCAGGATCCGTGTCTTTGGGAGGAGAGAGCATGAAGGACGTAGTGATCACCGGCGCGGCGCGGACCGCCATGGGCGGGTTTCAGGGGGCGCTGTCGGATGTCTCGGCTGCGGAACTCGGCGGCGCTGCGCTGCGGGCGGCGCTGGCCGAAGCGGGCCGGCCCGCGGTGGACGAGTTGCTGATGGGCTGCGTGCTGCCTGCGGGACAGGGTCAGGCACCGGCGCGGCAGGCGGGCTTCAAGGCCGGGCTCGGCGAAGAGGTGCCCGCGACCACGCTCAACAAGATGTGCGGCTCTGGCATGAAGGCTGCAATGATGGGCTGGGACCGGCTGGCGCTCGGCGAGGCGAAGGTCATGGCCGTGGGCGGCATGGAGAGCATGAGCAACGCGCCCTATCTGCTGCCGCAGATGCGCGGCGGCGCACGGCTCGGGCATGGCACTTCGGTGGATCACATGTTCCTCGACGGGCTCGAAGACGCCTATGACAAGGGCCGCCTCATGGGCACCTTCGCCGAGGATTGCGCCGAGGCTTTCCAGTTCACCCGCGAGGCACAGGATCAATACGCACTTGCCTCGCTGTCGAACGCACTGGATGCCGAGCGCAGCGGCGCCTTCGAGAATGAGATCACCCCGGTGACGATCCACGCCCGCACCGGTGAGGAGGTGATCACCCGCGACGAGCAGCCAGCGCGCGCCCGCCCCGAGAAGATCCCGCACCTGAAACCCGCGTTCCGGCCCGGCGGCACGGTGACCGCGGCCAACTCCAGCTCGATCTCAGATGGGGCCGCCGCGCTGGTGCTGAGCACGCTCGATGTGGCGGCGCAGACCGGCGTCACGCCGCGGGCGCGCATCCTCGGCCATGCCAGCCACGCGCAGGCCCCGAACCTCTTTCCCACCGCGCCGATTCCCGCCGCCCGCAAACTTCTGGAGCGCGTCGGCTGGAAGCTGTCGGACGTCGATCTTTGGGAGGTCAACGAGGCCTTTGCCGTCGTGCCGATGGCCTTCATGCACGAGATGGGTCTGCCGCGCGACGTGGTGAACGTCAACGGCGGCGCCTGCGCCCTAGGACATCCGATCGGCGCCTCTGGCGCGCGGATCATGGTGACGCTGCTCAACGCGCTGGAAACCCGTGGCCTGAAGCGCGGTGTGGCGGCGATCTGCATCGGCGGTGGCGAAGGTACGGCGATTGCCATAGAGCGGCTCTGAGGCGCCCTATTGCGGCTCTGCGACGGCATGGCGCCGCGCAGGAGCCTTGCAGCGCCGCCCGGCTTTTGCCATGAGCGCCGCATGAGCTCCGATTACAATCCGCCGCAGGGAGAGATCCCGGTCCTTCACGCCGATCACGAGATCCTCGTCGTCGACAAGCCCGCAGGGCTGCTCTCCGTGCCCGGCAAGGGCCCGGAGCTTGCCGACTGCCTGATCGAACGGCTGAAGGTCGCCTTCCCGCAGGTGCTGCTGGTGCACCGTCTCGACCGCGACACCTCAGGGGTGATGGTATTCGCCCTCACCCCGCATGCGCAGCGCCACATCGGTCAGCAGTTCGAACGCCGCCGCACCAAGAAGACCTATCTGGCGCGGGTCGCCGGGCGGCTCGAGCCCAAGCACGGGCATATCGACCTGCCGCTGATCGTCGACTGGCCGAACCGGCCCAAGCAGATGGTCTGCCACGAGACCGGCAAACCGGCGCAGACCGACTGGCGGGTGATCAAGGCCACCGACGAGGAAACCCGTGTGCACCTGCTGCCCCGCACCGGGCGCAGCCACCAGTTGAGGGTGCACATGCTGTCTCAGGGCCATCCGATTCTGGGCGATCCGTTCTACGCGCCGGACACCGCCGATCAGTATCCACGCATGATGCTGCACGCCGAAGAGCTGCGCCTGCGTCATCCCGACGGCGGCATGGGCCACACTTTCCGCGCACCCGCGCCGTTCTGAGCCGTCCTGCCCTTCCTATTGGCGGAAATATCCCCGCCGGAGGCGCGGGGAGCGGAACGTCCGAGCCAGGTTACTCCGCTGCCAGACGTTGCTCGCGATGCCCGATGGCGGCCACTTCGGCAATCACGCCGCGCAGCAACCGCCGGAAGGCGTGGAAATCCCCGCTCGGGCGCACCTGCGCCTCGTCCATATAGAGCGCACGGTCGATCTCGATCTGGATCGCGTGCTGGCGGCGTGAGGGTCGACCGTAATTCATCGTGGTGAACGCCCCGGCGAAGGGCGCATTGCGCGCCACTTCAAGTCCGGCGCGGCGGAAGGCCTGCTCCACCAGATCGACCACCTCGGGCGCAGCCGAGGCGCCGAATCGATCCCCCAGTACGATTTCCGGCCTGCGTGTCCCCCGGCGCAGCACGCTTTCCACCGCCTCATGCGGCATCGAATGGCAATCGATCAGGATCGACTCGCCAAACGCGCTCTTGGCCGAATCGAGCAGCGCCTGCAGGCGTGTGTGGTAGGGCCTCCAGTAGAGCCCGATGCGCCGCTCTGCTTCGGCTAGAGGCAGCTTGCCGCAGTAGATCGCCCGCCCGTTCGCCACCACACGCGGCACGACGCCAAGGCCGGAGGCGACTCGCGGGTTATGCCCGGCGCGGCGCACTCCCTCGATCAGCGCAGGATCAAGCTCGTCAGAGGCACGGTTGAGATCGATGAAGGCGCGCGGCGCCCCGGCGCGTAGCAAAGGCGCTCCGAACTGCGGCGCACAATCGAACAGCCGATCGACGAAGGCATCTTCGGACGAGCGAATCTGCTTCTCGTCCAGAACCGTGCCCCGCAGAAAGCTCCACGGGTAGTCACGCCCAGAGTGCGGCGAGGCGAAAACCACCGCAGAACTATGGGTTTCAGGCAGATCGAGATGATAAGCGACTTTGGGCATCGGGGCTCCTTGCAGGAATAAGATAGCCTGAATCTTATTTCTCCCAAAAGCCCTTGATCCCCCCTCCGACTCCTTTTATAGAGCGCTCCACCGGCGCAGTTCACTGCGGCACTCGAAAGAGGGACGCGGCCAGAACAACAAGAAAAGCGCAGGCCATACGGGCGGTTAGCTCAGCGGTAGAGCACTACGTTGACATCGTAGGGGCCACTGGTTCGATCCCAGTACCGCCCACCATGGAATTCATCGCCTCGAACCACGGTTCGGGGCAAAACGCAACGCCAGGCGCTCGCGCGCCGCGAAAGAGGAGAGACTTGATATGAAAGTCGCTAACTCGCTCCGCTCGCTCAAACAGCGCCATCGCGACTGCCGCGTTGTGCGTCGCAAGGGCCGTGTTTACGTGATCAACAAGACCCAGCGTCGTTTCAAAGCTCGTCAGGGCTGATCGAAACCGCAGGATCTTGATCCGGCTGAGGGCCGCCCATCTCGGGTGGCCTTTTTGCTGTCCAGCGCAAGGGTTTGGTGCAGCACCGGTTTTACAGCAGGCCGCAGCCACGCCATACAAAAAGGCCCCGTGCGAACGCATGGGGCCTTTTGCTGTCCGCCACTGCGCCGCGATACGTCAGATCTGCGGCACCTCGAGCTCGGCCTCTGCTTTTCGCACGGCCTGCATGAAGTCCCGAATCAACTCCGGCGATTTTTCGCCCGGCGCGCTTTCGACACCGCTCGAAAGGTCGATCTGCCGCGCTCCGGTCATCCGCACCGCCTGCGCCACATTCTGCGCGGTCAGCCCACCTGCCAGAATCCAAGGCACCGGCCAGCGCCGACCGGCGATAAGCCGCCAATCGAAGGCCAGCCCGTTGCCGCCGGGCAGCGCCCCGCCTTTCGGCGCCTTGGCATCGACGAGCAGCATGTCGGCAACCCGCCCATAGGCTTCTAGCGCAGGCAGGTCTTCCTCAGACGCCACGCCCACGGCCTTCATCACCGGCAGGCCGAAGCGCTCGCGAATCTCCGCCACGCGCTCGACGCTCTCCTTGCCGTGTAACTGAAGGATATCGAGCGGCACATTGTCGGTGATCTCTTGCAGCAGAGCATCGTCCGCGTCGACCACCAGCGCCACCTTGGCCAGCCCCACAGGGGCCGCCAGCGCCAGCTCGCGCGCCTGCGCCACGGTCACCGCACGCGGGCTCTTGGGGAAGAACACAAAGCCTGCGTAGCGCGCCCCGGCCTCGGCGACGGCGGCCACGTCGGCGGGCGTGCGCAGCCCGCAGATTTTCACCTGAATATCCATCCGCTCCTTGCCTTCTTCAGCGTTCATTTCCGTAGATACTCCCGCAGACGCCCGCCGCCAAGCAATGAGGGGAGCCAAAGCCCCCCTCTGCCTGCCCTCCGGCAGTGCTTTCAAATCTCGGGGCCCAACTCACGCTGGCACGCCCGCTGAGGGTGCCTCAGGCGCTCTGGTCGAGGATCGCCAGAACCTCGTCCTTATCCTTGTCGCGCTCGTCCTGAGTCTTTTTCAGCTGCCGCTCGAGCCGCTTCACCTCGGTCTTGCGCTGCGCCGCCACCGCACGATGCTTGTGCTCGCGCAGCCACTCCCAGACGAAGCCGATCAGCAGACCCGCGACAATCCCGCCAAAGATCACGATGAACACCGGCACAGTGACCGTGTACTGGAAGTTCAGCAGTTCGGCCATTTCGGTCGGCAGAAGGTTCAGCGTGGCAGGTCCACGGTTGGCCAGAGCCACGCAGATCAGCACAATGGCCAGAATGGCCCAGAAGGCGTAGCGAATGTATTTCATCGAGGTCACTTCCCGTTCAGTCGGTCCCGCAAGAGCTTGCCGGTCTTGAAAAACGGCACGCATTTCTCCTCGACGTCAACGGCTTCGCCCGTGCGGGGGTTCCGGCCCTGTCTAGCGTCCCGCTGCTTGACCGAAAAGGCGCCAAAGCCGCGCAGCTCCACGCGATTGCCATGCGCCATCGCAGCGGTGATTTCCTCGAAGATCGTGTTCACGATCCGCTCGACGTCTCGTTGGTAGAGATGCGGGTTCTCCTCCGCGATCTTCTGGATCAATTCCGATCTGATCATCCTCGCCCATCCCTATATCGCATTTTCCGCGCTCCCACTGTTGTACGACCTTTGCCGGGGGCTCGCCAAATGGAAACCGCGAGAATCAGAGAAAAATCCATGAAAAGCAGCGTATTGCGCGGCTTCATGCCGGTCAAACCCCGCTCGAGCCCGCGCCGGGCGCAATTGCTGCGCTGCGGCTATCCCAAAGAATAGTCCGCGATTCGGCCCCCGAGACAGGCCGAAGCCACGCAATCTCGGCTCAAAAAAGCGCGTCGATTTCTTCCGCGACCAGCCGTTCCAGCCGCCACAATTGCGCGTCGTGCAGCCCCTGCGCGGCCAGAGACGTCACCGTCCGATGCAGATATTCGACGTTCGAGCCCGCGTGGCCGCAGGCGCGCGCGATGATCTGTGCGGTCTCCTCCAGCGTCAGATCGGTCCGCAGACGATTTCCACGCGGCGGCGCATAGAAGGTCAGCGCACTCACCATGCCGCCCGCTGTTTCGACGGGCACCCAGCTGTAGCTGTCCGAAAGCTCCACATAGGGCATCTCGCGGCGCACGAGCGCCTCGGTGGCTGCCAGCACCTCCGCCTCGGCCACCTCGTGCAGCAGCGCGGTGCATTCGCCGCCCGGCATCAGCGCCATCATCAGCCCCGGCGCCTCGGGCGTGCCGCGCCACGAGGTCAGCTCGATACAGAAGGCACGGTGCCAGCCCAATGCCCGCCCCTGCCGTTCGGCGACCGGGGTGAACTCCGGCTTCCACAGAAGCGAGCCATACGCAAATACCTGCAGCGGCCCCTCCGGGCGCTGCGCGAGAATCTCCCGCGCCTTCGCAGCGATGCCCGCGTCATCGAGACGGGTCCAGCCCCAAAGCTCGGCGTCGTCGGTTTCAGGCACTTCGCGAAAGACCCGGTTCACATGGTCTTCGGTCAGGAAAAGGGCAGCGGTAGAGGGCATATCGTTTGGCATATGCGGTTATCGTCACGCCTGCGGCCCAAGCGCAAGACGGCGGAGCGCTCTGCACATCCCCCTGTGCAGCCATGCGCCAAGCAATAAGCCTCAGCTTTGGGGCGCTGCCAAAGAAAAAGGCCCCGGTCTCCCGGGGCCTTCTTTGTCTCATTGCAAGCGCGAGGCTTACTCGTCGCGCTTCAGAGCTGCGCCGAGGATGTCGCCCAGCGATGCGCCGGAGTCGGACGAGCCGTACTGTTCCACGGCTTCTTTCTCTTCGGCGATCTCGCGTGCCTTGATCGACAGGCCCAGACGACGGGTCTTGCTGTCGATGTTGGTGACGCGGACGTCGAGCTTGTCGCCAACCGAGAAGCGCTCGGGGCGCTGCTCTGCGCGGTCACGCGACAGGTCCGAACGGCGGATGAAGGACTTCATGCCTTCGTATTCCACCTCGATGCCGCCATCTTCGATCGCGGTCACTTCGACGGTCACGATCGAGCCGCGCTTCACGCCGCCAACCGCGTCAGCGAACTTGTCGCCGCCGAGTGCCTTGATCGAGAGCGAGATACGCTCTTTGTCGGTGTCCACTTCGGTGACAACGGCCTTGACCACGTCGCCTTTGCGGTACTCCTGGATGGCTTCCTCGCCGCGCTGATCCCAAGACAGGTCCGAAAGGTGAACCATGCCGTCGATCTCGCCGGGCAGGCCGATGAACAGACCGAATTCGGTGATGTTCTTGACCTCGCCCTCGACCTCGGTCCCTTCCGGGTGAGTCTCGGAGAACACTTCCCACGGGTTGCGCATGGTCTGCTTGAGGCCGAGCGAAACGCGACGCTTCGCGGGATCGATCTCGAGAACCATGACTTCGACTTCTTGCGAGGTCGAGACGATCTTGCCCGGGTGGACGTTCTTCTTGGTCCAGGACATTTCCGACACGTGAACCAGACCTTCGACGCCCGGCTCCAGCTCCACGAAGGCGCCGTAATCGGTGATGTTGGTCACGCGGCCGGTGTGCACCGTGCTCAGCGGGTACTTCACAGCCACCAGATCCCACGGATCTTCCTGCAGCTGCTTCATGCCGAGGCTGATACGGTGGGTCTCTTTGTTGATCTTGATGACCTGGACCTTGACGGTCTCGCCGATCGACAGGATCTCCGACGGGTGGTTCACACGGCGCCATGCCATGTCGGTGACGTGCAGCAGGCCGTCCACGCCGCCCAGGTCAACGAACGCACCGTATTCGGTGATGTTCTTGACCACACCGTCGACCGTCTGGCCTTCGGTGAGGTTGGCGATGACTTCCGCACGCTGCTCGGCGCGCGATTCCTCGAGGATTGCACGACGCGAGACAACGATATTGCCGCGACGACGGTCCATCTTGAGGATCTGGAACGGCTGCTTGAGACCCATGAGCGGGCCTGCGTCGCGCACGGGGCGGACGTCAACCTGGCTGCCGGGCAGGAAGGCAACAGCGCCGCCGAGGTCGACGGTGAAGCCACCTTTGACGCGGCCGAAGATCGCACCTTCGACGCGGGCGTCGTCGGCGTAGGCCTTCTCGAGACGGTCCCATGCCTCTTCGCGGCGGGCCATCTCGCGGCTGATCACGGCTTCGCCGCGGGCGTTTTCAGCTGCGCGCAGGTAAACCTCGACTTCGTCGCCGACCGAGATCTCGGGGGCTTCGCCGGGGTTTGCGAATTCTTTCAGCTCAACGCGGCCTTCCATCTTGTAGCCGACGTCGATGATGGCCTGGCCCGCTTCAATTGCGATGACCTTGCCTTTAACAACGGACCCCTCTTCGGGGGTGTCCATTTCGAAGCTTTCGGTAAGGAGGGCTTCGAATTCCTCCATGGTTGCGTTTGCCATGTGGCGTATATGTCCTTTACATCGGTTTTGCTGGCCGGGTGGTTGTCTCCACCGGTCTTCGGATTGGTCTTTCGGGCGATCCGCATATGACAAAGAGGGCCGGTTACCCGACCCTGCCCGTCTTTGGTCCGCGGCGTGTGGTGCCTTGCTTGACGCGCGCGATATAGCCCCTGCACCGCCGCAGATCAAGCCAAAAGCCCTTCTGGCACCGCCGCGCGCCCCCTCTCGCCGCCGGCCGCCGCTTCTTCTCTTTGCAAATACGCCGGGGGAGACCGCGCCCCGCGCGGTCGGGGGCAGCGCCCCCAAGACCCGCGCTGCGAGCAAAAGCTGCGCGACATCAAACCACTGCAAACCACTGCACGGGGCCCGCAACCCCTCCCCCTCCGCCGCCCAGCCGTGCTACACGGCCTGCGACCAGCCGGAGAGAGCCATGCGCGCGCCCAACCTTCCCCTCACCCGCGATCTCGTCCTCATTGGCGGCGGCCATTCCCATGCGCTGCTGCTGCGGATGTGGGGCATGGATCCGCTGCCCGGCGCGCGGGTGACGCTGATCAACCCCGGCCCCACCGCGCCCTATTCGGGCATGCTGCCCGGGTTTGTTGCCGGACATTACGGGCGCGACGATCTCGACATCGATCTGGTGAAACTGGCGCGCTTTGCTGGCGCGCGCGTGGTGTTGGGCGCCGTTACCGACCTCGACCGCGCCGCCCGGCAGGTGCATGTGGCTGGCCGCGCGCCCATCGGGTTCGACGTGGCCTCGGTGAACATCGGCATCACCTCGGCCATGCCCGACGTGCCCGGCTTCGCCGAACACGCTTTCCCAGCAAAACCGCTCGGACCTTTCGCAACCGCATGGGAGGCCTATCGCGACAAGGAAGGACCCGCTGCGGTAGCAGTGATCGGTGGCGGTGTGGCAGGCGCTGAACTGGCCTGCGCCATGGCCTTCGCGCTCGGGCAGCGCGGGCGCGCGGCGCAGGTGCATCTGATTGAGCGCGGCACGGCGCTGACCGCGCTGCGCCCCACCGCCGCCAGCAAGGCCCGCGCCGCGCTCGCATCGCAGGGCGTCACGCTGCACGAGGGGGCCGACATCACCGAGGTCACCGCCACCGGCCTGCGCCTCACGGATGGCACCGAGATTACCGCCGGTTTCATCACCGGCGCGGCTGGCGCGCGGGCGCAGGGATGGCTGCAGCAGACGGGCCTCGATCTGCACGACGGCTTCATCAAGGTCGCGCCCAGCTTGCAAAGCTCCGATCCAGCCATTTTCGCCGCCGGGGACTGCGCGCATCTCACCCAAACCCCGCGCCCCAAGGCCGGGGTGTTTGCCGTGCGCGAGGCCCCGGTGCTGCTGGACAACCTGCGTGCCACGCTCGAAGGCCGCGGCGATCTGCGCCGCTACCGGCCGCAGCGCGACTATCTCAAGCTGATCTCCCTTGGGCGCAAATCGGCGCTGGCCGACAAGGGCGGGCTGGCACTCTCCGGCCCGCTGATGTGGCGCTGGAAGGATCACATCGACCGCAAGTTCATGCGCAAGTTTGACGAGCTGCCGAAGATGACCGCCCCCGCCCTGCCCCGTCATCACGCGGACGGCATGGAAGAGGCGCTCGGCACCAAACCCATGTGCGGCGGCTGCGGCGCCAAGGTGGGGCGCGACGCGCTGGCCTCGGCGCTGTCGACCCTGCCCGCTCCGATCCGCCCCGATGTCACCGCCCTGCCCGGCGACGACGCGGCCTTGCTGCTCACCGGCGGACAGCGGCAGGTGATGACCGTCGATCACCTGCGCGCCTTCATTGAGGACCCCGAGGTCATGGCCCGCATTACCTGTGTGCACGCGCTCGGAGACATCTGGGCAATGGGCGCTGCGCCGCAGGCCGCCGTGGCAAGCCTCACGCTGCCCCGCATGTCCGAACCGTTGGCCGAGCGCACGCTCACCGAATGCCTCGGCGCGATCACCGGGATCCTGCGCGCCGAGGGGGCCGAGCTGGTCGGCGGTCATTCCGCTATGGGCGACGAGCTTAGCATCGGCCTTACAATTACCGGCCTGTGCGACGCCGCGCCGATCACCCTCGCCGGTGCCCGCCCCGGCGACACGCTGATCCTGACCAAGCCGATCGGCACCGGCGTCATCATGGCCGCGGAAATGGCGGGCGCGGCAAAGGGCGCTTGGGTGGCTGCCGCGCTCGCGCATATGACCAAGCCGCAAGGCAAAGCCGCCGAGATCCTGCGCGGCGCCAGCGCGATGACCGATGTCACCGGCTTCGGCCTCGCCGGGCATCTGCAGAATATCTGCAGCGCCTCGGGCGTCGGCGCGCGGCTGCACATGGATAAGGTGCCGCTGCTGCCGGGCGCCGAGGAGCTGTCGGCGGCGGGCCATGCCTCGACGCTCTACCCCAAGAACCGCGCCGCCCTGCCGTTCCAGCCGATGGGACCGAGGCCGGACCTGATGTTCGATCCGCAAACCGCTGGCGGGCTGCTCGCCGCAGTAAGCGGCGACGTCACGCAGTGCCTGCAGCAGCTTCGTGCTGCCGGCTTCCCGGCAGTGGAGATCGGCGAAATCACCGACCGCTCGGGTCAGATCGAGATGGTCTGAAGCCGCTCCGCCATCCGGTCCGCCAGCGCCTCAAGCGCCGCATCGTCGAGCGCGGGCGTCTCGAACCGTTCCAGCACCGTCGGCGTCATGGCGCGCATCGACTTCTCATAGGCCGGGTCATAATGATCCGCCGCCAGCGACGCGGCGAGCGCGCGCCGATCCCCGCTGTCGATCATCGCCTCCCAGCGGTCGATAAGCTCGTGCCCCCGGTGATAGCGCAGCGGCGAGAGCTTATCCTTGAGCGCCGCCCCGTCAGACCAGATGTCGTCATAGGCGGCCCCCAGATAGGCCGCACGTGCCTCGAGCGGCGCGGCCACCTCGACCCACGGCGCGAGCTTCATCGCCTCCCAGATCGCGGGCGGAATGAGCAGCTGTCCGATCTTGCTGCTCTCGGCCTCCACTAGAACCGGCCGCGCGGGATCGAGCCCGTCGAGCGCTTGCACCAGCTGTGTCTCGAACCATTTCTGGCTCGGCTGCCCGCCCGGCATATCGCCCAGCAGCGAGCCCCGGTGGCGTGCAAGACCCTCAAGATCGATCACCTGAACACCGCGCGCCGCGAGCTTCGGCAAGAGCGCGGTCTTTGCGGTGCCCGTATAGCCGCCAAGCTGGATCAACTTCACCGGCAGCGCCGAGTCGTAGAGCGCCTCGGTCACCAGACGCCGAAATGTGCGATAGCCGCCCTCGACATACTCGGCCCGCCAGCCGATCTGTTGCAGTAGATAGGTGAAAGAGCCGGACCGCTGCCCGCCGCGCCAGCAGTAGACCAGCGGCTTCCACCCGCCTTCGTGATGCGCCAAGGGCCCCTCGATATGCGCGGCGGCATTGCGGAAGACCAGCGCCGCGCCAAGCTTGCGCGCCAGAAACGGCGACTGCTGCTTGTATATGGTGCCGACACGCGCGCGCTCTTCATTGTCGAGCACAGGAAGATTGATCGCTCCGGGGACATGATCCTCGGCAAATTCAGCCGGGCTGCGCACGTCGATGACGGTGTCGCAGCCGTGGCGGAGAAACTCGGAGAGCTGGGTGATCTTGCGAGGCATGGCGCAGTTGGTAGCGCGCTGCGGGCAGTGAAGAAAGCGCGATTTGCGCTGCCGCAAGGGGAAGTGAATTTTTTCGACAAAACCCTCTGGACACTCCCCAACGGCTCGACTAAACCCCGCCTCACCCGAGGGGCAGCGCCCTTCACCCAGTGCCCGGGTAGCTCAGGGGTAGAGCAGTGGATTGAAAATCCTCGTGTCGGTGGTTCGATTCCGCCCCCGGGCACCATAATTTCTCAGAAAAATAAGTAATCAGGGAAACTGGCGGATAGTTTACTTCTTTTTCTCGATGCCCGGGACTGCGGGTATTGTAGCCGCAAGGTGTGCATCGATCCATGGCAATTTGGGCCATGGCCTTCGCGCCGAGAACTCAGGGAAGCATACGCCCGCGGACTACCTTGCTCTCCGCTAAGTCGCCTGAGATATCTGAGCTGACCGCATCGAGTCGTCCGGGTTAAATGATAATGCATGGTCGGCCTTCGATCCATGGAGATGAAGACCTCGGGCGCTGGCGCCACGCTGGTTTGGGTGGCAGCCAACTCGGAAGGGCGCGCGACGAGGTACCGCTTGAACTCGCGATGAAGAGCTGACGGCTCAGCGAGTGCCGATCCGCTGCGCCCTCAGGCGACGCGCGCCGCGGGCACGTCGAAGGGGCCCTCGGGGATCTTGTCAGTCTTGAAACTGTCCGCCGAGGCGCGCGACCAGCGTTCGTGCCACTCTTCCAGTTCGGGAATGATCTCGCCCGAGATCAGGAAGCCGTTCGGCACGTAGGGATAGGCCACATTGCCGTCGGTGAAGGTGTTGTCCTTCTCGCGGAACATGAAGTGATACGGGCGGAAGTCGATCGGATGGGTGAGCCCCGCCGCGCCGGCAAGCTCGCCCAAGGCCCGCATGGTGTTGGCATGGTAGCGCGCCACACGGTCGGATTTGTCGCCCACGTCGAGCGCCCGCGAGCGCTTGGGATCCTGCGTGGCGATGCCCACCGGGCATTTATTGGTGTGACACGCCTGGGCCTGGATGCAACCGATGGAGAACATGTAGCCGCGCGCCGAGTTGCACCAATCCGCGCCGAGCGCGAGCGCCCGCGCGATGTGGAAGGCCGAGGTGATCTTGCCCGCCGCGCCGACTTTGACCTGTTCCCGCAGCCCCGCGCCGCGCAGGGTCGCGTTGACGAAGCTCAGCCCCTCGAGCATCGGCATGCCGACCCGGTTGGCAAACTCCAGCGGGGCCGCGCCGGTGCCGCCCTCGCTGCCGTCCACCACGATGAAATCGGGCACGATCCCCGTCTCGAGCATCGCCTTCACCATGCACATGAACTCACGCCGATGCCCGATGCAGAGCTTGAAGCCCACCGGCTTGCCCTCCGAGAGCGTGCGCAGCTGGCCGATGAATTCCATCATGCCCTTCGGGGTCGAAAAGCTCGGGTGCGCCGCCGGAGAGATGCAGTCGCGGTCCATGGGGATGCCGCGCGCCTCGGAAATCTCCGGGGTGATCTTCGCCGCCGGAAGCATGCCGCCATGGCCGGGCTTGGCGCCCTGACTGAGCTTTAGCTCGATCATCTTCACCTGCGGGTCGGCCGCCTGAGTGCGAAACTTCTCGGGCGAGAAGCTGCCATCGTCATTGCGGCAGCCGAAGTAGCCCGAGGCCACCTGGAAAATCAGGTCGCCTCCGCCTTCGCGGTGGTATTTCGACACCGAGCCCTCGCCGGTGTCATGCGCAAACCCGCCCTTCTTGGCGCCGGTGTTCAGCGCAAGGATCGCATTGGCCGAGAGCGAGCCGAAGCTCATGGCCGAGATGTTGAACAGCGACGCGGCATAGGGCTGTCGGCAGTCCGGACCGCCGATCTCGACGCGGAAGTCGCTGTCGGTGATATGCACCGGGGCCGCCGAATGGGTGATCCAGGCATAGCCCGAGCTGTAGACGTTCTCTGTGGTGCCGAAGGGGCGCTTGTCCTCTACGCCCTTGGCGCGCTGGTAGACCAGCGCACGGGACTCGCGCGAAAACGGCTCCTCGTCGCGATCGCTCTCCAGCATGTACTGGCGGATCTCCGGGCGGATTGATTCCAGAAGGAACCGCATATGGCCAATAACCGGGTAGTTGCGCAGCACCGAGTGGCGTTTCTGCGTCAGGTCGCGCGCGCCAAGCGCGGTCAGCGCACCGGTGGCGAGCGCCACCGGCAGCCAAGCCGGGCTGAGCGCGATCGCGGCGGTGGTGCTGGCAAGGGTGGCAATGCCGGTCAGGGCAAGCGGGGTGTAGCGTGCGGGAAAAGCCATGCGGGTCTCTGCGTCGGTGCGATTTACTTGGTCTCACCATGTGCACTGACGCGCGGCTTCTCAACCCGGCGAAGGCAGAAAACCGCGAAGCGCAGCGAAAATTAGCGAAGCTGAGCACTGACCCGTTGTTTGGCAGTAGAAACATCGAACCCGCAACGAAAACGACCATTCACAAGCGAAGAAGCCTAGGCTCTCGCCGCGCTCAGCATATTTCCGCCAGAAACTGAACAGGACCGCTTCCTTAACAGAGCCCGGGACGTCACCGCAGCAAGGCCGGCTGCGGGCTTACTGCATGAACTTTTGAGGCCCACATTCTCGACCGTCGAATAGGTGATAAGGAGCTCTTGGAGCCGCTTCCGAACCAGACTCAGCCCGCCTTCTCCGACACGCTCACGAATTCCTCCACCGTCGGCGTCACACGCTCGAACTGGTCGACCTGACGCGCGTAGAGGTGGCCGCCGAGACGCCCGACGGCGTCGATGCCGATCTGGTCGACGTAATGGGTTTCCGGGTCCACCAGCGTCTCGCGCACGAACATGCGCTTGACCTCGCCCAGCACGATGGTGCGCGCGGGGCTGACCGGGACCGTCTGCACCAGATGGCACTCGAAGGCGGCGGGGGCGGCGAGGATGCGCGGGCTGCGCACGGTCTCTCCGGGTGCGGTTTCGAGCCCCGCAAGGGCGAGCTCGTCGACATCCGCGGGGAATTTGATTGAGCAGATCTCCATCTGGTCGACGAGCGCATGGTCCGAGATGTGGACGGTGAACTCGCCGGTGGCGAGGATGTTCGCCGCCGTGTCCTTGGGGGTGCCGTCGGGCTTGTGCTCGATCCCCACCGCCATGATCGCCGGATCATGGGTGAGGATGTTGAAAAAGCTGAAGGAGCCCGCGTTGGGCGTGCCGTCCTCCGACAGGGTGGTGATCAGCGCGATGGGGCGCGGGATCACCGTGCCGATCAGCAGCTTGTAGCGCTGCTTCGGCGTCAGCTCGGCGAAGTCGAAGGCGTGGCTGGTCATCGTCTGATCTTTCATGCGGGGATCCGGTGCGTCTCGAGGGGCGTGTGGCGCGAGAGGTTTTCGAACCCGTCGGCGGTCACGACATACATATCACCGATGTTGCAGCCTGCGGACATGGGTTCAAGCCATTGCGTGTGCAGGACGAAGACCATGCCCTCTTCCAGCCTGTCATAGTTGTGCGAGGAGATATTAAAGGCATTCTGCCCGCCCGCCATGCCGACCGAGTGGCCGAGGTTGGGGTTATGCGGGCCGAAGGTCGCCGGGTAGACATGCATCAGTTTGCGGCCCTGCGCCTCGTAATCGGCGTCGGGGACATATTGGCGCGGGATCTCGCGCGGGCCGCCATCGTCGGCGGTGCGCGAGTTGTAGGGCATGGTGCGGGCCTCGGCGTCCTTCAGCAGGCCGGCCTCGATGTAGCTGTCGAATGCGGCGTTGTTCAGGTCGCGGATCAGCGTGCCGGGGCGGATCAGTTTCTCGGCGGCCTTCACGCCGCGGGTGCAGGCGTCCAGCACCAACTCCTGCCGGTCGGTCAGCGCGCCGAAGGCGAACATGCGCGCGGTCTGGGCGGTGTAGCCTTGATAGGTGACGTTCGACACGTAGAGGTTGGCGAGATCGCCCTTGCGCATGACATGGCCGTAGGGCTTGCCGCAATGGGTGCCCCATTCGTTGGCGCCGATCTGGTAGCCGTCGCCGGTCTCGCCGCCGCGGGCCATCTGAGCGAGGGTGAAGGCGGCGTAGATTTCGTAGTCGGTCACGCCGGGGCGGGCGACATGATAGGCCGCCTGCGTCGCGATGCTGATCAGCTGTGCGGCGGTGCGGAACTGGGCGATCTCGGCGGGCGTACGGTTGCGCTGCATGCGGTCGAGGATGCCGTGTTGGTCGGAGATTTTCGCCTTGGGCATCTCGGACACCAGCGCGGCGCGGAACCCGGCCGAGCGCTTGTCACCGATGAAGCCTATATTGTCGGCCTTCAGCTCACCCAGGATACCAACCAGCGCCTGCATCGTCATGGCACCCGAGTCGCCGGGGATGTCGGCGTATTCACGGCCCACGGCGCCGATCTGCAGGATGCGGTCCACGCCGACCGGCTCGCCGCCCGGCGGCAGGATTACCGACTGGGTGAAGAACGACAGCAGCACCGGCTCCTTGTCCTCGTCCATCGGCACGATCAGCACGCCCTCGCGCATCCAGTCGCAGAGGTAGCGCAGGTAGGCATGCGCCGCGTGGAACCAGCCGACGCTGTCGCAATGCACGACGACGGCGTCGAGCCCGGCAGAGACCGCCTCGCGCTTCAGCTTGCGCATCCGCTCGGCGTATTCCTCCGCCGGGATCGGCATCGCCGGGGTGAAGTCGAAGTCGGGGGCGAAATCGCCGAGCAGGCTTTCGATGGACGGCCGGGCGCCGGAGCTGTGCGCGTTCATGGGAAGGTCCTTTCCGTGAGGGAGTTCGGGGTCAGCGGGCATCGCGCCCGCCGAAGCGTTGCAGGGTGACCAGCAGCAGGGCCGCGGCGAGGATCAGCACGCCCGAGACTGCGGCAACCCGCCCGTCGAGGCTTTCCTCGAGCATGGCAAAGAGGCGCAGCGGCAGCATGGTCCGGCCCGGATCGCCGAGGAAGAGCGTCACCGACACGTTGTCGAGCGACTGCATGAAGACGAGGAAGGCGCCCGCGAGGATACCGGGCAGGATGCCCGGCAGGCTGATGCGCAGGAAAGTGCGGGCGCGGCTGGCGCCGAGCGTGGCCGAGGCTTCCTCGAGCGCCGGGTTCATGCGCTGCGCGAGGCCCAGCACCGTGCGGAACATCAGCGGCGCGAAGACCGCCGCGTGGCCGATCAGCACCGCGAGGAAGGACGGGCCGAGGCCGAGAAGGCTCAGCGCCAGCAGCGCGGCGAGCGCGTAGACGAGGCTCGGCAGCACCAGCGGTGCCAGCAGCACCGGCTCGACCGACCCGGCGAAGCGCTTCGGCGCGCGTGCCAGCGCCCAGGCGGCGGGGGCGGTGATCAGCGTGACCACGGCGACCGTCGATAGCGCCACCTCGATCGAGTTCTTCGCGGCGGTGTGGATCGGCTCGGAGGCGATCGGGTCGAACAGGAGCTCGTACCAGCGCAGCGAGAAGCCCTCGGGCGGGAAACGCAGCGTCGTGCCGGAGTTGAAGGACATCAACAGCGCCAGCAGGATCGGGCCGATCATGAAGGCCAGCACCAGAAGGCCGCAGCCCCAGACGAAGGCCCAGTAGAGGGCGGTGGAGATCTTCGAGCGTGTCTCAAGCATGACCTTGGAGCCTTTCGTGACGGGCGAGCATGGTGAGGCCCAGCATGATGACGCCGGTGGACGCCAGAAGAAGGATCGAGATCGCGGCGGCCATTGGCCATTGGAAGAGTACACCGACCTCGCGGTAGACGAATTGCGGAAGATAGATCAGCCGCGCACCGCCGATGACGCTCTGCGTCACGTAAGAGGTGGTGGCGGAGGCGAAGACCAGCACCCAGCCCGCCAGCACGGCGGGGATGATCTGCGGGAAGATCGCGGAGAACCAGGCGCGCCAGCGGCCTGCTCCCAGCACCTCGGCAGCCTCCAGCGTCTTGCGATCGGCGCGGTTGAGCACGGCAAAGACCGGCAGCAGCAGGAGCGGCAGTTCGATCTGCACCAGCGCGATGATCAGCCCGGTCTCGGAGAAGAGCAGCGAGAACGGGCGCTCGGTGAGGCCGAGCCCGAGCAGCGTCTGGCTGATCGGTCCGTTGCGCCCGAGAAGCACGACCCAGGCGAAGGTGCGCACCACGTTGGCGGTCAGCATCGGCAAGAGCGTGCAGATCAGGATCAGCCCGCGGAGACGTTTCCCCGCGTGCCAATAGAGCATGACCAGCGGCAGCGCCGCCAGCGAGACGAAGAAGGTCACCTTCGCCCCCAGCGCCAGTGAGCTGACCCCATCGAGTGGTCCGGGTTAAATGCTAATGCATGGTCGGCCTTCGATCTATGGGGATGAAGGTCTCCGGTGCCGGTGTCCGATATCCAAGAGCGCTATGCGGCCGAGCGGTGTTGTAGTGCTTTCGCCATTGTTCGATGAGGATTTGCGCCTCCCTCAACGAGTAGAAGACCTCGCCATTGAGGAGTTCGTCCCTGAACCTGCTGTTGAAGCTCTCGCAATAACCGTTCTCCCAGGGTGACCCCGGCTCGATGTACGCGGTCTTCGCCCCCACCAGCTCGATCCAGTCGCGCACCTTCTGCGCGATGAACTCCGGGCCGTTGTCGGACCGGATGAACCGCGGCGGGCCGCGCTGGATGAAGAGATCGGTCAGGGCGTCCAGGACATCGGTGGAGTTCAGTCGCCTGTCGACACGGATCATTAACGCCTCCCGCGTATATTCATCGAGGATGTTGAGCGTCCGGTAGGTCCGGCCGTCACTGGTCCGGTCCTGCACGAAGTCGTAGGACCAGACGTGGTTGGGGTGCTCGGGCTTCAGCCGCACGCAAGAGCCATCGTCCAGCCAGAGCCTGCCGCGCTTCTTCTGCTTGTGTGGGACGACCTTGAGCCCTTCGCGCCGCCAAATGCGCGCCACCCGCTTGTGGTTCACCTGCCAGCCGGCACGCCGCAGCAGCACGGCGACCCGGCGGTAGCCGTAGCGGCCATACTCCCGGGCCAGATCGATGACGTCGGCGGTCAGCCGCGCCTCGTCTTCCCGGCCCTGTGGTGGCTTGCGCTGCGTGGAGCGGTGTTGGCCGAGCACCCGGCAGGCCCGGCGTTCGGAGATGCCGAGTGTCTCGCACACATGCTCCACGCATTCGCGGCGGCGCGAAGGGCTTAGAAGTTTCCCTGGGCAGCCTCGGTCAGGATCAGCTTCTCGAGCGTCAGGTCAGATACCGCCCGCCGCAGCCTCAGGTTCTCCTTCTCGAGTTCCTTCAGCCGCGACAACTGTGCCCGGTTCATCCCACCATACTGCTTCCGCCACCGGTAAAAGGTATGCTGCGATATCCCGATCTGCCGCACCGCATCGGCCATCGACAGGCCCTGGCCATGCAACACCTCGACCTGACGCAGCTTGGTGACAATGTCTTCCGGCTTCTCACGCTTTCCAGCCATTCCGTAGTCCTCCTGTTCGCCGAAATCCTATCGGATTTCAGGCTTCGTGGGTGGACCACTTCAAAGGGGCTGGCTCAGAAGCCTTCTGCCCCGTGCGTTACAACCACATGCTTGTAACACACGCGCTCGACCTGCCGCCGCTAACCGTATGATTTTTCAGGGGAATCTTAATTGGCTGGGGCGGTAGGATACCGAGGTAAGTTATTGATGATGTTTATTATTATGGATGATCTGAGGATATGGCGTCAATTGAAATGAGACCAAAACCCTGAATGTGCACCATCGTGTGGCGCACACCGACCTGAGTGATTGGCCCCGCACCGCGTGGGGCGCCAGTCCGCAAGGCAGACCTCCGGTTCGCAGGCGCAGCATCATCACCCACCCTTGGTCCGCGTTGCGGACCGTCCCGCCATTTGCTGCACCTGCCGCACACGCCCCGCCGCACGGCAACAAAGCTCAAGAAGCGCCATCACAGGGCCCGCCTGCACCCACACCGGGCACGCAAGCAGCGCTGCACATGCGCCCCCCTAGGGGAAGGTCTAATGCGCCCCTCGCGTCACAACGCGCTGTTGTCTTGCGGGAATCTGTTGCCCTTTGGCGTCACGCGCCAAATGAGGCGTGCATGGGGCGCATGAATTGGTCTCGTGCGTTGGTGCGTGTTCGTGAGTGGGTGCGCGTATCGCGACGCGTCTAGCCAGTATCCCCAGAGCCATGGCGCGCCGCCTCCTCCGAGGGCAGCCAGGCCCTATGCCAGCGCCATCATCATGATCAGCAACTCCATCAGTCACCAGGCGACTGAAAGATCGGTGGCATTGTGAGGCTCGTTCAAAACCGCGCGCAAAGACTTCTGTACGAGCGATCTCTTCGACAGGGCGGCTATGCGCAGGAAGCGGTCCTTGCAGGCTCGATTAACCCACCGGAAGCCGCCTTTCAGGCGGAGCGCAGCGATCGGCCCCTCCGAGCCCAGACTTGCCGTTCCATCCGCTGGCTCGCAACAGTCACACGCTATGTAACGGCGAACATTTCAACGTGCCGCACGGTTTCTGAAGGTGAATTGCGTCTCAATCGGCGCCGAACATTGCACCTATGTCGGCGCACATAAGTGACCCGCACGTTTGGCATTGCTTCCCCGGGGCGGCGTCGCCCCAAGCCCAGCAGCCGGCTCGGGCGAGCTGAGCGTGCGCGGGACTTCGTCCGAATTCTATCAGTCCGCCTCTCGGAAGGCCGCGTGGCAGGCGTTGCAGGTGGCCGCCACATGCCACGCGGCAGAGACCGATCCGCTGCCGCGCATCATCCCGCCTCCCTGCATCATGCCCGGGCCCATCTGGGCGTCTTCCCAGCGTTTCGGCAGTCTGCCCCTTGCCGGTGTGCTGGCCTGTGCCGCGAGCTCCCGCGACCATCCTTCCAGCATCTCGGCGAAATGGGCGAAGGTTCCGAAATCCCACCATATGGCGTCCTCCGCTTCGCTGGGCGCGCCGCCCGAGCCCTGCGGGAAGAGGTCGGTCAGATGTCGGCCCGCGCCCTGCATGATCTCCTCTGCGGCACTGCGGACTGCCCATGGATCGTAGGACAGCTCGCCATGCATCATGGCAAAAACCCGGTCGATCAGCTCTTCGAAGCGTTCCATACGCTCCATCCGTTCCTTGACGACCCCGGTCGCGCTCTCGTCGCCAGCACGGCGAAGCCAGCAGGCAGCGCGAAGGCCAGAGCTGCGGTAAAGGCGACGGTTTTCATGGCAATCTCCTTCTCATGGCAGGTGCAGAGCGGTAGATGCGGGCTTCGGCTCTGGCACGCCTCCTCTCGTGGTCAGAGCTGTCCCTCGATTGGCAGGAGCGCGGAAATTCCCGCCGTTGCCTTGCGCAGGACGGAGGCACCGGGATCAGCCGAGTAGATCTCGGTCCTTCCCCCGTACGACCACGTCCAGCGCAATTCGCCCGCCTCGCTCTGCGACAGGCGGAAAGCGTATCTCTTCAGGTCCTCCTCGATGGCCGACAGGAAGCCTCGGGCGGCGGGGCGGCCCTCGATGAAGACGCCCATCTCGGAGTTGAGGTTGATTGAGCGCGGATCGAAATTCAGTGACCCGACGAAGCTCGTGTCGTCGTCGATGATGATCAGCTTGGTGTGCATGGTAAGCTGTGTGCCCGAGCCGGGGGCGGTTTCGCCGAGCTGCTCGAGCACGTCCGCGCGCACCTCGTAAAGCTCGACCCCGGCCTCCAGCAGGGTCTTGCGGTGTCGCATGTAGCCGCCGTGGACGTAGGCGTGGTTGTTCGCCGCCAGCGAGTTGGTCACGATCCGCACACGCACGCCGCGCTGCGCGAGCTCGGTGAAGAGGTCAGCGCCCCAGGCGCGGGGCACGAAATAGGGGCTGACAACCGTGACCTGCGTTTGCGCTGCCGACAGGCGCTGTATCAACGCGTCGGCGACGCGGCGCGCGCCCGGTCCCGGCGGCAGGCGCAGTTTCTGCGGCAGGTCCGAGACCACCCGCGCGCGACCCCATGTCGCCGGGACCGCGCCGCTGCGCAGCTCCTGCAGGTAGGTTGAGCTCATGGCGTGGCGGTAGATTCCAGCGGCGCCGGCCTGTGCCCGTACCTCGAGCGCCGCGCGCACCTCCCCCGGATCGACTTCTTCGGGCCAGAACGCTCCGGCGGGCACGGACCAGCGGTCGTTCCAGAAGGTCTCGAAGGCGCGGGTGAGGTCGGTCACCGCCGGTCCGGCCATGAAGAGATCGAAATCGGCAAACTCTGTGGTCGTGTCGACCTGGTAATACTCGTCGGCGATGTTGCGCCCGCCGATCACCGCCACGCCGCGATCGACGATGAAGGCCTTGTTGTGCATCCGCCGGTTCACCCGTCCGAAATCGAGCAGGTAGTTCATGGCCTTGGGACTCTGCCGCGAGAGCGGGTTGAACAGCCGCACCGAGATCCGCGGATGCGCCGCAAGATAGGCGATCTGCGCATCGCTCGCGGTGGTGAAGACGTCATCGACCAGCAAGCGCACATTCACGCCCCGGTCCGCCGCCTCGATCAGCGCGAGCGAGATCAGCGCTGCTGCGCGGTCCGGTTTGATTAGGAAGGTCTGGATATCGATCTGGCGCTCGGCGGCGGCGATCAGCGACAGCCGGGCGCCGAGCGCGTCGTTTCCGGCCACCAGAGGGTAGAAGGCCGTCTGCCCGCCGCGCCCCGAGGTAGCAGCAGTGACCTGCGTCTCGATCGTTGGGGGCGGCGCGGCTCGCTCCTGAGGAAGGACCTCTCGAGGGGCATCGAAAGGGACATGGGTGCAGGCACAGAGGAGGGAGGGGAACAGGAGTCGCAAGAACACTTTTGGAGGGAAAAAATTGAATAATGAACAACCAAATGGAGAATTACGCTTGGCCAATGATCGCCGCCGTGCGCAAAATTGGACGCGCACTCGCGATGACACAATTCTTGAGGTTTCCGAGAAACGCAAGCCCATGCCCATACTTCCCTTGGCATAGCATTGAAAGAACGAAAACTTTTCAAAAACATATATTGAAGAACAATCTTCCCGCCGCGGCGGATGCAACGCCTTGGGAAATCATTGATCCAGATCAGTGATTTATCATAGATTTTCCTGCATGTATGCAGGACTTGAGCCGCAATTGTACGGGAGGACTGCGCGGCATCTCATTGATTTAGCGCATCTTGATTTCTGTTGGCCCAGCGTCTGAACACGCCTGCGGCTGGCACCCTATTTACGCCCGCCGAACCGAAATCCGCGCGGTGATTTTGAATCCCTCGAACGCCTTATCTCCGCAATTTCGGAGAATTTAGAAAGTTTGCCCATTTTTCTTCATTTCGTCGTGGAAGCGGCCGGGAGTTTTCAGATGTTCGCGACCCTCGCTTCCGCATTCAATGGAAGGACGAAAGAGATGAAACTCAAAGCATTCTTCGGCGCGGTCGCGGCTTCGGCCCTTCTGGCCAGCGCTGGCGCGGGTCTTGCGCAATCGAAACCCGGCGCCCTGCACGAGGTCCTTGAAGGCAGGACGGTGAAGATCGACACGTCCAACTTCATCCGGGCCGCGACGAACATCGAGTTCGAGAAATACCTCGCCTTGTCCGGTGGCGTGAACACGCTGCTGCACATCCGGGACGTCACCTCGATCGAGCAGCAGCCGACGATCCGGATGAACCGCGACACGATCTACAGCATGGCGCTGGTCGATATTTCCGAAGGGGCGACGCTGACCCTGCCCGATGCGGGCACGCGCTATGTCTCGGCGATGGTGGTCAACCAAGATCACTACATCAACAAGGTGTTCCTCGGCGGCGGCAGCCACACGCTCGACCTCGCCACCTTCGACACGCCCTTTGTGGTGATCGTGATCCGCACGCTGGTGGACGCCTCGGACCCCGATGACCTTGCCGCCGCCCATGCGGTGCAGGACGCCATGACGCTCGAAGCCGGATCCGCGACACCCTTCATCGTGCCGAATTACGACATGGAAAACTTCGAGGAGGTCAAGCAGGCGGCGCTGGCGCTGTCACGCTTCACCCCCGACAGCGCCGACACCTTCGGCGCTAAGGAAGACGTGGCACCGCTGCGGCATTTCCTCGGCACCGCCTTCGGCTGGGGCGGGCTGCCCGAGGAAGAGGCGTTTTACCTCAACGTCGAGCCGGGCCTGCCGGTCGACAGCTACAAGATCGAGGTGCCGGCGGATGTGCCCGTCGACGAGTTCTGGTCGGTCAGCCTCTACAACGCCAGCGGTTTCTACCAGAAGAACGCCCAAGGCGCCTACAACATCAACTCGGTCTCTGGCACGCGCAACGCCGACGAGAGCATTACCGTGCATTTCGGCGGTTGCGAGGACGAGAGCCGGGTGAACTGCCTGCCGATCATGGAGGGCTGGAACTATTCGGTGCGCCTCTACCGCCCGCGCCCCGAGATCCTCGACGGCAGTTGGCAGTTCCCCGACGTCGAACCGGGCTGAGGCGGGGGCGCTGCCGCCTTGAAGGAATTCCATTTGGACCGGGCCGAGCCCCGGGAGGAGGTGCAATATGACACGCTTCAAACCCTGCATGACCGCGATCGGCCTTGGGCTCGCCGCCGTCGCCGTCACCGGAGCGCCCGCCGCGGCGCAGGACTGGGAGTTCCGGATCACCCCCTATGTCTGGATGGCCGGTCTCGAGGGCGATCTCGGCACGATCCCGGGCTTTCCCGCACAGTCGGTTGACCTGTCGTTCGGCGATATCTGGGACGATCTCGAGTACGGGCTGTTTCTTTCGGGCACCGCGCGCAACGGCCCATGGGTGATCTACTTCGACAGCTCCATCGTGCAGACGGACTCGACAGAGAAGATCGGCGGCCCGAATGTCGACAAGGTGAACATCAAGAGCGAGACCTCGACGCTGACGCTGGCCTTCGGCGGCACGGTCTCGCAGTCCTACACCCACAATCTCGATCTCTATGGGGGCTTCCGCTACTGGAACCTCAAGAACGACTACCGCGTCTACACGCCCAGCGGTCGTATCAAGCGGGAAACGGACGTCGACTGGACCGACCCGATTGTCGGCATAGCCGGGCGCTATGCGCTGAGCGACCGCTGGCAGGCCTTCGGCGCTGCCGACATTGGCGGCTTCGGCGTGGGGTCGGATTTCGAGTGGTCACTGATGGCGGGGGTCAGCTACGCCTTCGCCGAGGACTTCTCGCTCGCATTCGGCTGGCGGGTTCTTGATGTCGACTACGACGACGATGGCGTGGTCTATGACACCACCCAGTCCGGCCCGATCCTCGGCGTGACCTTCAGGTTCTGACATCCACTGCGGCTCCGGGCGGTGGTCGTCCGGGGCTGATAACTCAAGGGAGGATGGTATGCGGTATCTCTGTTTGACAGGCGCGCTCATCGCGGCGGCGCTCACCGGGGCCTGCACTGACAATCAGGCAATCAATGCGACCACTGGCGGGCTCGCCGGGGCTGCTATCGCGCATGAGGTCAGCGGCGGCAACAAGACCGCGGCGGCGCTCGGCGGCGCGGCCATCGGTACGGCCATCGGCGCCAACGTGCCCACCAGTTCCAGCGGCACCAAGCTCTGCAATTACTACAACCCGCAGACCGGCGCTTCCTACAAGGCGGAATGCCCGAGATAACGGGCGACGTGCAGATATCTGACTTCCAGCGGAGGGCGTTCGGCAAGGCGCCACTTCCCTCTCGGCACGGCACTTTCACATCGGGCCGCCCGACCTGCGCGACACGCCGGACGGTTTTCGGCAACCGAGAGGAGAGACAGGAAACCCGCATCACTCTGGAGCCCGCCTATCGCTTCACCCACGGTGAAGAGGTCACCTCGGCGACCGGGGCGCCCGACATTCTTGGGGTGCCTGAGGGGCAGGCTTCGTACGACGGTTTACAGGCGGGCAGGCGACGGCAGATGCGGCGCTCGATCTCATCACAACATTCGCGCAGGCAGAGCTGCCCGAGCAGTTCCTCGACGACTACAAGGCCAAGACCGACGTGATGCTTAAATACGAGTATGCCCGCGAGGCGCTGAAACAACCGGGTAGGAACGCGCCGACGGCGCGCCGATCTGCTAAACGCCGTGTGCTGAACCGGTCAGGGCCGAGGCGGCAGAACGCCCCGCTCTTGCAGAAGCTGCAGCAAAGCGACGAGCGTGGTCGCGCTCAGATCGACCGATCCTTCGAGGCCGAAACCGAGCCCGCCGTCGCCCATTTCCATCGGCTCCCCTGACCGGAACTGCGGGTCGAGCACGCGTAGCTCGGCGGGCAACTCTGGGCAGAGCGGCCGGTCCTGCAAGAGGTGGTCGACGGCATCGATGAAGAGCATGCGGGCCGCCTCGCTCCGCGCGCCTTGTCGCCCTTCGGCCACCATCGGGAGCGGAGGGTCGCGGGCAAGCTCGGCAAGGTGAAAGACCAAGCAGTTCTCGACCACAGAGGCGGAGACCTCTGCGCGCACATCCACCTGTTCAGAGCGCTCAAGTTCGCCGCGCTGCCATGCGCTGTCACCTGTGCGTTCGCAGGTGTAGTTGCGCGCATCCAGCCGCGCGAGAGCGACGAGGTTGGTGCCTTGCGCGATGGTCTCGATGCTCTGAACCTCGACGCGGGCGCGGCAGTCGTCGACCAGAAGCGCGCCCTTCCCCATCTCGGGCAGGCGCTGCTGCAACTCGCGCAGGTCAAGCTTCACATCGACGCTAATGCGGGTCGAGGATGCCGGAGCCATGGTAACATCGAGACGATAGGGCACCGGGGGCACGGCGGTGGTCAGGTCTTCCTCGAAACGGAACGACACCGCCGCTTCCGGCAGTTGCGGCAAACCCTCGCCCGCCTTCGGCAGGAAGCCCTTGGCTTGCCACAGCCGGAGGAGCCCAACCAGCCGCGCGGCATCCGTGGCGACCGTTCCCTCGAGCGCCGCCCCTATGCCTCCGTCGCCGATCTCGACAGCGCTGCCGCTGGAGAAATCCGGCGCCAGCAGCGCCAGCGCGTCGGGCATCTCTGGGCAGACAGGTGCCTCGCGCAGCGCCTCGTTGCTCTCCTTGAGGATGGCCAGGCGCACCTTTTCGGTGATGCCGAAGAGGTTTCCGAGCCCGCCGATGACTCCGCGCGGAGCGAGCGTGAGATCGCGGAGGTCGAATCCGACGCATTCACCCACAAGTCCGGCGCTGACCAGCGCGTCAAAATCCACCGCCTGCGTCCACAGATGCGCCCCGCGCGCCTCACTGGCAGTCCCTCGGCCCTTGCAGCGGTAGAGCTCTGCCCGGACCCGGCCCCGTGCGCGAACCGCATCCCCTTCGGCCTGCGCGCTGGTCAGCCCGACCGTGAGGCCAAGACCGCAATCCGGCTCGAACCGCTTCGAGAGCAGCGACGGAAGAATGCGCTGTATCTCCCGCAGGTCCACCGCGGCCCTTACCCCGAGCGTCGTGGCACTCTGCGGAGCGAAACCGAGATAGACATCGAGCGGCAGCGGACGGCCCGTCGCGTCGATGCTTTGGGAAATACCCAGCATGACATCCGCGGAATAGAGAGTCCTCGGAAATGGTCCACCGGACACCGGCTGCACGGCTGGCACCGTGATTTCGCCCTCCGCGCAGCTCGCCAGCCCCATGCCAATCGCGAAAACCGTCACCCGCCAAGCACGCGCAAAAGTGGTCGCAGAGTTCCTCATCAGCCCGTCCCTCTCGGATGGCAGGAGCTATTTTTGCAGAGCCACATGATTGCACCGCAGAGCTTCACACAGCCAAGGTAACCGTTACGTGGATTTGCGGGCACCCAGTTTTGAGCAACGGCAGGACCAATATGCCATTGAAGGGACGAGAGGCGCAGCGCCTCGACCCCGCGACGCCAGCCGCGTACGCACCCGATGGCGTTGCGGGCTCGTGTCAGGCTCTTGAGATCATCACTTCACGCAGAGCGTTCTCGGCAACAGGGCAGACGCACCTGACCGCGTATTCCCGAACTGACGGTCGTCGCATGTGTAGAACAAAAGCGTACACGTGCAGCGAATGTCCTGTGTGGATGGCTCCCGCATAGCAAGTCGTAAATGATCTCGTGTACCTTTTCAGAAGCGGTCTTGTGTCCGGCCTGTTTGCGCGGTTCACACCGCTGGCCCTGATGGGATCCGCAGGTCAGGTTCCTATCTGGAAAGCGGGCAATTGCGCCCTGGACATTCGGCGGAGCGTCCTGATCGTTGCGGCTGAAGGGTACACCATCACATCGTCGGTCTTGCTATCTCGCTGTTTCGGTATGTCTCAGGCTGTGTGAGGGCGGTAGGGTTCGTTTCTGGTCAGCACCGCCCACATGATCCGCGCCGTCTTGTTCGCCATGGCGACAGTCGCGAGCCGGGCCGGTTTTCTCTGCAACAGCTTCGTCAGCCAGGGATCGGCACGCTCGGGATGATTGGTGACCTGCCGCACACGCGATGTCATCCCGACGACGATAAGCTGGCGCAGGTACCGATCGCCCATCTTCGTGATCTTTCCCAGCCGCTCTTTGCCACCGCTGGAGTGGTTGCGCGGTGTCAGACCAAGCCACGCCGCAAATTCCCGACCACTCTTGAACTGGTGACCCGACCCGATCGTGGCGGCCACGGCCGAGGCGGTCACTGGTCCGACGCCGGGAATGGTCTGCAGGAGTTGCGCTTGGCGGCTGAGACGAGCCTGGATACGCATGGTGATCTCGTACCAGCGAAGGCGGTTGTGCAGTTCGACCAGCTGACGGCTGAGAACCCGCAGAACGTCTTGGGCGAGCTCGGGGAACCCGGACTGCTTGCCCTCGATGATCCCTTTCGCAAAATCGATAGCCCGCGTGACGCCCCGGGCGATGGCAACCCCGAATTCCGCGGCCAAGCTTCGGAGCATGTTGATCAACCGGGTGCGCTGTCGAACCACGAAGTCCCGTGCGCGGTGCAAGGAGAGAAGCGCCTGCTGGTCCTCGGACTTGATCTCGACAAAACGCATCGTCGGTCGCGTCACGGCCTCGCAAATGGCTTCTGCATCGACCGCGTCGGACTTACCCCGTTTCACGTAAGGTTTGACGTACATCGGCGGCATCAGCCGGACAGTATGACCGAGCTTCGTAAGCTCGCGGCCCCAGTGGTGGCTCGATGCGCAGGCTTCGATGCCGATGAGGCAGGGCGACAGTCGCTCGAAGAACGCCAGCACCTGCGCCCGACGCAAAGGCCGATTGAAAGCGACCTCTCCGGTCTGGGAAACTCCGTGGACATGAAAGATGTTCTTGGCGAGGTCGAGGCCGACAGTGGTAACTTGCATGGGGTGGCTCCTCTCAGTTGCAGATTCTGACACCTGCAGTATGGCGCATTGCGACGCCGGGAGCGGGAGCCATCCACCCCATCTTGAAGGTCCACAAAGTGTGAGTTTGCCGGTGCCTTGGCTTCGCAACCGAAGCGAATGGCCGCCTCATACTGGAAGCGAAACGCCTGTCCAATGCGAGTTCTCCGCCTGGGCGAAGCGGCTACCGGGAGGGCTGATGCAATACACCCGCTCCCGGCCAGCTGAGTCGTATCGGTGCTGCCAACGCTTGGCTCCCTGTCATTCTTGGCCGAGTGGTTTCTGACCGAAGTTCTGGCGGGTTTCGGTTGCTACAGTAATCTTCTGCCAAGACATGGGGTCCGGCCTTCAAGGCGATGTCGGGCGATCCGCAGACGTCAGTCTATCGGCATCATCAGATGGGCATAGGGTGTCCCCGGCCACATGACCCAAGGCTCACCTGCGTCCTCGGGAACCTCCGTCGGGTAGCTGTCGAGCAGCGGCTTGGCACCCGAGCCGAGAAGCATCACGTGAGGCCCGGTGACGACCCAGTTGTTGTCTGCCGCCTCGCTCTCGGCATAGGGGTCTGTATTGCTTGCGCCCTCATCGCCCAGCAGCATGTAGACAAAGCCGAGCGTGTCCGGCGGGTCCTCATTCATCATCCACGCTTGGAGAAAGCTCATCGCCCCTCCGTCCGCGCACATCGGGTTGGTGCCGGGATACATGCAGGTCCAGCCGTTGGTGCCTTCTCGAAGCACCTGCATTTCGCCGCTTTCAGTGGGGCTCAGAAGGGTTGAATTCGCGAGCACCGCGGCTGGCGCGACGCCATCGAGCCGGTCCATCAAGCTTTCAACGGTGACTTCGGTGGTCTGACCCAGAGCCGAAGATGCGAGCAGAGCGAAGGCCCCTGCGGTCGCGTAGAGTTTCGGGCAAGTCATGGTAGCGTCCTCCTCCTCAGGTTCACGCTATCGCCGCCCGGGCCTCGACCGCGCGACGGCGGTAGTGCCGTTATCATACGCCTATCCACTTGGGGAGACAAAACATTCGTCGTTGCGACCCTGCATTGAAGGCGGCGAAATGGGTTGCTCGCAATGGTTGCGTGCCTCCGATGCCTCGACAGCGTAATGCCGAAGTAGGCGGGCATCAGAGATGCGGGTTCCGAAAGGAACCAAAGTCGCACGCCTCATGCGTGGAACGATAAGCGGGAACCTTGGAGAACTTTGCGTGCCGCTGCTCGACGCGGAGCTTTTCAGGCCGACGCGGCGAGCTTTCTTGCGGCGGCCCATGGCTTAGGCGTAGGCGCCCGCGGAATAGGTCAACTCATAGCTGTGGCTGTAAAGTTCGAAGATGTTCCCGAAGGGGTCTTCGACGTAAACCATGCGATAGGGTTTCTCGCCGGGAAAGTATTCGCGCACGGGCATTCTCTGCTTGCCGCCTGCGGCGATGATCTTCTCGAGAAGTCCTTCGAGATCGGGGTCTTGAATCGCGAAATGGAAGGTTCCGTGGCGGCGGAAGGCGAAGTTGTCTTCCGGGGCATGGTTTCCCGCGAACTCGAAAAGTTCGATGCCGATGCCGTCCGCTGTCGAAAGATGCGCGATCCGAAGGTGCTTCCAGCCGGGGCCGAAGACATCCGTACACATCACGCCGATCGCGCTGTCGTCCTCGACGATTTCGCTTGGTTGCATGAGCTCGTAAAAGCCCATGACTTCTGAATAGAATTTTACGGCCGCGTCGAGGTCCGGGACGGAAAGGCCGATGTGAGAAAAGCTGCGGGGTGTCGTGGTCATGTCGATCTCCTGTCGTTTGAGGCTGCGGGAGATGTAGACAGTCAGTCTCAATGTATGAAATTATCATATTTGATAATTGTCCAAACAATACGTTATGAAGAGATGCTCAACGCCACGTGGATCGAGACCTTCACCGTCCTCGCCGAAGAGGGGCATTTCACCCGCGCTGCGGAGCGGCTGAACATGACTCAGCCCGGCGTGTCGCAGCATTTGCGCAAGCTCGAGCAGCAACTCGGGCAGGCGTTGATCGCGCAGGATGGCAAGAGTTTCACGCTGACCCCGGCAGGAGAGACGGTCCGCGATCTGGGCCTGTCACGGCGTGCCGAGGAACGGGCGTTGCGCGAAGCCATCACATGCGATGACCCGGATGTGGGAGAACTTCGGATCGCCTGTTCGGGAAGCTTTGCGATGCTCTTCTATCCGCGTGCCATTGAGATGATGCGCGATGCCCCCGGCCTCGCGATCCATGTCGAGGCGGCGCCGCAGGCCCGGATCCTGTCGGGCGTGCTTGACGGGCGCTTCGACCTTGGCGTGATCGGGGAGGACTCCCGCCACCCACGCATCGAGGCGCAACACATTGGGCGCGAGGAGCTGTGTCTCGTGCTGCCCAAGGCTGTTGGCGGGCAGGTCGACTTCGAGGGACTCGAAACGCTGGGTCTCGTCGCGCATCCGGATGTCCATCGCTACGCCGATGACCTGTTTCCCGCAAATTTTCCCGGTTCCTTCACCGGTGCCGACAGGCTGAGGGTGCGCAGCTACGTCAACCAGATTGGCCAGATCCCGGCTCCCGTCGCAGAAGGCGTGGGTTACACGCTACTGCCGCGCAGCGGACTCGCAGCATTCCCACTTGCCGACCGCGTGGTTATCGCGCGGCTGCCCGCGCCGCAATACCAGGAGTTGTGGTCCATATCCCGGCGCGGTCGCACAGCAAGTGCGCGCCTCAAACGGATCCTGGGGCTCATCGAGGATCTCGCGGCCACACTGGACTGAGACGAGAGACGATTGTCGGCGAAAGGTGAGGAGCAGCCCGACGGATCGGGGCTGCTCATTATAGCGAAGGATGGGCGTGTCTCCGTCCCAATCCACAGGGTTCCAGAGGTCTTACAAGACAGCCCGCGCAATACGAAGCATCTGAAGCAGTTCGTATTCCGAGTCTTTCAACTCGACGATCTGGCCGTTCAGAACCGCATAATTGCTGCCAGTATCCAGCTGCGGCAGACGATAGAGGTCGATCATTTCACGCTGTGTCAGGGCTGCGGTGGGTGCGATGCGGGGACCGTCCGACAGGTCTCTCACCTGTGCCAGTTGGTTCACCAAGAGCAACGACCGGTAGTCGTCGTCATCAAGGAGCACTGGCATGCCGTCGATCAGAGCATACCGCCGACCATTCGGAGCGGGCTCGAGATCGAAGAGGGTCGCGATCTGGTCCGACTGAAGCAACAGATATTCGGGATCCGGCTCAACATCGAAATCGGAATCGAGCCAGTCCTTTCGACGCTCGAGCCAAAGATCATCGTACCGGTCTTCGTCGTAGGATGCCCAGTCGTTGTAGGTTACGCCATTCTTGGCCAAGCCAGGCGGCACACAGGGCGGATCCTTCTTGGCAAGGCCTGGGGGGCAATTGCGGTATGTGATCAGCTCATCTTCGGGAATGTCTGACACAAGCATCTGCGGCGTCGCCAACGCCAGCGCCGTGGCACCCAGAACACGCGTCATATCACGTCCATCGGGTGCCGGCGTCGAAACGAGGCGGCGAACGGCGCTTTCGCGCTCCGCTTCGGAAAAGCCGCGACGGGCCTTTGCGCCATTGCCATTACCAGCGGCCTCCTGCGCGACTTCCTGGCCTTTTGCCTTGGCCTTCGCGCCATCTGCGTGTTCGGGCTTGCCGTTGCCGTTGCCGTTGCCAGCCTGAGCATGTCCTTTGCCCGGCTTCGCGGAGCCATTGCCCGAGTGGCTGTTACCCTTCCCCGGATTGCCCTTCCCGCCGTTGCCGTGCCCCTTTTTGATCAGCTTATTGCCGTTGCTGCCGTTCCCATTCCCGTTCCCGTTGCCATTGTTGCCTTTGGCAAGCCAGAGGTGCTGCGCGCTGACTGTCTCAGCGAAGCCGCGCTCGGCGTGGAATGGGGCCGCGGTCAGGGATGTAGAGGACAGTGCAAGCGCCAAGGCGCTGCCGATTAGTAATTTACTCATGTCAAACGCCTTTCCTTTGGGCATTTAACGCGACAAGCGGGCAAGCCGTTCCTTGCAGTCGGTTGCCATCGGAATCGAGAGGCCCTTTCGTCTCAAGGTTCTTGAAGGCGCGCGACGCATGAGCCATCGGCAGCAAAGATTCGGGCCCCTTCAACCTTCTCATGGAAACCTATCGGCGCGCCGGTATCACCATCGGACTGCGGGGAGCCAGTTTCCGACCTTTAGGCAAAGGGGCAACAAGCGCAGCGTGCTTGATCCGATAACGGGCGTCAGGTGATCCTCTTGCGCCGCGGCTCAGACCGGCCAACTGGATTGGCTTGTAGGTGAATGAGCCTTAGGCTTCGCGCGTAGTGGGCCAGTCGCACACAAGGTGAGGGAACGCCGGACCGATACCGTTGCGCGACAGACAAGACATCTCGACGAGGTCCAGTTGTAGTGGTCGAGGTGCAGTGACAACGAAGTCCTCAAAAGATGCCGCTGGCTGTATTGTGGTGAACGGCGGCAAAGTCCGCACCACTGTCGCCCCATGCTCTCTGGGTGAAGGTCCGCTTCGCCGCATAGTGCTCTCGGATATCGGGCGCCGGCGCCAGAGGGCTTCATCCCCATAGATCGAAGGCCGACCATGCATTAGCATTTAACCCGGACCACTCGCTGGGGTTAGCTCACGGATGAGTGGTTTCGAGCCCAAGCCGTCAAGATTCGCAGTCAGATTGCATTTGTCGCGGCACGAGCGACAGCTTCGGCCCGCGCCAGCGCATCCAGATCGATGCCGTGGCGGAACCCCTTGGCCTCGATCACCTCCAGCACGCAGCGGGTGTCGACGTTCCCCGGAGCCCCGGGGGCATAGGGGCAGCCGCCGAGACCCGCGACGGAGGCGTCGAAGGTGCGCACGCCCCGATCCAGCGCCAGCGCGACCAGATCGGCGGCAACGCCCGCGGTATCATGGAAATGCCCGGCTATGCGTTCGGCATCGGTATGCGCCAGAAGACCGTCGAGCAGCCAGTCCAGCGCTTCCGTGTCGCCCGCCCCTATGGTGTCGCCGAGCGAGACCTCGTAGCAGCCCATCTCCAGCAACCTTCCCGCCCAACGGCTGACCTCGCCCGGGTCGGTCGGGCCGTCGAACGGACAGGCGATGACCGTCGACAGGTATCCCCGCACGGGAACACCGGCGGCGCGCGCCTCCTCCAGCACGGGGGCAAATCGCTCGAAGCTTTCGGCGATAGAGCAGTTGAGGTTCGCGCGGCTGAAGCCATCGGACGAGGACGCGAAGATCGCGACCTCGCCGCATCCGGCCGCCAGCGCCCGACCGAGCCCTGTCACGTTCGGCGTCAGCGCGGCGTAAGTGACGCCCTCGTGCCGGACGATCCCCGCCATGACCTCGCCGGCATCCGCCATCTGCGGCACCCAGCGCGGGCTGACGAAGCTGGTCGCCTCGATCTTGCGAAGCCCGGTGCGGGAAAGCGCATCGATCAGCGCGATCTTCTTCGTGGTCGGAACCATGTCGCCCCGACTCTGGAGGCCGTCCCGCGGCCCGACCTCGAAGACGGTCACCGTAGAGGACATCGCCTCACCTCGCATTAGCGGCCAGCAGTTCCGGCAGCCATGTCACCAGGCCGGGGAACAGCGCGAAGAGGCCAAGCACCAAGACCTGGATCAGGAAGAAGGGGATCACCCCGCGATAGACCTGCCCGATGCCGATCCCTTCGGGCAGCACGCCCTTGAGATAGAAGAGCGTGTAGCCGAAGGGGGGCGTGATATAGGCCATCTGCGCGGTGATCATGAAGAGCACGCCGAACCACAGCGGATCGAAATCGAGCGCCGTGATGATCGGCAGGAAGACCGGAACGCAGAGCAGGATGATCCCGATCTCGTCGAGGAAAAGGCCGAGGAAGATGAGGATCAGCACCATTGCCCCGAGGACCATCCAGCGCGAGGCTTCCAGCGTCTCGACGAAGTTCAGCAGGGAATCCGCGCCGCCGGTGGCCACGAAGGTTGAGATGAAGGCCCGCGCGCCGATGGTGATCCAGAGGATCATGGCGGTGACCCGCAGCGTGTCCGTCGCGCTCTGCGACAGCATGGAGAGGCTGAAGCGCCGCGTCACCAGCGCGGACGCCGCGGCCCCCAGCACGCCCACGGCGGCCGCTTCGGTCGGCGTGGCGATCCCGGCGTAGATCGAGCCGAGCACACCGATCACCACGAAGGCGGGCAGGATCAGACTCTTCAACTTGCCGAGCTTCACGCGCAGCGGGATCTCCTCGATCTCCACCGGTTTCGGGGCAAGCTCGGGATTGATCCACGTCCGGACCAGGATGTAGGCGATGTAGCCCCCGGCGAGGATCAGGCCCGGCACGATGCCCGCAGCGAACATCTGCCCGATCGAGATCTGCGCAGTGATCGCATAGACGATCGTCACCACCGAGGGCGGAATCAGGATCCCCAGCGTGCCGCCGGCGCAGATCGCGCCTAGCGCGAGCGGCGGGTGATAACCGCGCTTCAGCATCGACGGCAGAGCGAGAATGCCCATGGCGGCGACGGCGGCACCGACCACCCCTGTCATCGCGGCGAGAATGGTGCATATCGCGATGGTGCCCACGGCGAGACCCCCGTTGACCCGGGCAAACCATGTCTCCATCGCGTCGTAGAGCGCGTCGATGATCGACGATTTCTGCAGAACCGAGGCCATGAGCACGTAGAGCGGGATCGCCATTAGGCTCTCCGAGGTCATCGTCTCGAAGGTGTTCAGCACGGCGACGATCAGGGCGGAGGGGCCCCAGAGCAGGATCGTGGAGATGAAGGCGATGGCCCCCAGGACAAAGGCCAGCCCCGCGCCGCTCAGCATGAAGACGATGAGCGAGACGAACATGAAGGCTAGGGTCATCGAGCTTTCCATCACGCGCCCTCCCCGCCGGTGACGGCGAAGACGGCATCGGCCAGCGCCTGGAGCAGCAACAACAGGGCCGCCAGCGGCAGGAAGGCCTTGGCCGGCCAGACGATCGGGTTCCAGGCGGAATAGCTGGTCTCGCCGTAGCTGAAGCTCTGCCAGACCAGCGGCACGGAGAACCACAGCAGGATGGCACCGAAGGCCGCCGCCAGCGCGAGCCCGATGACCTGCAGCACCGTCGCCAGCCCGCCGGTGGCCTTGGCCGAGACGATGTCGACCGCGACATGCCCGCCGAGGTGCAGCAGGTAGGGGCCGCCGAGCAGGAAGAAGGGCCCGAAGATCAGCGTTGCAAGCTCGGGGGCCCAGGAGGTCGGGGCGGCCATTAGGTAGCGCGACAGCACCTCCCACAGCATGAGCAGGACGATGGCGTAGACGAGCCATTTCGCGACGGCAAAAAGACCGCGGTTCAGCGCGGTGATGCCCCGTGACAGGTGAAGCATGACAGACTCCGGAAAAGGCGAGGCCGGCCCGTGCGGAACGGACCGGCCCGATAGGCAGGCGATCAGAGCAGGCGAAGCTCTTTCATCAGGGCGATCTGCGACTCCATCATGCGGGTCGACAGCGCGTCCTTGGCGGCCGCCTTCCAGCTGTCGAGCGCCTTGATGCGGCCGTCCGCCACGTCCTGCGGATCAAGGTCGAGGATCTCGACGCCGGCTTCCTGGAACTTCGCGATGTACTCGCCGTTCGCCACCAGGATGTTCTGGCGCAGCGTGCCCGAGATCTCACGCGCGGCAACCGCGAGGGCCGCCTTCTGCTGATCATCCAGTGCCTCGTAGGCCCGCGTGTTGGCGACATAGGAGGTCGCCGTGCTGGGCTGGTGGACACCGGGCAGGATCAGGAACTTGGCGACCTCGTGAAGGCCCTCCTCGTAATTGGCCTTGATGTCGCCGCGGTCGGCGATGTCGATCAGCCCCTTGTCGAGCGCCGAATAGACCTCGGAGGTGGGCAGCGGCGACACGGAGACGCCGAAGTCCGCCATCACCGCGGAGGCCAGCCCCACGAAGCGCCCCTTGAGCCCGTTCATGTCCGCGATCCTTGTGATCGGCACGCGCGAATGGATGGGCTCCTCGCCATAGACCGTGGGGGCGACATACGTTAGCCCGGCAGGCGCATAGCTTTCGCGGGCCAGCTCCAGACCGTCGCGCTCGTAGAACCATGCCTCGTACTGGTCCGCCTCGGGGAAACCGAAGGGCACGGTGGACGAGAAGCCATGCGCGGGGATCTTGCCCGCGGTATAGCCGTCGAAGGTCTTCATCATCTCAAAGGCACCGCCACGTACCGCGTCGAAGGCCTGCGCCGCGGGCACGATCTGCCCGCCGGCGAAGGGCGTGATCTCGAGCGAGCCGCCGGTCAGTTCCTTGACCCGCGCGCAGAAGTTCTCCTCGTATTTCATCGGCGTTGTGCCGCCGCCCCAGAGGGCCTGCATCCGCCATTTCGTCACGCCTTGCGCGCGCACCGAGGTTGCGGCGACGATGGCCGGGGCGGCCAGAGCGGCTGCCCCGAGGCGCAGCATGGTGCGCCGGGTAGAATTGGACATTGGTTTCCTCCCAATTTCAGAAAGTCAGGCGCCCTCCAGCACCTCCTTGGCGCGGGCGACACTGACGTCTCCCGCTGCGACGATGGCCTTCGCCACCCTGTCGATCTCCTGGCCCATGGCCCCTGCGGTGATCGCGATATTGCGCGCGTGCAGCGCCATGTGGCCGCGCTGGATGCCCTCGGTCGCCAGGGCCCGGAGGGCTGCCATGTTCTGCGCGAGACCGACGGCGGCGGTGACCTCGGCCAGCTCCTGCGCCGAGGTCACCTTCATCAGCTTCAACGCCGCCTGCGCGGCCGGATGCGTGCGGGTCGCGCCGCCGACGATGCCGAGCGCCATCGGCATCTCCAGCGTGCCCACGAGCGCGCCGTCGCGATCAATCTCCCAGGTGGTGAGCGAGGTGTAGCGGCCGTCGCGCGCGGCATAGGCATGCGCCCCTGCCTCGATCGCACGCCAGTCGTTGCCGGTGGCCACGACGACGGGATCGATGCCGTTCATAATGCCCTTATTGTGCGTCGCCGCGCGGTAGGGGTCGATGATCGCGAGGGCGCAGGCCTCGACGATGCCCCGGGCCACTTCGGCACCGGACAGCGCGCGGGTAGTGAGCGCCTCGGCCGGGATGCGGACGCTGGCAGTGACCACGCGACGGTCCGCCAGGTTCGACAGGATGCGCAGCCGCACCTTGCCGCCGGTGATTTCCTCCACCCGCGGCGCCAACATCTCGGCCATGGAGTTGACGGTGTTCGCGCCCATGGCGTCGCGCACATCGACCAGCAGGTGCAGCACCACCATCGGCCCGATGGGCGTGTCGGGGAACACGTGGACCTCGATGTCCTTGCAGCCACCACCGAGGTTGACGAGCACGGTGTCCCGCGTGTTGGCCTTCGCGACCAGCTCGTCGCGATGCGCCAGCAGCCGCGCCCGCGCCCCCTGCGGATCCGACAGGCCGACGACCTGCACCTGCGCCCGCATGATCGGCGTGGTGCATGAGGCGGTGAAGCCCCCGCCGCTGCGCGCGATCTTCGCCATGTAGGAGGCCGCGGCGACCACCGAGGGTTCCTCGACGGCCATCGGCACGAGGTGGTCGCGTCCATTGACCGTGAAATTGGTGGCCACGCCGAGCGGCAGCTCGAACTTGCCGATGACATTCTCGATCATGCCGTTGGCAACGCTCAGCGGCAGGCTTCCGTCGCCGGCGAGCCCTGCCTCCTGCGCGTGATCCAGCCCTGCGGCGGCGACCACGGCATTGAGGCGGGCGTTGGGCTCCATGTCGCGCAAGCCCTCGATGCGCGAGCCGGCCCCGGCCGGGGGTTCGGGCTGCAGGCTCCCTGCTATGTCTGCCATGAAATGTCCTCCACTTTTGCCGGCAACATCGCGGGATTCTCTGCGCTTGTATTGGTACAGTTAAAGAAATTCACCCTATACTGTACCCATAGTGTTTGGGGCACACTGGCAGCATGGCACAGACCAAGACGGACCGTATCTTTGAAACCCTGAGGCATAGGATCCTGGACGGCGACCTTGCGGAGGGCGCGCGGCTGATGTCGCTGCGCCACGCCTGCCAGCAATATGGCGTTTCCAAGAACGTCATGGTCACCGTCTACGACAGGCTCGTGGCGCACGGGCTCGTGACCTCCAGACACGGGGCCGGCTTCTACGTGGCCCATGCGTCGGCGACCACCAAGGAACCGGAAAATCTGCGTGAGGCAAGCGACATCGTCTCGCTGCTCCACGCCCAGCTCGAGCGGCCCTACACCGTCCTCGTGGGGGATGGCCGGCCGCCGGAAAGCTGGCTTCTCAATTCGGTGCCCGCCGTCACGCTGCATACAGGCGAAGGCGGATACGGCCCCCCGCATGGCCTGCTGCTACTGCGCGAATGCATCGCCGCCGCGCAGATCTCGGCGGGGATCGAGGTCAGCCCATCGCAGATCGTCACCACCTTCGGCGCCAACCATGCGCTGGACCTGATCATCCGCAGGTTCACCCGCGCGGGCGATACGGTGCTGGTGGATGACCCGGGTTATTACCCGCTCTTCGCCAAGCTGAGGCTCGCGGAGGTGAACTTCGTGGGCGTGCCGCGCACCCCGCGCGGCCCCGATCCCGACGCGCTGCAGGCGCTTGCCGCCGAACACCGGGCCCAGCTCTTCTTCACGCAATCGCTGGTCCAGAACCCGACGGGATGCTCGATCGACCTGCCGACGGCCCATGCCATCCTGCAGGTGGCCGACCGGCGCGACATGCTTGTGATCGACGACGATCCCTTCATCGATCTTCCGGGCGTGGCGGGCACGCGCCTTGCCCAGCTCGACCTGTTCGACCGGGTGATCCAGATCGGCACATTCTCGAAGACGCTGTCACCCTCGCTGCGCTCCGGCTTCGTGATCGCCCGGACCGAGATCGCATCGAGCCTTGCCGAGCTCAAGATGATCCTCGCGGTGAACAGCTCCAGCCACACCGAACGCGCGATCGCCGGGATCATGCGCTCGCGCCGATATCAGAAGCTCAGTGCTCGATTGGCAAAGCGCCTCGAGGTGGAGCGCGCGGAGGGCATGGCAAGGCTGAAGTCGCTCGGGCTCAGGCCTTTCGGCCCGCCCGATGCCGGGCTCTACGGCTGGATCGAACTGCCGGAGGGGACGTCAGACCTGGAGGTTGCGCGCCAGGCGGCCTCGCAGGGCATTTTCCTCGCACCCGGCACGTTGTTCCGGGCCAGTGACAGCACGCTCGACCCACCCGCAATGCGCGTGAACTGGAGCCGTATCAACGACAGCCGGTTCTACTCTTTTCTTCGTGGCCATACATGACGCGCTCATCACCCAACCCATCATCAAAGTCGTTCTGAAGCGTGCCCTGATCGAAATGCCCTTTGGCACGCCAGGCGTGCGTCCCTCACCCACCGCCCGATCGAGCGACATCTTGAGAGTACGATTTCAGAAAATCACCCGCGCGGCCATTAAATGGCCAAATTCTTTCGCCATCGAACCCGAAGGCATTTGAAAACAATCAAACTATTTGTTCTTTGCGTTGAAAGAGTTTGGGGGGTGTCCGTGTTCAACAAGGCCTTTGTTCCGAAGAAGCCCAAGCCTCTGACGGCACTCTCGCGAAGGCGGGAGCCTCGAAACTTCGCGGATTTTCTGAAGCTCGCGACATCCTTCGATCTTGAAATGAAAGGGCGCGCCGGCAGCCCGCTGACGCTTCGGGACGCTGCTGCCATTCCTGCTGTCTCTGCGCTCAAAGACATCGAGACTTCGCGCAGGGGCATGAGCGCACGTGATGTCGTCAAGGAGTTGAGGCGCCGCCGGCTCGCCATAGGCCACAATGCGGCCCGGTTCGACATCCCCGAGCTCGAGTCTCTGGCTGGCACGACGCTTTCGGATATCCCCCTGGTCGATACGCTATGGCTAAGCCCCCTCGCCTTCCCGGCAAACGATACGCACAGGCTGGAAAAGCCCTACCTTGAGAAAGACAAAGTCCTCCCCGATCCGGAGGAGGATGCCAGGAATTCTGTTCTGCTGCTTCGCGATGAGGTGGAACGCCTCCGGGCAATGGATCGGGACTGGCTGGAGATCCTCTGCTGGCTCTGCTGCCTTGGACCTGCGTCTCTTGGCTATGAGTTCCTCTTCGAGGTCATTTTCGAAAGCATTGAGCCGCTGCCCAGCGCGCCGCTAGAGGCTGCCCGTGTGGTTGTCCCCAAGATACGCGCGATCTTTGGCGACACGCTCTGCCTTCACGGCTTGCATGACCAGGTGCTGATGGCGTTCAAATCCGGCAATGGCTGGCCTCTGGCCTGGGCCCTTAGCTGGCATCGCCATAAGGTCGAGCGGGCCGCTCCCGCGCGATGGCTGCTGGAGACCTTCCCCGAGTTCCAACTCGCGCTTGATGACCTCGGACGGCGCCGGTGCAGTCATCGATCCTGCATCCGCTGCCGGGATCATGGAACTCCGCTTGAGAGCATGGCGCACTGGTTTCCGCCGGCCCCGGGACAGATCCTTGCGTTCCAGCCGCCCTTTGATCTGGGATATCTGACGTATCAGGAACAGGTTATGAGGGCTGCGCTCGCGCGGCGCGACACTCTTGGCATCCTGCCGACGGGCACCGGCAAGTCGCGCTGCTTCCAGGTCCCTGCCCTCGAGCAGCATGCGCGCACCGGCGATCTCGCTGTGGTGATCTCCCCCCTGAAAGCCCTGATGGAAGATCAGATCAAGAAGGCGAAGTCAGAGAACCTCCCGGGCGTTGACCGGCTTCATGGCGATCTCGATGCGGTTGAGTGTGAGCGGGTCTTCGACGCGGTGAGGTCGGGTCACACGGCGCTCCTCTACATCTCGCCCGAGGGGCTTGGCGGGGCCGCGATGCGAAAGCTCCTTGAGAGCCGGCGGATCGGCATGTGGGTCTTCGACGAGGTCCACTGTGTGCCGACATGGGGAAAGGGCTTCAGGGGAGACTATTGGAGGGCGGTCTCCTGGGCGCGCGACTGCGGCGCGAAGGGAAGCGACAGGGCAACCATTCTTTGCCTGACGGCCACAGCCCGCCCGGAAACCAGGAAAGACATACAGACAGTTTTCAGCCAGCGCCTGGGCCGGAGGCTGCAGGTCATCGATGGCGGCGCCGACCGGCCCAACCTGACCTACCGCGTACTGGAGCGCGAAGGGGAGCTCGACGACCAGATCGACAGGCTTCTGAGAGATCCGCAGCTGCTGCCCGGGAACGGGCAGGCGATCATCTATGCCTACCGGCAAAAGGATACCCTGGAGATCGCGGCCCAGCTCATGCGGCGAGGGCACCGCGCAGCAGCGTATCATGCCGAACTTCACAAGGAGCGCAAAGCACGGGTGGAGGAAGCGTTCGCCGACGGCGATCTGAAGGTGGTTGTAGCGACCATCGCCTTTGGCATGGGCGTGGATACCCCGAGAGTGCGCCTCGTGGTGCATGCGGCTCCTCCGGCCTCTCTCGAGGCCTATGCCCAGGAAGCGGGACGCGCCGGACGAGACCGCAGGGCTGCGACCTGCATCATGCTGCGGGATCCCGAGGAGATGGACCGCCGGCATGCCAGCCTGGCGCGCGGCCATCTCGCCAAGGAGGACATGGATACCATCCTTGCCCATCTTCTGGGTCTGCGTCGGAGGCTCCGGGATGCCAGGGACAACAGCGCCCTGCGGCCGACACTCTCCCTTCCCTACAGGCTTGTTGCACGCGATGTCCTCGGATTGCCGAAAGGCAAGGATCCCGGCAAATCTCTGAAGTTCCAGAGCGACCGCATCAATCGTATCGTCGATGAGCTCGAAACCAACGGGCTCATAGAGAAGCTGCGTCATGAGCAGTCCCTCTCCCACCTGCGGGTGCAGATGGAGGCGCTCTCCTCCTTGATCGCCCAGCGCAGCGCGCTGCCGAAGATCGAAGGGATGATCGTCGACGTCCTTGCCAGAGAGCTGGAGAAGTGCCCTGGAGAGATCCCTGCCCTGCCAGAAGACAAGGAAGCGCTGGCGGACGCGTGCAACCCGAAGCGGCCTCCGGCCTTGTCGCACCTCTCCCAGGCGCTCAATCGCCTCAAGGAGAAGGGACTGCTGCATGCGGTCGTGGAACTTGAGGTCGGGCTCGGACCGCGGGGAACCGCTGAGAAGATCGTCGAGACATGGGCGCTCAAGGGAGAGGCGGTGCTCGATGCGGTGACGGACCTTTTCGAGGAGCGCGAGGCGGCGGCTGCGGAGCAGGAAGAGGGATCAGAAGAGAAGGGCGCCGCTGATGCAGCCCTGCTGGAGAAACCTCTAGAGACGACCCTGATGATTGTCTCACGCCGCGCCGAAGGCAAGCTGCCCGAGGAGGTGAAGCTCTTTCCCAAGGAGGCGCTGCAGCTCCTCGAAGAGCTTTCGGAGCTCGGTCTTCTGGAAATGGAGGATCGTCCATCCGGCATGACCCGGGCGCTGTCCCTGAAGCTACCCCATGATCTTGATGATGCTTCAGACCTGCCGCTCCGATCGAACCGCCAGATTGCCCGGGTTCTTGCGGCCTTGCGGCACCTGGCCGGCGACCAGCGTTTCCTTGAGGTTGAACTCGAGACACTGCTCGACACGCTCGTTTCCCTCGACATGGATCTCGAGCAAACCTGGAGGAGGCCAGATGGAAGTCATCTGACGCTGGCTGAGGCGAAGAAACTCTGCCGCCGACATCTGCGAAAGCTATCGGAACTCAAGGTCATCACGGTGTCCCGAGGGCTCTATCCTCCTAGGGAGGAGTGCACCGTCCGGGTTGCCGAGCGCAGCACAAATATCACCGTTCGGTCCTATACCAAGGACATGTTCACGGCCGGGGTGGAAGCCTTCCAGCAGGAGGAAATCCGCCAGTTGCACCTCGTCGACGGCTTTGGCAGCCAGGTGCTGGAAGACGAAAGCCAGGCGCCTGCCCTTCTGCGCAGATATTTCAAGGACGCCTCCGAAGAGAGCCTCGAGGCGGTTTACGAGGGCGCAGAGCTTGAGCTTGTTCGCAACAACCGGCCGGCGCCTGTCGGCCGGCAGATCAAACTTCGCTCCCGACTTGATGAACGCCAGGCGGCAATTGTGCATGGCAGTACCGAGCTTCAGGACACCCTCATCCTCGCGGGCCCGGGAGCAGGCAAGACGCGGGTCCTTGTCGAGCGCATTGTCTGGCTGGTCTCGGTCGAGCGGGTGCCACCCGACCAGATCCTGGCCCTTTGCTACAGCCGCCGCGCGGCCGAAGAAATTCGCGAAAGGCTTCGGGAAGACACCGCGCTTGGACGCCTCGGCGCCCTGGTGGCGGTCTACACCTATCATTCCTTTGCCCTCCAGGTGCTCGGCAAGTCCTTTGCGGAACTCTCGGATGAGGCCATGCCCGAACAGGCAATCGCCCGCAAAGGCGAAGACCTGAATGAAGGACCGCCCACTGCCTTCGATCTGATACTGAAGTCTGCGAGCGAGCGTCTTCGAGAGCACAGGCGAGCCAACGGCGACATGTCGGACATCCTGCTGCGGCGGTTCCGCTGGGCCTTTGTCGATGAGTTCCAGGATGTCACCGACACGTCCTTCGATCTGATCAGAGAGATTTCGCAGCAGAGCCAGAAGTCTTCCGCGCGGCAAACCAGGGTGAAGCCCGTCTTTACCGTAAAGGGCGGAGAGCAGGTGCCGGAGCCGGTCGTCGACGTGCGTTTCTGCGCCGTGGGCGATGACGATCAGAACATCTACGACTTCGACGGGGCGAGCGGAAAACACATCCGCGACTTCGAGAAACTCTTCCCGGGGGCGGCACGCCCGGAGCTCACATGGAACTATCGATCGAGCGGGGCCATTCTTGCGGCCGCGGCGGAGATCATCTCCGGATGCTCCGATCGCCTCAAGCTCAACCCCATCGAGATCAACCCCGCTCGGTGCGGAGACCCGCTGCAGGGGGCGTATTTCCAGTCCCAGCGTCCCGACCTCGGAAAGGTCGCCCTGTGCTGGGCCGAAGACGGCTCTATCGAGCTTCAAGCTGCCATCGCAGCCGCGCGTCTACTCGGCCTTTCAGGTCAGGTTCCCAAGGCGCAGTGGAAATGGCCCTCAACGGCCGTCCTGGTCCGGAACCGCAAGCACATCGCCGTGGTCGAGGGCGCCCTGGAAGCTGCGGGGATAGAGGTATCCCGGGACTTGCAGGGGCTGGTACCCATGGCGCGGGTCCGCGAAGCCCTTCATGTTCGGGGGTGGCTCGAAGAGATGGGTCGTCTGGGTCGCCTCATATGCAAGGAGGATGCTGATCAAGCCGCTGCCCGACTTGATGAGCGCTTCGATAACCGCTGGTCAGCTCCCATCGCCGAGTGGCTGCGTGACCTGTCGTGGGATGAGGGTGAGAGCGGGGGATTGCCTGCGCGGCAGCTGCTCGACGAGTTCATGGAGTGGGCGCACGGCTGGCGGCCACGGCAGAGCGGCGTCGCGGTGCTGACAGCCCATAGCTCTAAGGGCCTTGAGTTCGACAATGTTGTGGTTCTCGAGGCCGGATGGGCCAAGGGGTATACGCTCAATGTAAAGGATGCGGATCGCCGGCTATTCTATGTGGCTGCCACCCGCGCCAGGCACAGCTTGAGCCTTGTGTCTTCCGGCCTTGGGATATTCCGCAAGATGCTGGATGGGCGCTCCGCAGATCATCTCACGAAGCTGAATGTTGCGCCACATCCGGAGGCGGTGAGAGCCGCCATCACGCCGCGCCTGATGCCCTGCTCTGTTCGCGATGTCTTTCTGTCTTTCCCGGCTTGGGACGGGTTTCGATGCACCAGCACTGAGGAGAGCCGGGAGGGGGTGAGGCGGACAATCTCTAATCTGCGCGTTGGAGATCGCCTGATCCTCGAGAGAACACTGCAGGCAGACAGCAATCCCTGGCACCTATTTGCCGAGCGCAAGGGCCGTCGCGTTCGCATCGGCAAGATGCAGAAGGGGTTCGAGCCAGGGGCTGACGGACAGAGATTCTCGGCGATGGTCTTTGCCCTGGTTGGCTGGAACAAGACAGACAGCGAAGAAGGCTACCAAGGGAGCATCAAGCTTGATCGTTGGCTCACGGTGGTGCCGGCGTGGTCATCTAAAGAATGACGTCCGCGGCCGCGAAGAGTGCTGGCGCCCTTCAGGGCGAAGGTGTGAGGTCTTCGGAAGATCAGATCAAAACGCAGGTGGGCTTGGAGCTGCCCAAGAAGCGAAGTCTTCTTCTCGCTGCGAGAGGGGGCTGTTCCTCATCGAACGATGGCTAGAGCACTACAACATGGAACAGCCGCATGGCATTCTCGAAAATTGGGTGCCGGAGCCAGAGACCTTTATACCAATAGAATGAACGCCGACCATGAATTAGCTTTGAACTCGGGCCACTCCTTGGGGCCAGCGCAGAAGGAGATGCAGATGGCACAGAGCACTGATGGGGAAGAAAAGAGCGCGACCGTTCCAATTACCGCTTCAATGCGCGAAATTGGAAGTGACGCTGACCTGCCACTCATCAGACCTCTTGGTTCTGGCAGACGCAAGAGATCAGCCGAGCCAGTGATAAAGCTCGGAGACAGCAAGGTGTCGACAACTGATCTCTAGGCCTCATCGTCCGGTAGCCACTCCGGGAGAGCATCGCGCGGTGCCGCCGGCACCTCTTTTACGAGATCGGGTTCAACTCCGAGATAGCGTGCGATCATGAGAGCCGGCCCGAGCCGCAGGGTCGGCTTACCCTTCTCCAGGTCGACTATGTACCGTCGGCCCATCCCGGTGGCATGTGCAATGTCCGCCTGACGCAGGCCAAGGGCTTTCCTACGCGCCCTGACCATTTCCCCGAACCTCAGCGCATCGTCGACGCCCGGCGCCGGCGGTAGCTTCAGATCATAGGGGAGATCGTCGTCATCGTCGTGTTCCGCGCTGCGCATTCGAATGTTACCGCTCGGGATCATCAATGAGTCTTCGCGTCGAGGTTACGCCAGATGTACCCGATCGGGAACCTCGTTGCATCCGTGAATCAGAATTTTGCTCGGACCTCTTGATAGGATCAGCCCACGAACAAATTCGTTCTGGGGTAATTCGTGCTGGCCACAGACCCCACGCCAGGCGACTTGCCGCAATAAGATCAATGCCGATGGCGGACCGGGCCAATCGACATGGCGCGCCCCCGGCTCAAATGGCCGACGCGTCATCCAATGCACTCAACAGACCCTGCTGCGCTGAGATCAGGCTGCCCTGGCGCCTTTGACGCCGCTGGCGCAGGTTTGTCGCGTGCACCTCTGCGACCTGTTCGGCGATGTAGTGCTGCTTGACGACCTCCGTGCTGGCATGGTGCGCGGATGGCTTTGCAAGCTCTATACCTTCAACCCCATGGGCCGCGACGGCGTCGGAATAGAGCATGACGCGCAGTGTGGTGAAGCTGTTGCCAGTCAACGCTCTGAAAACTCGCGGAACATAGGAATGCGCCGCAGGCGCGCCGTCAGACAGAACAAACAGCGGTCGTTTGCATGCCAACGCCTGTTCCCGAAGCTTGGGTAAGAGCGCCGGCGAGGCATCGCCCTGGAGCACCGCATCAATGAAACGACCCGCCAAAGGATGCAGCGGGAACTCGAATATTTCCGGACGGCGGACATGCGTTTTTTGTATCCGTGTTCGGATGACCCATTCGCCCGCCTCCCAAAAAAGGGACTCGCCAAACACCAGATATGCAGAGGCATTGCGAAGCGCCGCATTGCCGAAAACGGAGAGGATGGCCGCCGCGTTGCGCATGCGGTGCCGTCTCGCGGCTTGGTCTTCCGCCGCGACACCGGCAAGCAATGTGTCAGCCATCTCCAGGATCCGCGTTGTGGAGTTCCCGGTCTTGGCCAACCCGTAGAATTTCAGGGCGCGCTGGCCAAGTTCACGGGCCTCGTATTCCCGGCGGTAGGACGCAAGGTGCATTGCAAGCTCGTCGGGTAGTCCACTGTATCGGCAAAACAAAAGAAGGGCGTCTGCTGTCGCGCGCAATGTCGCCCACCGCACTCCGTGGTGCTTCTTCACCAGCCGCGCCTTCAGCTCACCGAAGTAGAGATCCACGCCCGCGAGGCCAAGGCGAGGATCAGCCCTCCGTTCGGCGGTAGTCCAGGCATACTGGCAGAGCTTTTCGCGCATGCGCAGCACCATGCTGCGCGAAGGCACACGCATCCCGACCTTCGCACCGGGCAGGCCGTCTGCGGCCCTCCGCAACGCGGTCTGATATGCGGACGGCAACTGCCACGGCGCAACCGAGACATGTCTCGGAATGGGGGGCTTTCGAGGCGGCCGCGCGATCGGGTCCCAATCCACAGACACATGGTCTGCAGGTGCAGATGGAACGGCGGAAGCCAGCGCGGAAACCTCGAGGCTGTCGGCTTGCCCGAGCGCTTCTTTTGGCCCCTTGGCGAGGGCTCGTGCGGCCCGGATCTCGGCCAGAAAGCTTGGCTGGCAGACCGCAAGAACCTCCTCAAGCAGATCAATATCATGGCTCGTATCGATTGACCGCGTCTCAACCAACCACTGGACAACATCTCTTCCCGAAGGCGCCATGATCTGCTGCGCCAGCAAAAAATCAAAAAAGCAGTCGGTGACCTGGATCGCTTCGGCCCCGAGCCCTTCAAAACCCGGGGAGTGGACCAAGTGCCGCCATACGGGCTTAGCCAGGGTCTCCCAAATCTTCATGCCGTGTCTCCTACCCTCTCAGGTCGTGCGGCGGTCAGCTGGGACCGGCGTTCGTATCTCCGCGTCTGCAAGCTCCGGATCCGTCGCTGAGCGTCGATGAAGGCGTAGTACCTGCGCAGTGTCGCTTCGGTATCGCCGGTGACGGCTTCGAGTTCGGGATAACACGCCGGATCATCGTTGATCTCAAGCGAACAAAGCCCATGCCGGAAATTGTGCGGCAGCAGGTGCAGGCCGATCGCGGCAGAGCAATGTGCAAGCCAGCCATCAAACGTCGAGATGACGAGATGCCGGTCTTCGTTCTCAAGCGCCGGGAAGAGTTGGTCCGACAGCGTTGCCCCCCCGAAGAGCGGCCGGATGCGCGAAAGATAGAAAGACAAGATGCGGAAACCATCTCCCCCGAGACCACACCGATCGAAGACAAAACGGGGCATGTGCTGGTTACGCTTCGTCATTGCCTCGCCGTTCTTGAGAAGCTCATTCGGGATATGGATTTCGAGGCGCGGGCGCGAGAGGTCGTTGCGATGATCAAAGAAGGTCTGGGGGTGCCCGGCGAGCCTCAAATCACGGATCACGTTGGATTTCCGGAACGGAGCGCCTTCGAGCTCGATCGCGGAAAACGCGGCACAGACTCCGTACATCCGGGCTCGGCGAAGAAGTGTTTTCGCAAGGTCCGATTGTTCGGGAGAGAGCGGCTGCACCTCCGGCGCCTGACTGAAGCCCAGCAGATCGATCCCCTCAATCTCGGCCAGTTCCAATGCAGCCAGGGCATTTTCTGCGTAAAGGAAGTGCTGAGTCTCGAAGAGCTCCGCCTTGACTGGATCGGCGAGCAAATCCCGGCACCAGGTCTTGGTCTTTTCAGACATGAGCTGGCCCGCCGCCTGCCCCTCCGCGAGGATCGGCAGGGATTTCAGAAGCTGTTCGATCTTGGCCGCCTCTCCATCGAGCCCGCGGTGGATGAGCGTCAGCTTGAGCTTATTCGCATAACTCGCGAGAGACCGCGGCGACAGGCTGCCGGGGGAGCCGGACCTCTTGCAAAGGAGGACGAAGACCTTCTCGATCGCATCCGGCCGGAACAGAGCGGTCAGGCCATTCACTGAGTGCAGCTCACAGACGTCCTTGGCGGTGCGAATGTAGGTCCGGAGGGCGGCGGTGTAGATGCCCCTGCTCCCCTCGGAGTGCTCCTTTGACGTCGCTACGCGCGCGTCCTCGGTGAGCATGCCCTCCTGGCAGACGACCGTCACTCCCTCAACCCACAGCTGCGCCTCATCCGCCAGGAACTCGGGGATCTCCCTATCGAGCCGCAGAATGCCGGCGAGAGAGCCGATCTCGTGGGGTGGCAGCAGCGCCAGGCACGTCGTAAACTGCCTGAGATAGTCGAGACAGGCCGCTCCTTGCTTCACGCGGCCCCATTCGTCTGAACTCAGACAGTCGCGCCTCAGGTCGATAATCCGATCGCGGGTGAGATCGGCCATGTCCCAGCCTCTGGCGCGCGCGAGATCAAAAAGGCGCGGCAGATTGCGCGCCTGCGATTCCTTCAGAAGGACCGCTGCAATGAGGTCGGGAAGAACGGCATGGAGCCGCGCGAAGCCGTCTTGCCGCCCGCGACGCTCCCGACGCTTCTGCAGATCGCCATGGGCGTATTCGATCATGCGCCGCCCGTCAGCCTGGTATTGCTTGTAGGTCGCGGGCTTGATGCCCCAATCGCGGATCTTCTGGCTGAGGCGCGCGTCCCCTTTTCGATACCTCGGCGCAATCTGCCGGTAGGTCTCGAGCGATCCGTCGAGCGCGCGCAGGTGCCGCTCTGCATAGCCGCGCTTGTCGAACAGGCGGCCGAGATGGGTCGCGTACTGCTGGACGGTCGTGTCTTGATGCGCGCGCCCGAACGCGAGAATGTCGAGCATCGTTGGTGTTTTCATGACCAAATGCCTTTCCTTTGCTGGGTGTCGTTATCGGGAAGATTGGCCGTTATCGGGATTCCGGTAATAAAAACCGGGAAGTTTTCCGGTCCCGAAAATTCCCCGCGGGGTGTTATTTTCGGCGTTACCGGGGAAACCCTGAGCCCGCGCCGAAGAGCGCCGAAAATACGTCCTCGAACGCTGGCATGCCCTCGCCTTCCCGGCCGGTTGCCAGAGGCGAAGAACCATCGTCAGGAAGCTGTGCACGTGGCGGGACGTGGGTGAAGTTTGGCGGCTGCACGCCGAGCCGACGGCTCCGGATGAGCGCGGGAATCCAGCGCCGGAGCCGCGGCGGGCCACCTCCGGTGGTGTCACCCAATTGAATGCCTGCGTCATAGGCCCAGCGGCCGGTGCGGAGGTGGTCCCGCAGCGTCGACACGGGGACTCGCGTGACTTGGGACACCCAAGTGGTGTTTGCCAGCGGCTCCCGAAGCGCTTGCAGGGCTGCGTCGTCTGCCGGAGCGAGCCCGAATAGCTGGTGCCAGAGCACTGTCTCTGGAACGACCCCGTGCAGTTTCAGAATGCCAAAGCGGCTCAGGACCGGCGTGACATTGTTGCGCCCAACGCCGAGGTAGCGGCGTAGCTCATCTGTCGTGTAGCCGGCGTCACTGGCTGGGATAAGCGGTTCTCTGAAGAGTTCGAATGGCAATGGACCCATCTCCTTTTCGAGGAGATGGGTCCGGATCGTCTGGTTCGGAAAACCTCAGGCTACGGGAAGCTTAGACCGACAATAGACGCTGAAGGGCAAATGCATCCGAGCAGCCCGGGGTGCTGTATTATGCGGCGACGGCGTGCCGCAGCGTCGCGCAGATGTCGGCCAGGCGCGCGCCAGACCAACGGACCCAGGCATCGAAGTCCGGCGGAACCACGGCTTCGGGAGCAAAGTCTGTGGGGATGGCCCGCGTCCGCACCGCCAGCGTTTCGAGGGTCTTCAACGCATTCTCGAGGAGCGCACGGACATCTTGCAGCGTCGCACCGGGCTCGAGATGCAGGTCGAGCAGATCAGCAAGGTTCTTTTCGACGTCGACATGGCCGGCGAGTGCCAGCAGCTTCTCCAGCGACTCCGCTTCGGCGTCGAGATAGGCGCCGAAACGTACGAGCGCCGCATCCAGGATTTGTCCATGCGGGACATCTGCAATGTGCGTGCGAATGATCGAGTTCATCGATATTCTCCATCTTGAGGTATTCCGGGGGCATTCGGCCCGATGGTCGCATCCGGGGTGAGTGGCGGAAGTGCCTGTACGACCTTCAAGAAATTCGGCAGTTCTGGAGTGGATGGAGATGCGGAGGCCTTTCTTCGTTCTGTCAATCAAGACATTGGCCATTCCAGAAAATTGCGAAGTAAATATTTGAAAAATTTTCGCGCGCACGCAGGAGAAGATACAATGGATGCAGAGAGCCATTCCCGGAGGCGGCATTTGCTTCGGCAAAAAATCACAAAAGGCACCTATCCCCGCCCCTTGCACCTATCCGGATATACAAGACTCGAGGCAATCTCGGCCACGACGCATTTCTGAAAAGACCCACTCGAACCAACTGGCGAGGGTAGGACGCGCAGACGGCAGCGCAGCTCCGAGTTAAGAAGAGAACAGGCGCAGCAAGCCCATTCGCCGAGCCAGGTGGAGGCAGCACAGGCAGTGCCTAACCTTTGTCGCTGCACAGACCGGGGCACACCAACCGAAATGCCGAGGCCGTGTTCCCAAGGCTCTGGGCCTAGGTGGCCCGACCTTTGTCCAACGCGCGCCCTCGCCCCGCTGTGATCGAACACCCCAAGGGGAAGCCCGTGCCCTGACGGCATTCCTGACCCTAACACCCCTTGCGAGGAAGTTTCGAACACGGTCCTTCAGCGCCGGAGCCTGCCACATTTCTGTAGATCGGCGAGACAAAGCAGTTCGGCCGCCTGTCGGGACACTTGATGTCGTGAACCCATTCGGCCTGAAGCTGCCAAGAGAATTTTCGAAACTTTTCGATTTTCTTCTTCGCGCGAGATCAGTTTGGCCAATCTAGATTTTGATAGAAAGCATGAGGACCATATGTCACCTGAGAAAATGAAGGATTTTCTGGACGATTTCGCCCTGCTGCCCGAAAGACATCGCATCGAAGTCGTCTTCCACTGTGGTCGACTGGCATACATTCCCATGAGAGACGATTTCGAAGGCTACGAGGCATTTGCAACCAAGCCCTTCGGCGGAGGGGAGCTTTGGGCGGAGGGTAGCTGCAAGGGGACCGACTACGTGGCGAGTGTGGACCCAGAAAAAATCTCGAACCATGAGAGGCTGAAGATCATTTCTCGAAACAAATGAAAATAAGCCGCATCTACTTGATCTCTTTGCGAGAAATGGTGCATGTAGGAATCAAGAGCGGACTCGGTTTACGCGTTCTGCTAATGGCTGAATTACTGACTGATGCGCACGGCTAACCCGGCAGAAAATGTCAGTTTGTCTCTGCCGAGACGCGCGTTCGCTGCGAGAACATTGGCCGATGCCAGCCCGGAGTGACTCGTGAGACGAGCCGCGGTGTCGGCAGGCGGCAGCCCATAGCTTTCTCTCGGACGGCCTGCAGCATTGCAGCTACGCCAGACACTCGTCGCCGATCGGAAATGTCAGCATAGCGTGTTGGTCGTCCTTCGTGCCGGCAGAAACGGCTAATATCACTCCTTCGGACCTTACGGAGGAGCACCATGCACAAGACCGGCTTCGCCTAACGCCGCAGCAGCTCGCCGAGCTTGGCAAAGCCACGACAGACCCCCAACGGCGGGTCAAGGCCGTGCTCGCTCTTGATGCCCGCTGCGAGGAAGAAGACGACCAGAGCTGCCCGCGCTGTGGCTCGACCAAGCGGTGCCGGTGGGGATATACCCGGACCGATGCGTGGCGCTGGATGGGAGTGCAATGATTGCGGCACACCTGGTTGGGGTTAACCGGAACACCGATCACTGGCATCCGGAGGCTCGATCTCTTCATCGACATCGTCCGGAATATGATGGAGGCTGAGAAACCCTGATCGTGTAGCAAGGCGGCCAAGGAGCTGAATATCTCGCGGCGCGCAGCCTAGCCCGCAAAAATAAGCACGGCGCAAACCCCAGGGCTGCGCCGCGCGGCGTTTCATCCTGGGGGAGTCATGCGTTGACCGTCAGGAATGCCTCCGCAAGCGCACGTTCGGTGACGAAGCGCATGGGGTGTCCATCCGCGATCTTGCCTCGGGCTGCCTCGATTTTCGTGCCGAAGTGCGTGGTCTTCCATGCTCGTGAGGCCGTGGTTGCCACGACGATGAAGTCGGTCTCGTCGGTCACGCTCGACTTCAGGACGGCACCGCGCCGGGTCAGCTCGGCGCCAATAAGAGACCGCGGCCCGATGCTCATCTTGCCGGTGAGCACGAAGGTCTTCCCATCGAAGGAAAGCTGGGCGGGATCGGAAATCGGGTCTGTGGGTGCGATGACGCCCCCGATATTGGCCACACCAGTGTCCGCATGCCCGTCAGTGACGAGAGCCGCGATCCATTCGCGCAGCTCCTCTGCCTCCGCCTCGTCCAGCTCTGCATCCGCAAGTGCGCCGTCGACCGCCCAGCGCAGGGAAGCGAAGATCGGCGCCTCGGCCAGTACCGGCTCGGAGTGGAAGCGAGCGTGGATCTTGCGGGCCTCCTCGGAAGTGATCTGACCGTCGCATACGACCCCGGCGCAGAAGCCGAGGAAGGTGTTGACCAGATCCTTTTCGCTGTCTTTTTCCGGATCTCCGAGGCTTGCGGCGATGGTCTCGGCGTGGAGCTTGATGGCTTTCAGAACGTCGTCGCCGCAGGCGGCAAGCGCCAGGTTCAGTGCTTCGCCGATGGTATCCTCGCCGGTGAAGCCGAGGAAGGCATCAATCTCACATGCCTCGTTGATCATGGCTTCGATTTCACCCTCCTCGATGGCCTCGGAGGCTGCCACCCCTTCAAGGAAGCCGAGCCAGTAGAAGCCACGCTTGCGCAGTGTGGCCGAGCGGTTGAACCGGTCGAAGGCATGGCTTTCCCGATGGGCTTCGAGCTTGGACATGGCTTGCTCGGCAAGGCTCGCACCTCCCGGGAAGGTGAAGTCGGCATCCCCGAAGAGGAGACCCTGGGGGCTCTTTGCGACAGCGTCTTCCGCGGACTTACCGCGCCGCGCCGGCCTCTGGGACTTCTGACCCTCGAGCACCTCCTCCGCAAGAGCGACTGCCTCCTCTGCTTCCCAATGAGCACGGGCGACCGAAGCTTCGATTTCGAGCCGGGCGCGCTCTGTTGCTTCAGCGCGTTCCTCGCGGCGCCGGATTTCATCGCTCTTGGCGCGCTCAAGCGCGGCGTGCAGCGCGTCGCGCAGACGCGCGATCTGACCTCGCGGATCGCGGAACCAGTCGGTCGACCAGATGCGATGGAAGTGCCAGCCAAGACCTTCGAGTACTTGCTGGCGAAGCCGGTCACGATCACGGCTGGAGCGCGAGCTGTGATAGGGCGCCCCGTCGCATTCGATCGCAAGGATGAAGCCATAGGGCCAGTCCGGGTGCCTCACGCCAATGTCGATCCGGAAGCCGGAGGCCCCGACTTGCGGTACGGCCTCGAAGCCGGCGGCCTCGACCTGCGAGATGACGAAGCTCTCAAACGGGCTGTCCGGCGTGCCGTGCTTGGCCCCCTCGCCCTCGATCTGGCCAATTTGGCCCGTCTTCGAGAACTCGAGCCAGGCGCGAAGCATTGCCACGCCCTTGGCCTTGCCGTCTGCCTGAATGTCGGTCGGCTTCATGGAGCTGTAGGTGACGATCTTCTCCTTGGCACGCGAGAAGAGAACGTTGAGGCGGCGGTGCCCGTGTGCGGAGTTCACCGGCCCGAAGCGCTGGTAGACCTTGCCGGATTCAGCCTCTGGGCCGTAGAGCGTGGAGATCATGATGACATCGCGCTCGTCGCCCTGAATGGTCTCGAGGTTCTTGACGAAGAACTCCTCGAGGCCGTCGTCCTTCTCGGCCCAGCGCTCGATGTAGGCCTCGACATGCGGATGGCGGGCGCGTTCGCGCTCGAACTCGCTGACGATGATTTCGGTTTGATCCTTGTTCATCGTCGCAAGTCCGAGCGAGCGGTCAGGGTGCTCGCGCATGTGCTCAATGGCACCTGCGACGATCGCCCGAGCCTCGGGGATATTGCGCCCCTTTCGATACTCGCCGGCCACTTCGACGAGCTCGACTCCCAGTTCGGCATCCCCATCACGGGCCGCCGGGAAGATGGTCAGCTTCTCGTCGTAGATCATCTTGTTGGAGATCGCGATGAGGTCAGGGTGACGCGAGCGGTAGTGCCAGCGCAGCTGGCGCACCGGCGTGAAGCTGGTGTTGGCCATGTCGAGAATGCTCTCGCTGTCCGAGCGGATGTCTTCGTCCTCATCGGCCTCATCGAGAACCTTGGCGAAGAAGCTGGTCGGTGGGAGCTGCTTGGTGTCGCCGACGATGACAACCTGCTTGGCACGCATGATCGCACCGAGGGCGTTCTCGGGCGTCATCTGAGACGCCTCGTCGATGACCGCGAGATCGAAGGAGACCTTGCCATGGAGGTATTGCGCCACCGCAAGGGGAGACATCATCCAGCAGGGCTTGAGTTCGATCAGAGCCCGCCCTGCCCGTCCGGTGAGGTCTCGCACACCGATCCGGTTACGGCTCTTGCCGAGTTCGTGCCGAATGAGGCTCATCTGCGTGAAGGTGCCGACCTTCCCGGTGCCATTGCCGGCCGGCGGAAGACACTGGTCGATCAGCTCTTCGCGGATTGCTGCCCGGGAAAGCGTGGTCAGTTCACGGTCGATTTGGGCAATCTCGCTCCGCAGACGGTCGAGGTCAGCGCCGTCGCGTGCGTCGAGGACCCGGCCGAACTTGTCCTGCACATGATCCGTCAGGTTGCGTGCAAGGATGGCCTCGGTGATCTGGGGCAGCACAGCGCGATGCTCGCGGCCTTCGTCACTCTGGGCCCAGTCCGTCAGAACCTTGAGGCCGCGCTGCTCGAGGGCTGCAACGGCCCGGAGCAGGCGCGCACGCTCCACGAGACCCTCGGGCCGCGAGGTGGCTTCCTTGATGGCCCTCGTGCGCGGCGCCAGTGCCTTGAGACAGTCAAACTCATCGCCTTCCTCGGCGCAGTCCAGCGCCAGGTCGTTGGCGATCCAGAGCGCCGTGTCACAGAGATCGCTGCGCGTCCGGAAGAAGTCGTAGGCGAGGGTCTGGATGCCGTCGACGATATCCGCGGCATCTGCCTTGCGAAGAAGCTCGATGCCGGCCATCGGGTTCGGCAGCTTCGAGAGGTTGCGGGACACAAGGATGGCCACGCGGATTTCGCGGGTGTCTTCGTAATTTCCAAGAAGCTCCGCCGCCCGCGAGCTTCGTGCCCGTTCTTCGGCTCTGGCCAGATCGGCGCGGGCGAACCTCGCGCGGTCGATCATCTCAGCATCGAGGACGCCGAGGCATTTGAAAGACAGACAGAAGGAGGTCGCAGCACGATGATCTTCGCGCAGCTCTGCGATGCGTTCTTCAGTCTCGGTAATGTCCCTTGCATGCGACGACAGGGTGCGCGCAGGCATCGCCTCCGCATCCGCGAAGGCGTGAAGGCTGTCGAGGTTGCCTGTCTCGAGCGCATAGCGCAGGCGCTCGTCCCCCTTGGAGATGCGGGCGACATTGTCGTGGAAGCTCGCCAGGGCCTCCAGAGCTGCGCCATCGGTTGTCATGCCGCTGAAGACATTTCCGAGCTCCGCTGCAAGCCGGGCATCGCCGGTGAAGGCGTCGCGCCTCTCGGCCCAGGCTGCATAGTCCCTGAGCGCCAGCACGGCGTCTCTGCGCTCGGCTTTCCTCTCTCCCCCAAGCGTGCCGCTGAAAAGGGTCCATGCTTCCTTGTAGGAACTGGAGAAGATGCGCAGGAAATTAGAGGTCTCGATGGTGACGGCAGCGGCCTTGAGTTTCTGCGTATCATGGTCACCGGCCCTGGGGAGGCGATTGCGCAGCCCCTGCAGGTCACTCTCGAGCTTTCGCAATGTCGTTGCCGCGCTGCGTGCCGAGGCGGGAATGGCGCGCGCATCGTCGGCGGTCCGGCGCTTGAGGATATTCTCGGGGGCGCGCAGAAGCATCTCGATGTCGAGCCGAATGTCGGCAAGCGTGGTGCCATCCTGCTCGGCAGTCTCAGCCCAGCGCGCGGGGAGAGCCACCGCAAGGTCAAGCTGCGTTTTGAGGGCCTCGCAGTTGGCTTCTACCTCGGCCATTGCCTGCGCGAGTTGAGAGGGGTCGATGCGCCCGCCGTTGCGTTCTGCAAAGTCGCCCGCTTCGCGGATGAGATCGTCAACCCCGTCGGCGTCAGGCTCCTTCAGAGCTTCCTGAAGCGCGCCCTCGGCTGCAGTGGCCGACTCGCGCGCCTCGCATACTTCATGGGCTTCCTGCTGGAGAGATGGATCGAGCAGCGCCTCAGCGAGACCCGCATCGCAGTTGGGATTGCCGGCAATTGCCATGAGAGCCTGGGTGGTCAGCGCCTCGTCTGCTGCGATCATGCCCTCGGGAAGGAAGGCCTTGAGGGCGCTTGCCGCCGTATCGGTGAGGAGTGCTTCGATATCCCCTGCGAGCTTGGCGAAGTCCCGAGACAGGTCCTCGGCCTCATCGTTGCGCAGCGGCGCCTTGCCGACTTCACGCCAGAAGGCGGCGATCTGGTCGGCGTCGTTGAGGCGGTCGACCACCATGCGGATGTCGCCGGCGATCTCCTCGCGCGTGTCCGCATTCATCAGCTCGGGCGCGACCATCTGAATGCGGCGAATTTCTCGCGGCAAGCCGTCGAGGAACTCCGCAGTCGCGATCGTCCGGCCCAGGGCCTCATGCACGGTCTGACCGGTATCCCCGAGCTTGGTGCCAAGCATCTCAAGGTAAGACTGCATGTCACTGCGGCGCCGCACCAGGGCGTCGTGCCGCGCCTTGTGGGATTGCGCCGAACCGCTGGCCGGCGGCTCCATCTTCAATCTGTCGTCGAGACTCTGGAACACGGCGTCCCGGGAGCCGCGCCCTGCCTGGAGCGGCAGGATGAATTCGCCGAGGCCAGCCGCGTCGAGGCGGTTGCGAACCACGTCGAGGGCAGTGAGCTTCTCGGCGACGAAGAGGACCTTCTTGCCGTCTGCCATGGCCGAAGCGATCAGGTTGACGATGGTCTGGCTCTTGCCGGACCCGGGAGGCCCCTCGATCGCGACGTTGTTGCCATTGGCGATATCGACAAGCGTCGAGAACTGGGAGGCGTCTGCATCCATGACCAGACGCGGAACGCGACGTTCGACCTCGGGGTCATCGGTATCATAGACATCCGCATAGACCGCGCCGTCCCCACCCGCGGTGGCGAGCATCTTCTCGATGATCGGGCTTTCGGTCACCACGCTCTTCTCGGGATCGAGGTCGCGATACATGGCGATCCGGGAAGACGGGAAGACCCCGACCAGCGCCTCGCGGCGCAGAGCCCAGTGCCATCCGGCGGGAGCCAGGTCCTGGATGGTCTCAAAGTAGCGCTCAATGGACCCGCCCTCATAGGCAGGGAGGGCGAGGCCAAACTCGGCCTCGAGGGTTTGCGCCAGCGTGGTGTTGATCTCGAGTTCGTTCTCGCCACAGATGTGATATTCGTTGCCGCCGGGCGTCTTCCTGCGGGACATCTTCACTTCGAGCAGAAGCAGTGGCGATTGCGCAGGGGCACGGGACGATCCTGGCTCATTCCATTCCAGGACACCGAATGCCGCGTGCAGCACGTTGACACCCGTCTCGCGCTCGAAGGAATGGCCTCGATCGTGCAGCGAGCGGCCAACCCTGTCCAGGCGGTCAGGCAGCAGCAAGGTCTGGATGTCCGCATCTTCGTGTCGACCGTCGTCATGCACGTCGTAGGGAAGCGGCAGGAGATAGTCCGGGGAGATGTTGTGCGCCCGCGCATGCGCGGCGAGAGACGGGTTTTCCGCTGTCTGTCTTTCCGGCAGGCCCAGCTCGTCGCGGACGCGGTCCTTCATCGCGCGCTCGAGATCGAGTTCCTTCTGCGCATAGTCGGGGTGAGCGGGGTCGAGTTCTGCCAAAGCTTCCAGGTAGAGCTCATCGGAGACCCGGGCGATCTCGACCATCTCGAGAAACTCGTCGGTGGCCTCGTCGGGAAGGGGTTTGTCGATAGAAGGCAATGGAACAAGCCGCATGGCACTTTGCGCGGCAAGGCGCCTTGCGAGCACGTCCGGAAGCTCGTCTACGAAGCGGATCAATGTCGAAGAGTTTTGCCGGAACGGAATTTGGATGAGCGGATTGCGCCTCGAGCTGTCGAGCAGCCTGACTCGAAGGTGCTCAACCCGGTCCCGGATCAGATCACGGATGCCCCGTCGTTCATCCTGCGGCTCAGACCCCTCGCCCTGCTGGGCAGAAAAATCGGGAAAACTCGTATCTTCCATGAGGCAACTCCTGACAATCGCTATTTGCATATTGGCCATGAGCCCCAGCCACAAAGAAGAAATTCGCAGGAATCCAATATGAGGCTTGGGTGCGACCTTTCTCCCATAAGCAGTTAGCGGATTATTCGACCCGCCGTTGCGGGCTGTTGCCGCTGTGCCAAGCTCGGGAATCTGCTGCGGCGTCTGCAGGCGGAGCCTTGAGACGAGTGCGGCGAAGCCGGTCTTGTGGATGATGCACCTCCAGTAGGTCCGAAAGAGTGATATTAGTCGTACCCGATGGAAGCTGGGCGTCAGACATTGATCCCGCATCCTATAGTGAAGCGGTCAAATCGCCTCTCGAGGCCAAACTGCCTTTGCTCGGCTACGCCCACACTGCGAGTGCATTCGGCTGATGTCAGCCCTAAGCTGCCGCTTGATCAATCGCGCCGCGGACCTTAATCTTGCTCGGGGTGGTTCAATCAGAGCCAGTAGGTTTAACCCTTCTTCGTCCTCTCCGAGGCTTGTTCTTTCGCTTTTGCACAGGTTCTTTGGCGAGAGTGACGCCCGCAGATGGTGTATTGCCTCGCGCAACCTTAGTCTTTTTGGTAGCGGACGCTCCGCGTCTTGGCTGCACCACTGAAGGTTTTCTAGCGGGCGAGAGCTGTCTAGGAGGGCCCTTTCTCTCCTGGTGTTGATACACCGGAGCCGCGCGAAACTCCGATATAGGGAATATCACCTCAAAGGCAGTGTCCTGAAATGCACCCTTGTTTGTGTTGGTCACTTCACCGAATTGCCTGCACCTGATTTCCCCATGAAATCTGGCAACCAAAGACTTGGCTAGAAAGAGCCCATATCCGGTGCCTCCGGAATCCAGCAATCTAGCAGAAGCACTTCGGAACCCCTTCTCAAATATTCGAGGCAGTTCGTTCTCTGACATAACCGGTCCGAGAGATGTGATCGAAATAGATACATGTTCTTTAGACTCATCAACCCGAACGCCGATGTTGTGATTTAGTGGCGAGTACTTTAGGGCGTTATCAATTAAGATGTACGCAATGATCTCGGCGCAATCCGGCCCGCGAACAAGGCTGTGAGATGACCCTGAGATTGCCAGTTCGATATTTTTCAGTCTGCATCCAGGCTGAAAGCTTTTCACGACTTTGTCAAACCTTCTGTAGACAGGTATATTTGAATCCTCTAGCTCAACGCCGCGACTCTCAGTGAAGTCAAGAATGTCAGTTCTTATTCCAAGCATGGCTTGAGCTGCGAGAGTGTTTTCTATTCTAATCTCCGCTTCACCGCTATCTCCATCAAAGATCGCCTTCTTTGTCGCGACTGCATTCTGATATATTGAGGTTGAGAACCTCCTTAGGTCGTGAATTAATAGGGAAATCTCATCCTTGATGCGGTCACGGTTCAGCCTCTCACCGTCAACGAGGCTCTCTACGTAGCTCTCTATTTCTTTCTTGGAGAAAGGATGCTTCTCTCCAAGTCCAGCTAAAGGTTTGTCTCCATTCGGCAGCAAACCCACAAACCTAATGAGCCCAAATTCGGCGCTTTTATGAACAAACATGCTATAGTTGTAGTCAATCTTGTACCATCCCGGCTTCGTTTTTTGCGCGTATGCTCTTATCTTTCCAGAGCCTCCAAGGTCGGGGTTGAGCCTAAAGAGAAGCCCGTCAGAAAATTCGTAATCGTCAGGTTGACCAGATACAGAAGGAAACACAAACATACTCACCTACTCAAGCTAGGGCGGCAAATATCGCGGATGATGCGAGATTCAGGATAATGGTCTTTGCCGCAGAGGAGAAATTGTCGCCATTTATCACCGCCCGCATTTGACTAAGGTCAGGTTTGGCTTTGGTCACGGATTGCACATAAGCGTCCTCAAGTATAAGAATTGATCGGGTATCCACATCCTCGGCGACCATAGCGGCTCGCGTTCTTTGCCAAACGATCTTTGGGTCTGTTGCTCGACTTATAAGCTCATCAAGCCTCTCAACCCAAGTTTCTATATCTGAGTCCTTCTTGATGAAGGAGTCAGCGTATTGTTTTGCCTTTTGTGCCTGCGTAGAGTTCGCACTTGAGCCCGAGTACGCGGCAATATATTTGGATGGATAGTTTCTGCGTATCTCGCGAATTAAAGACGCCCCCTGAGAGTCTGCGTCGAAAAACATCCCGACATTCATAAGATCACACAATATTACGGGGTAGATGTCGATCTCATTGAGCTTCTTGACATCACCTACTTCCGATATGTCGTATCCGAAGTTTCGCAAATTTACCCCGGCCTCAAATGGTTGATCGTCGATAACCGCTATCTTTACTAACCTTCTCTTCTCCTGCTGAATTGGAGGGCGGAACCCCTGAAAATCCCTACCATCAATATCCCCGCAAACACGGTATGAGTTTATCGCCATTCGGCGCGCTTTTTCCAGCATTCGATCAACTTCTGAGTTGGTTTCAATCTCAGCCTACACCCGGCAACGTAGACAGTAGTTGGCGTTGAGAGACATTGGAAGCCTCGTCAAAGCAAGGAACAGTAGCTTTGATCACCCGGCGTCGCCAAGAAATGTCCGTCCGCTACTTGCGCATCGCGGCCCGACACCCGAGCGCATGCAGCAAATGCAGCGAAAGCCAAGAGGGTCCGGCATTGCCGCCCCTCAGAGCTTAGCTCAAACAACCGAGCCCCCCGGAGCCAAGATTGGAATCTTCTGTCAAACGGTGAACACTAGGTCAGCGCCCAAATAGCGAACGCCCCTATCCATCTCAATGTACCCGAGCAGAAGTCTCACGACGCGCACACCCACTGTCTTGCGATGGCTCTGTGCCACCTTGGCGCTCAGCATCGAATGAGCGCAATGAACGGCGGGGTCGAGGTTAACGGAGGTCACCTGGCCCATCGCCAGACTGGCGTACTTCCGACAAAACTAAGGCGCCACCGGCGGCGCGAGGCGGATCAGAAGCTGCTCCCTTGTTGTCTCGTCGAACTCGGCTGTCTCCAGGATGGTAAGAAGATCGGACTGCCGCGGCTGCCCGAAGGCGAGCCGGTAAAGGGCCGTTGTCCGGAGGAGCCACATGGCACGTTGTGCTTCACGGGATAGTGGCGGCAGAGGCAGCACGGTTTCAATTTCGACTGGGTCCGGAGCATCGCCGGCATAAAGCCAATGCGGTCTCAGGCCGAGCCTGGCTTCGCCGCGGTCATTCACCTCGATCTCTGCCGAGGCGATCATGGCCGGCCAGGCGGGACCTTCCGAATCGCGAGCAGCCTTGGAGTGATTGGTTGCTATGTTCAGCCGCACCGCATGGTTCAGGAAGCGCTGGACTCGCCCCTCGCGCTGCTCCATGTCGACCGGGTTGCCAGGAAGATTCCAGTGCCAGAGCCGGTGGCAATAGAGATGGAAATCCAGCCCCTCTTGACCGACAGAGGTCGAGGCCAGGACAAACGGCCTAAACGGCGAGTTGAAGGAATCCCGGAGGGTGTCAATGCGCACACCGCCGCCTTCCTGGTCCCGGGATGCATTGGCCGCAAAGCGGGCCGCGAGATGCGAAGGCATGCTGCGCCGCGAGCGTCCCTCGTCATGGAAAGGGTTGTGCAGAGTGATCGGCGCGGTGCGCAAACCGATGGCCTCGCGCATACGGCGAGCCAGGCCCCGATGCGCGGGCTCGCCTTCTTCCTGGCCCTCTACCAGCTTTCCGCCGGTTAGATGGAAGACATATTCGTCGAGGACGGCCTGAAGATCATGTTCGGCACAGTAATCAAGCGCGCGAGACCAGGCGCCTTCGCTGCCCTCGGAGAGAAGCAGCGGCCGTACTTCGCGGTGATTGAAGAGTGTGAGGAAGCCCATCGCAACCTGCGCCGCCATGAAAGCGCGTTGAGGAGCCGGCAGATCGGCATAGCGATTGAGAGCACGTAATAGGCAGGTCGCCGGGCTGCCCAGGGCGACACGTGCGAGGAAGCGGATGGTTGCAGAGCTTGCGGCGGCCTCAGGCAACTCCGGACTGCCAGCGACGAAAGCGTCAAGGCAGGCGGCGGCGGCACCAGTCGCCTCGCGACTGGAGCCCGCCCTAAGGCCCTCCCGGATCGCGCGCGCCCAGCCCGGCTCACACCGGTCGAGCCGGGCGAGAACTTCCCATGCAACTCTCCCTTTTGCCTCAGGAAGCGATATTTCTTCAAGTGCGCCGGCAATCAGCTTCTCGGCCTCGGCCTGCATCTCCACGGCCGATATCGCCCCATGCTCACGCCAGATCCGCAACGGGTCGACCACGCGGGCCAGGAAGGCCGAGGGATATAGCAATGTCATGACATGCATGCTGGCGCCGATCTGCTCGGCGTTCGTGCGCAGGCGCAGGAGCGGCACCTCTCGCTTCTTCGGCGCACCTCTCAAGCCGCGCTCGCGGCGCAGCCTGCGCTCTGCCTCGTAGGAGACAAGCGCCGCCACCGCTTCGGGCACCATCTGCCAATCCGAGAAGATCAGCGTCTTTGTCAGGCTTTCGCCCCCCTGCAGATAGGGTAGCGAGGGTGGCAACCATAGCCTGCGATGAAGGTCAGTCTGATCGAGCGTCTCCTCGATCAGAGCTCGCATCCGGCCGTTGCCAGGAGGGATGCGCTCGAAGCGTTGCCGTTTGTGCTCGGAAACCATGGCAGGCTTTCCGGTCGATGCCAGCTTGGCGCGTGCCGGAAATGCCCTGATCTTCTTCGCAAGATCGTAGTCGCCCATGAAACTGAAGAGATAAGGGGCAGATTTCCAGTATTCGACTGCGCCATGCCCCCGGATCGCCTTGGCGACTTGATGTACGGCCTTGGCCTGTCGCAGGTCATCTGCCTGGACAGGGACAGACAGGATCCTACGCCGGATTCCTGCGTCCCCGCTGTCGCCCGCCACCCGCTCGTGTCGGCTCATTACCTTGCGCAGCCGGCTCTCGACGGCTGTACGCGCCTCGGCGGCTTGCGGCGTGTGGCCTTGGGCGAAATCCCGAAGGTGATCACGAAAGCGGCGCATCTCTTCACGCAGGGCTTCGGCAGCGGCCGGCCCCTCATCGCCATAAAGCACCGAGATGGTCTCAAGAAAATCGGCATGATGATCCCCAGCCGTCGGATCATCGCCATTGAGTGTCAGCATTCGGTAGGGCGTCGCCGAGAGAAACAAAACGCGGGCCCCGGCAGCCTCTGCCTGAAGGAACGTCCGCATCAGGGCCTGCGCTTCGCTGTCGCCCTCGGCAAAGAGATTTCGGAAGCGTTGGAACTCGTCAAAGATCACCAGCTTCGGGCGCAGCGAGGTCAGGGCATGTCGTGCCAGCCGCTGCAGCAACTCCTGGACAATCGGGCGACGCACGTCGCTATTGCCGAGGTCGGCGGTCCGGATGCGCTCTTCAATACCGTCGGCGAGCAGCAGTTCCGCGGTGGCTTCGCAGTCGATCGTCTCGGAAAGTTTTGCCGCAGCCACATATCCCGTCCAGTGCTTCTGCGCTGGATGTCGCAGCAGATTGTCGAGCCGATCGCCTTCGATGCGGTCCTGCAGCAGCTTGCGGATCAGCGCCCGTTCACGGGCAACACCGAGCCCGCCAGACTTGTCAAAACTCGTCGCCGGGGTGAGTGCGATGAAATTGGCCGCGTCGTCACGCAGCCGGGTCGTGGCGTCGCACAGCAGGGTAAGGCGGGTTGCGCGAACCTCGGCATCGCCCAGGACATTAAGCAGCCGCAGGTTCTGCCGGGCAATTGCGCTGTTCGAGCAGACATAAATGATATCGGCGCGCTCGCCCTCGGGCAGGCGCGACAGGACATGTGCCACCACACCCTGCGCGACGCGGGTCTTGCCCAGCCCGACCTCGTCGGCCACGAGGAAGCGCGGTGCGCCGACATCAAAGCGGCACATCACGTAGTCGACGGTGGCGCGCTGGAAAGGTTTCAGCCCCGAAAGTAGCTGTTGCGGATCGAAGCTCACGCCGCCTTCCCCAATGCCGTTTTGAATTCACCCCAGAGGTTTAGAAACTCCCGCATCACCTCGCCACCCAGGTCGCGCCCCATCAGCCCGACCACGCGATCGAGATCGCGCAACCGCGCCGGGCCGTCGTCATCGAGATAGGCCGCGAGCATGGTCTCGAGAACCGGAGGTACCGGTCGGGTGCCTCTCGCGCTGCCGCCGCCTTCGCTGGCAGCCCTAATCATTCCCTCGATATCTGGGCGCTGTTCAAGCATGGCCGCGACAAAGCTCAAGAACTGCTCGGGGGTCCGAACGATGTCCGACAACAGCGCCTTTAACCGCGCATCCCCCTCGGGAAGCCCCTCGGCCTCGAGATTGGTCACGAAGCCTGCGCGCTCGCCATCAAGGCCGCACAGATCGAATTGCACGAAACTGGTCGCGTCGGCGAGCCGCACCGAGCCGAGATCCCAAGGACCAGCGCCCTGAAGTAAGACACCGTTATCCCGCGTCACCAACTGCGCACGGATCTCTGCAATGTCAGGCAAATCGGGCAAGACGAGGGACAAGTTAAGAGAGAGGCGATCCTCCAGCGGAGCAAAACTAAGCTTTGCGCCAGCGGCGATGATCGCGTGGCGTGCGGCCCGAACGGCATCGTTGAAAATCTTTGCCGCAATCTCATCCTCGCGCGGGGCCCGCGGCATCCAGTCCTGCAGCAAGGGGCCGATACCTCCAACACCAAGGATGCCGGCGCCGTCGAGCCCGATTCCGCCGATATTGGTCGTCCGCCCGCGCAGACTGGCGAAGACCTCGATGTTACGCGGGCCATTCAGCCCCAGCCCGGCAGAAGTGGCATTGCCCGAACCAAGCGTTATCACTGTATCTTCACCCTGTTCGAGGACATAGAGCTTTGCATGCAAACCGGCGCGGTCCTCGGCCGAGAACGCAGCCTCTGGGTCGGGTTCCGGCAGGCCGTGATCGGCCAGCATCAGGCTGCGGGGCAAGGGGCTCTTCAGCGCGGCCAGCCAGTCATCGCAGGCGACAAGGGCCTGGATTCGATCGCGCCCCAGCGCGCCGAGCCCAGCATCGTCACAGAAGGGCGAGATCACGGCGAGTTGCCCCCTGCCCGGTCGCCAGAGGTCCCTTGCCTGCGCCAGCGGATGGTGAGCATGGAAAAGCGGTGGCGAGAAACCTGGGACGCGCTCCCATCGCACATGCTGCAAGCCGTCGCGCAGGCCGCGGAGATGGGAGTTCTTCTCGACCGGCAACCAGTCGATCAGCCCGACCAAGGGAGCGTTGGCGCGTTGGTGCTCGGCCTTCTCCTCTCCCTCTAGCCGCAGCGCCACATCCCATGAGCGGTCCCTTGTCAGATTTCGCGACATCATGATCAGGCGCTG